>NZ_JAPDBT010000030.1:0-31386 GCF_027705405.1 Aeromonas sp. QDB34 | reverse complement strand
CGAATAAGTCATATGGCACGAGAGCATTTACTGGTAACCCATTGATATTAAATGACTAAAATTTTCATTTTTTGTTCGTGGGATACTTGTTCGCACTTTCCTTAACCGACAGTCATGGCTCTCAACTGATTTTTTGAGCGACAACAAACTATCGAGAACATCGGGATCTATTGCAGGAACATCACCTGTACCGAGATTTGAAAGCAATTTGGTTATACTGAGACGTACCAGTTGTTATTCGGCAAGAGCCTTGGCTCTCTGGACAACCTCGGGTGATTCGGATGAGATGATGTCCTTTAATGTTCTCCCCATACGGGCTCCTACTAAAAACAGAATGAAAGGCCCACGCAATACTGCATGGGCTATCAGTATTAGATCAGGAAATCTTCCAGCGCTTTACCACCTTCAACAGCTGCCGCGATAGCTTTAGGCATACGACCCTGACCAGTCCAGGTCTTCTCCTGACCATCCTCGGTATAGCGGTATTTTGCTGGACGAGGAGTGCGTTTCGCTTTAGCTGAACCGTCAGCTTTCGCCGGAGCCGCAGTACCAACCAGCTCACTCGGATCTATGCCAGCTTCTTTCAGCAGCTCGGTAAACTCAGCCAGTTTTTGCAGGCGCTCGGCTGACTCAGCTCTGATTTTGCTCTCTTGATGCTCACGTTCGGCATAGATTTCGTCAAATTTGTCTTTAGCCTCGACCAACTGCTCAAAAGAGAGCTCACGCAATGCAGCACGAAGGCTACGGATATTCAGCAGAATTTTCAAAAAATCGTTCATTGATAGCCTCATGTATCACATTTTTATATCTGGAGAATTATCTCTCAATCCCAGCATCAGCTCCACTGTTTTTGGCACCAAGATGATTATAGAAATAGCATTATTCAAAAAGACGTGAGCGATATCGCGTTTGGATCTGCTGAGTGACCTGGCTCTAATCTTCTATGACACTGTGTAGCTAAGGAAGGTGCGAATAAGTCATATGGCACGAGAGCATTTACTGGTAACCAATTGATATTAAATGACTAAAATTTTCATTTTTTGTTCGTGGGATACTTGTTCGCACTTTCCCTTCCTCTTTCTGATTTGCCCGTTAAAAATTTCAACCATGAAATACACGGACAATAGTAATAAACCTATTATTTAACAGATGATTGGGGGCCTGAGCCCCCAATAATGTAATTTATTGAACATTACGACATTGACTGAAAATATCTAGACCCTTTTCGTAAACTGATGTTTTGACGTCCCAGATACCCAATACAGATGAGAAAATATTATCGTGTGAGTAACGAGTATCAGCGGCTTTCTGCTGCAAACACGCCATATCAACGCCTTTCTCTTTGGTAAATCCAGGTGACATCCACACCTGCATAGGAACACGGGTCTGATCATCCGGTGCAAACTTGTACGGTGTACCGTGTAGGTAAAGCCCTAATGCTCCCAGTGATTCACCATGATCGGAGACGTAGAGCAACGCGGTGTTGTACTTATCTTCGTAGGTTTTCAACTTGGCAATCATCTCTCCAATCACGAAATCGGTGTAGCGGATGGTGTTGTCATAGGTGTTGGTGAGCTCTTCATCTGTGCAGTTTTCAATATCACTGCGTGGACAGTCAGGGGTGAACTGACGATGAGCATCAGGGTAGCGCTTGTAGTAGGTTGGGCCATGGCTACCTATCAGGTGGAAGCCAACCAGCTTATCCCCTTTCATTTGAGCAATTTCACTATCGAGGTCTTGAAGGACAACCTCGTCATAGCATGTGTTTTTATCGCAGAACTTAGGGTGATCCTTTGGTTCGATTTCGATGTTAGGTACTCGGTCGCAGACGCCTTTGCAGCCTCCATCGTTCTCCTTCCAAAAAATGGAGATCCCCGTTTTTTGCAACACATCTAGCAGGCCCTCGCTATTGCGAGCGCGATTATCATCAAACTCCTTTCTCCCCATATTGGAGAACATGCAGGGGACGGATACAGCGGTTGCTGTCCCGCAGGAGCGGACATCGTTAAAGGAGATCACACCACCAGACTTACTTGTGAATGGGTTGGTATCTTTCTCATAGCCATTCATTGAAAAGTTCTTACCACGAGCAGTCTCACCAACAACCAGGAACATCAATGTTGGTTTGTCCTTTTTCGTAACCCGTGTGGCATCATCACCTAAAGTAACAAAAGGGATGGGCTCTGCCATATAGCGTCTATACAGGTACTTACTGGTGCTATACATGAAGTTAGCTGGAACGATTTCACGATTTAGAGTCTGATTGTTACGACCAATTGATGCGTAATCTTGGTAGTACAAGGCAGCAATTATCCCAACTATTACCAAAGAGAAAAACATAGATAACAATCGCTGGGCGATACCTTTGTACCAGGTAGATGCATACTCAATTTTCACAAAAAATATCAATGCTGCGGGTAACAAACCGGTCAAAATAACCCAGATTATTATTGGAGCGTTAACGTATGCAAAAGCTTCGCTTTGGTTTGTTTCAAATATATTCTGGATCATATCACCATCAAACAACACACGATATTTCATCATGGTGTAACTGGCGATAGAACCTGTAACAAACAGGAATGCAAAGAACGGCTTCATCAGAAAGCGGATCGAGAATGGCATGAAGACGAAGTTTAATGCAGCAACAAGTAGGAATGGGATTGAAACTACAAACCCTATTTTGAAGTGCTCGATGTTAGACAATATGTCATAGAAATGGAGCAGAACGGGCCAGTTCAGCAAAAATGCGAATACCAAAGCCAATAGCAGTACAAATGGAACAACTTTTATTCTGACAGCTGAAAACATAACAATTACCTGTTAAACGTCTATTTCTATAAAAACCACTTCATTAAAATATCAACGATTCGCAACTCAATTATTCCGACATTGCTTAAAGATATCTAATTCTTGTTCGTAGATAGCCGTCTTCACATCCCATATTCCCAGGACAGAAGAAAATATGTTGTCATGAGAATAGCGATTGGCTGCGGCATTTTTCTGCAAACATTCCATATTCATGCCTTTTTCTTTGATGAAACCAGGTGACATCCACACCTGCATAGGAACACGGGTCTGATCATCCGGTGCAAACTTGTACGGTGTACCGTGCAGGTAAAGCCCTAATGCTCCCAGTGATTCACCATGATCGGAGACGTAGAGCAACGCGGTGTTGTACTTATCTTCGTAGGTTTTCAACTTGGCAATCATCTCTGCAATCACGAAATCGGTGTAGCGGATGGTGTTGTCATAGGTGTTGGTGAGCTCTTCATCTGTGCAGTTTTCAATATCACTGCGTGGACAGTCAGGAGTGAACTGACGATGAGCATCAGGGTAGCGTTTGTAGTAGGTTGGGCCATGGCTACCTATCAGGTGGAAGCCAACCAGCTTATCCCCTTTCATTTGAGCAATTTCACTGTCGAGCTCTTGAAGGACAACCTCGTCATAGCATGTGTTTTTATCGCAGAACTTTGGGTAATCCTTCGGTTTGATCTCGATGTTAGGAACTCGGTCGCAGACGCCTTTGCAGCCGCCATCGTTCTCCTTCCAAAAAATGGAGACCCCCGTTTTCTGCAACACATCTAACAAACCCTCGCTATTACGAGCGAGATTATCATCAAACTCCTTTCTCCCCATATTGGAAAACATGCAGGGGACAGATACAGCGGTTGCAGTCCCACACGAACGAACATCATTAAAGGAGATCACGCCACCAGATTTACTGGTAAATGGATTGGTGTCTTTCTCATAGCCATTCATCGAGAAATTTTTACCACGAGCGGTTTCACCAACGACCAGAAACATCAACGTGGGCTTACTTTGATTAGTATCCCGTTTTGCATCATCACCTAAAGTTGTAAATGGGATTGGTTCAGCAAGATAACGATTGTAAACGTATTTAACGGTACTATTAACGAAATTGGCTGGAACAATCTCACGCTGGAGGTTTGAATTGTTGCGCCCCACTGACACATAATCTTGATAGTATAGTGCTGCAATAACCGCAATCACTATAAGTGATGCAAACATCGATAGGGCACGAGTTAGAATCCCTTTGAACCATTTTTCCTCATATTCAATTTCAACAAAGAAAAGTAAAATGGCAGGGATAAAACCAGCAATAGTAACCCATACTATAATTGGTAAGCTTAAATATGCTAACGCCTCATTTTGATTGGTTTCAAAAATATTCTGAATCATGTTTTGATCAAACAAGACTCTATACTTCATCATTGTGTAACTAACGATTGCACTAAGTGCGATAAGAAGTGCAAAAAAAGGCTTTATTAAATACCGTATCGAAAATGGAACAAATACAAAGTTAAGCGCTGCAACAAGCAATATTGGTAATGAAATGGCGAAACCAAACTTAAAATCTTCTAATTTGTAAAGGATTTCGTAAAAATGGAGAACTCCACGCCAGTTCAGCATAAATGCAAAATACAGTGCCAAAAAGAACATAAGCGGAACAATTTTTATTTTTATAAGGGAAGGCATACTTACTCCATTAATAGTCCAACAATCACTTTCTAACGAGACATCTTGTCTTTATGTTGAAAATGAATGGTAACAAAGCTGTACGTGAGCTTAAGCGGCATTTTGTCATTTACTGATAAAAATGCGATCTTAATCACAAATGTCTTATCCGAAATGATACACAGCTAAAATTAAGGAAGTCTTAAGATGCGCTTCGTTCAGCTTTCTATCGCTTGAAAGCCAATAGCAAGACACCGCCAGCGATCATGCCAATGCCCAGCCATTCTCTGACCGATGGTCGTTCACCAAGGAAAGTGAAAGCAAAAATAGCAACCAGGACAAGGCTGAGCTTGTCTACTGGGGCAACCTTAAAAGCCTCACCAATCTTGAGTGCTCGAAAGTAACAGACCCAAGAAACGCCTGTTGCTAAACCTGACAGAGTAAGAAAAATCCAAGTCTCTGGTGTTAGACCAAAAGGATTGGCCCACTTCCCTGTGTAAGCAATAAATGCTGATAAAACAACGATGATCACTCCTGTGCGGATCAAAGTTGCAAGGTCAGAATCAACCCCCTCCACCCCTACCTTCGCAAAAATTGCAGTCAGAGCAGCAAAAATTGCAGACAAGAAAGCCCAGTAGAACCACCCAGTTTGTGAGTCCATTTGACACTCCACAATTCGCTACTCATCAATGTTAAATTTTTTCACATGGCGCCATCCAGCTTAAGTGTTTCTTAATAAATCCCTGACACTCTTTCATAGACGGCGATTCGTCTAAGGAAAGTGCGAACAAGTATCCCAAGAACAAAAAATGAAAATTTTAGTCATTTAATATCAATGGGTTACCAGTAAATGCTCTCGTGCCATATGACTTATTCGCACCTTCCCTAGCCAGACGTTGGTATGACATAACCAGCAAAACTCTTTAAAAAACAGCGAACACATCAAAACTACACAAAGCTCTAATTTCCCATGTCTAGCAATTTAGATAAAAATACCTGCCTAATATGCGACTTTGATGGACGTTGTATATGTTTAGCAAATAAATCAGGGCACCCAACAATATGAACCTCTTTCACTGCTCTGGTTATTGCTGTATATATCCATCCTCGATCCATTACTGAACTAGGCACGATAGGGATGATCACCCTATCAAACTGACTGCCTTGGGCCTTATGCAAGGAGATGCAATAGGCTAATCTAATGTGGTCAATTAAGTTCATGGTCAAATCAATTTCGCGACCATCATCTATCTTAACCTTGCCAAAACCATGCTCTGTCTGATTGACATCAATCTGTTTTCCCAGCGTTCCATTCTGAATATCTACTGACTGATTGTTTTGGACGAATATGACGGGATCATTAACCTTAATGTTTAACCCATACTTCTGTTCATCAATTTCAAACATTAGTGAGCAACCATCATGGTTAACTGATTGCTGACACAGCAAATTCAGAGCATCGATGCCA
This sequence comes from Aeromonas sp. QDB34, assembly GCF_027705405.1. Taxonomy (NCBI): domain Bacteria; kingdom Pseudomonadati; phylum Pseudomonadota; class Gammaproteobacteria; order Aeromonadales; family Aeromonadaceae; genus Aeromonas; species Aeromonas sp. QDB34. The sequence continues at coordinate 25,442 of NZ_JAPDBT010000030.1, read as the reverse complement.
CCATATTTTTTGCTGTATGTTGCTCCAAGTATTTGAGTTATATCTGGCGACTCAGCATATAGCTTTGTCACAACAAAATTAATATCCTGCTCAGATACATCATGAAAGAATACTTTCTGCTTTGATAATTGAGATGGAACAATCCCAGCCTTTACATAATTAGAATACTCAGGAATACCACTTTCATCAGATTGTCTTTGAACGATATCAAGCGTTGTCTTGACTATAGCATTGGACTTTTGAATAGCATGTAATACCAATCCACCACCAATAGGAGGTAGTTGATCTGGGTCGCCAACGAGTAAAATTCGGACAGAAGGAGGAATATGAGAAATGATCTGGTACATCAGTTTCACATCCACCATTGCTGCCTCATCAATGACCAGAATCACTTTATCTGACAATACAGGCTCTTTTCTCAGAAAAGCAGCAATGGTGCTTGTTTTTCTTCCCGTGGCTTCGCGCAGTCGCTTCGCTGCTCGCCCCGAAAGGGCCATAGGGTAAATCTGATAACCAAGTGTTTCTAGACCAACAATAATGGATTTAATGACAGTGGTTTTGCCTGTCCCTGCTCCACCAAAAATTGCTGAAATGCCGTAACTCAATGCATTATAGAGTGCCTCTCTTTGCTTGACTGTTAATGGATACTCACCAACAGCGGATGCACCATCATAAGCGTCATCATGAGATGAATCCCAGGTCTTAATCTGTGCTAATTTCTTGAATCGCTTGGCGATGACACTCTCAATAACTAGCATGCCTGTTGGATGATAAAAACCCTCGTCACTGACAATATATGCGCCGTTTGACTTTGATATTGATAACGCCTCATCAACTAGAGCGTTATCTTTGAGAATATTAGCTAGAATCCTGCGAATGGTATTGTAGTCGGCATATGTATGCCCTTTCGCAGTCCATTTATCTAACGCCTGTTCTACTGCTGCAACCAAACGTCTTGGGTCATTGTTCTGAATTGAAAACTTTGCAACAGCGATCGAATCAACTTGGTCAAAGGTCATCCCAAAAGCAAGCAAACGATATATATCTCTCTGAATTAACCTTATGGATGATTTATCATAATACCGAATAACCTTACCAGAAATCGCAGGTGGTATGCTATGTTCAGCAAACCACTCCATATACTGTAGATTGCTGTATTTGGCCCAACTATCAATCAATGCTAAAGCAGTGTTTTCTGACAAAACATCCAACAACGAAGCCATGTCTTTATTAGTAAGAATGGAATAAATGGCCTTACCAAATCTACTCCAAATTTCTCGTGCCTTAACTTCCCCGACACCTTTAAAGTCTGCACATGAACTCAAGAATGAGATAAATGTTTCTCCACAGTCTGGCATGGTGACTTTTGCTGAAATGACATCAAGATCTATAGCGATATAACGATATCCATTTTTTTCTGCTACTCGTTGTGTTGCATTACCCTGTACTACCCATTGCTGACCAACCGTAGGGATCATGGGTAAAATGTCATTCTTAACCTTGGCAAAAACTACCTTAGCTGTGGTTAGTCGCTTATCAGCATCAAATGGCACACCACGGAAATAGACATATCCAGCCTGCAACGACTGGAACTCACTGACACTGGTCACTTTTAGGGTGTAAAGGCTTAGTCCCATCGTGGCAACTTACCTAGCTCAGCAAGCACCTGATCAAGCTCATCGTAGCGAGAAATCTTCGCTCTTAGCAGATCGATCTCGGCTTTTAACTGAATGTTCTCTTGCTCTAAGGAGAGCAGGCGTTTGTCTTTCAGCTTATCTATCTTTGTGTTCTGGTCATAACTGAGCTGTTCAGGGTGATCTCTCGATACTACAGAAGCAGGCAATACGCCTCGTGCTCTCAGTTCATCTTCAAGATCGGCCAATAGCTGACAGACAATCGGGTTTTGCAGCAAAACAGATTTCGCACAACCAATCCCCTTTGCTACCTCGCCACGGTTTAACTTACCCCGATAGATGATATGACGAAATCCCTGATCGGTCATGCTTGCAGCCCAAGCCTGGAAGTTGAGTACGTTCTGTTCTGCCTTTTGCTGACCATTTGCCATACAGCACTCTCCTACTTGTTACCGTCACGATTACTAGCAGATCGGTTTAGCGCTGGCAGAGGCTTACTGAGTACAACAACCGCATCATCTAGCTTATCCACGCGCATACCATTGATGTATGCGTTATGCTGCCAGAGAACGAATCGCTCCTTATACTTCTTATTCATTTCAGTCAAACGCGCCACATCGTCCTCTAAAGAGGCAACTTTGTTTTTTAGGTATTCGAGTGTGTAGTCAGTTGGGGTATTCTCCTTTTTCTCTCTCAGTTCCTCCTTCTTCTTGCTATATGCCTCTTGAATTGCGCTATAGCTAGCTAATGATTGACGCTCTATGCTTTCAACTCCCAATTCAGAAGCCACTTTTTCACAAAGTAAATCCCATGTCAGCTTTCCTTGCCACATCCTAACCAGCTTCAAAACAGATTCAATATTGTTTTGAGTTATAACTATCTTCGGCATACTTAGTACCCCAATAAGTCATGCAGATCGTCACTTAATGTGATGGATTCTGGAGTGGCAACATTCGTATTCAGCCCCTTTTCTAGAAGGGCATTTTTAATAGGGCTCGGGTCATATTCATCAGGTATTCGTAGTGGCGTCCCGTCAGGGATTCTCTTATCTTCAAGCATTCGAATCTTTGTTCTCAAGTGTGAAAGTCGCCAGCCTAAATTACTAACCCATCTATCGGCCCCAAAAGCTCCCATTTCGTGATTTTTTTTCGCATGGTTGAATTGTTCGCTGGATTCTTGCTCACGTTTCTTCAATAATTCTAGTGATGAGCTATAACCTTTAATACAAACCAGTTCTTTACATGTCTCACAATCACCATTGCGCTGACATGGCATCATTGCAAAATCATGTTCACACACGCCAAGCTCTGTAACTAATGCAACACCTGTCTGGTTTTTCCCGATATCCTCATAAGTAACAGGAAGGTTTGTCTTGATTTTATCGAGGACATTGTAATTTTCGGTAAGTGAGAGTGTGCGATAATCTTCACATTTCTCTTCTTCACTACGATGGTCATAACTCTTGTTATCAGCAACTCTTGCGCGTCCAGCCCAATTCGCCAGTATTAACTCGTCCATTCCACCCCGTTCTAACTTGGTACATAACCAATGTCTTGCCATATGGGACGTCAACATTATGGGATCGCCATTTGCAAGCTTAATGCCATGCTTATGCCACAGAGACTGGTTTGCTCTAGCACCTGTTGCATTAATCCGATCATTAATATTGTTTACCGTTGGTTGAACGAAAGAATAGCCTTTTACCCTAAACGCTTTGTGAAGTTCAACATCCCTGAAGAGTAATAAAGCATCGGATACCTTGGTCTGACTTTTAGCATCCGCATAGGGCCAATTATTAAAACTAGAGACATATTTCTTATAAGAATACTCACCTAACTTCTTATAGGTGACTTCATTGCCCTCCCCAAGAATCTCTTTAATCCATTTGGTGTTATTTTTACTGCTTTCAAGTGATTCAATTTGAACCCCCATCGCAGCATTAAATTGCTCCAGTGTCAGTGGAGTTTCATTGGATACAGGATCGCCAACGCAATCTTCATGTTGCATAAACAGATTTGGATATTCTTCTGCAAAAATTGCCGCCTTACGAGCTGGCTCGCCAATTCGCTTTAAACGCTCCACTGCCTCGATAACGATCTCGTTCATTACGCTGGGCACCCACTTAAGACCAGCTTTCCCATTTTTTGCGGGGTTCCAACGAATTCCAAGCCGTTTAACACCTGCTGAGTCATCTTCCCATACTAAACAGTCTGTAGAGAGACTAAACAGCTCAGAGGCACGCCCAGGTGCAACCATGAGCAATGCCATGACTGCTGTGTAAAATTCTGTTTCTAAATCAAGATTAGGGGCTTCACAGAACAATGCAGCAACCTGCATCATTTCTTCGTTACTAGGCAATTTACTTGCGCGGTGTTCTCTTCCTTCATCATCTAGCTCAATCGTCAAATCTCGCTGTCTTGGAAATGGATTTATCCATTGAGGTAATGATGGCGCAATATACTGTGAACGGCAAAAATCTAGAAGCAACTCAACCTGATACCCAGACTTGTTGAGTGAGTCTTTGCTAGATATATGGTTTAGCATTATATCATGCAATGCATTTATGACTTCACCATCCAACTCCAATATATCGGCTTTATCTTTGACTTTAAGTAGCGCTTCTTCTACATATCGCAGCGCATCCATATGGCGATGGAGGTTACTAACGGGCTGAAATGAATAAGAGTAGCGAATATATGCTTTAGCAAAATCAATGAATGGTTTAGCCATTGGTTCGTATTTGTATGAATTGAATGGCTTGGTGATAGTAGAAAATCGAGCAACTACTTTCCTATTGCTACTACCATAGAAGTCATTCCACTGGTTTTCATCCCAACAGTCTTTGCCGAAAGCAGTCAGCTTATCACGGCACATTGAAACAAAGTCATTTAGGTTTTGTTCAGAGGTTAACGCAACTTTTGGTTTAAATAATTCGATGTTATCCATTAACTTGCCCCCTCTCTAATTTTATTCGTTTGCATTCGGCCACGACTTGCTCTACTGCCAGAATAACTCGGTCTTTTGCACTGGCATACTCAATACTTTTTGACTCTTGTAGTCGTTGTTTTTTTTGTTTATATAGCGACTCCAGGACAAGCTCATGAGGCCCATCTAGTAAGGGTCGGAATTTATGGCAGAGGTAGCATGACTCATAGCCGTTAACGCAAAAATCATTCGTACCGCAGGCTCCAACCACTTCGTTTTTATCATTCGGAATGCGAGCAGTAGGATCTGCACCTCGCTCACCCTCATCTAAAGTCTCGATAATTCTACCCATGAAGGCACTTGCGAATGGTGCGAGTTGCTTACCAATGATTTCATCAATGTACTGCACTGTATTAGCCGTGTTCTCTGTATAAACTTTTACATTCTGAGTGTCGGAGTGATCCAATGCCTCAGCAATAATAGCGGCACCGTATCCTTTCCGGCCTAGATTAGTTCCTCTTGTATGGCGAAAACGTCTTGTAGAGATACAGATAATATCCCCTGTCCTCTCAGATATGGCTCTCTGCCTAACTGTAAACCTGCGCAACAATTCTTGCCCTAGGAAAGTAGATGAGGCATGAAGAAAATCTCCATCCAACATCTCCGGCATCCATGACTCACCAATAAGATTTTTCTCATCTAAAAAAAGTGGTACGAGCCTTCGCTGTCTTTCAGTCAATGTTATATTGTAGGTGTCCTCAATCATTCTAGCCTGAACCTCGGCAAGAGTTTTTAGCAACACATACAGGTCTTCTGTTATCGCCACTTTTTTTAGCATGCCACGGAACCCCACACCTCTTTGCTTAGCTCGTGGCATATTTATAAAATATGCATGCTCTTCTTGCAGAAGATCGCCTATCTTAATTTGTCTAACTTGCATAGATCGCGCTGCTGTAGCCTGAATGAGATTCACGTAAGAAAAGATCTTCAGATCTATTTGGTTTTCTCTATACAATCGAATTAGTTCATAATTTATTGCTAATACCTCATTTTCGGTAAAGGCGCCTGAATATGGGCAGCGATTAGCGACTGCAAGCCCTTTTTCGTTACCCGACAAAGTAAAACGCTCAAGCAATTCCACAACATCTGAATCGATGCCTTTAAATCCGTAATCATGCCAACTGATCAAAAAGCCTCGTAAAGAACCGAGATACCACTCTTTATCTTCACCAAGTTCTGCCTTCCAGTTGAGAATGGTCGCAATGTTCACTTGCTTTGATGAAGTGGTTTTTACCATATGATTAAATAAATGATACATATTGAAAGTGTGAGATGCAGACATTTCTTCTGCATATCTAGCCAATGTCATCTTTAAGCCAATTAAAACGTCTTGTTCAACATTAAGAACATTGGCGCTAAATCGTATCTCCTTATCTTTGCTTAATAGCCACTTATCAGAATCAAATGCAAAAGAATAACCATCTTTTGATGTTACAATTCGTCCATCCCAGCGTGAAATCTCTCCAGCTTTGGCTCTACTCATTTCTTATCCTTATAATCATTATTATCGTGTAACTTGTTTTGTAATTCCTGCTGATCTAGAAGCATAACGCGATTCGTTTCTTCTATGATATTCCGTTTATTATAAGTGTTCCCTGATTTTTGCGAAGCATGTCCCATAGCATGCTGCCGCATTTGTGCTTCTTTTTCAGGAGAAATTTTATTCTCTCCCTTTTTATTTTCTTTATCAACCCTCCGTGAAAAATTTAAATTCCATTCATGCCTAAACATGTGAGCATGTATTACAGCGAAACGCTCATCAACTCGTTTCATTGCGCCAACAATATCATTGCCAAAATAGCTATTACTAATAGGTTGACCTTGTGTTGCACTCTTGATGTGCGTAACAAAGATATAAGGGTGTTTAGCCGTATTTGGAGTTTTAGATCTGTGATTGATTATGTAATCATCCAACTGTCTTGCCAATTCTTTACTTATCGGTAATCGGCGCTCTTTAGTTTTTACTACAGGCTGATATTTTCTCGGATCGTAGCGGTCATCGTGCTGTCTCTGAATGAATATAGAACACCTCTCTCCAGTCAGGTTAGCGTATGTTAATTGGAGTGAAAGTAACTCGCCACGACGAATCCCTGTTTCCTGCATTAACCTAAACATTAAATGATTGCGTAACTTTACTGACTTATTCTTGAATGGATTCAGAGGGTTATTTATGTCAGCAACACTAACAAACTCCTCAATCAGTCCATCAGGCAATGTCATATACTCCATATTTTCAGTCAGGTTTCTGATTCTCGCTCGTGGCCGTTGAGTCTTCAAATCGACTGCCATCTTATTAATGGCTCGTGTCATTTCAGGATCATTCCGATTCTGATTCACGACAGTGGCTATAAAATACAAATACTCGGCTACTGCTGTAATTCGATTATAGTGATGGGTGCTTGTCACCGCACGACCACTTGTCACCTTAAAAGCCCCAGACTCAATATCTATTACTTTGGCCGATGACCGTACTTTTTTGTTTTCTTTTTTAAACTCAGAAGCAAACAGCTTAAGGTGGTCTCGTAAACTAATTATGTCACTATGACTTAATAAGTGTCCCAGCTTAAATTCGTCAATCAATGAGCGGTCATTTATCCGTTCCCATTCAAATAAAAACTGTATTGCCTTCAATCTGGCAACAATGGTATTAACGCTAGAATGAGTCCTTAGCATAGTTGTGGCATAGAGAGTTACATAGAAATGTGGAAAACCGTCCTCTCCCATCAGAATTGGATATCGCTCTCCATTATCGAACATCAGGATATCTAACTTATACATGCGGCCTCTTTTTTTACACTTTTAACCTACCTAGGTCTAGTGTAGTTCACAAATCACCCACCTGTAAGTGTAAAAATAAAAAAAACCCAGTGAAATCACTGGGTTGTTCTTTTTTGTGCCGTTTATTATGACACTTTATAATTTTCCGTCCGTTAGAACGGAATGTCGTCGTCGAAGTCCATCGGCGGCTCATTGTACACCGGCGGTGCAGACTGCGGCTGCTGGGCCGGGCGAGCGTAGCCGCCCTGTTGCTGCATGTTCTGCTGCGGAGCCTGGGCAGGACGCGCCTGGTTCATCGGCTGCTGGGACTGCATGCCCTGCTGCTGACCCCAGTTGCCCTGAGACTGGCCACCCATGCCTTGGCCGGCGCCGCCTTGCGGACGGCCACCCAGCATCTGCATCACGCCGCTGAAGCCATCGACCAGCACTTCGGTGGTGTAACGCTCCTGGCCGCTTTGATCCTGCCACTTGCGGGTCTGCAGCTTGCCTTCAACATAGACTTGGGAGCCTTTCTTCAGGTACTCGCCAGCCACTTCGGCCAGCTTGCCCATGAAGACGACGCGGTGCCACTCGGTGCGCTCTTTCTGCTCACCGGTCTGCTTGTCGCGCCAGGTGTCGGAGGTGGCCAGGGTGATATTGGTCACGGCACCGCCGCTCGGCATGTAGCGCACTTCCGGGTCTTGCCCCAGGTTACCGATCAGAATGACTTTATTGATGCCTCGACTGGCCATAATCTCTCTTCCACCCTTTATATACCGGCCGGGCCATATGCCCGGGCCAACTCAACATATCGTTTGTTTTCTGTGAGATAGGCGACGCTGCAGGGCTGCCCCGCCACTCATGTGATGACTGTGTCCGGTTCAGCGCGCCAGTTGGCCGCCTCCCCGTTTTCAGATTTTGCCCGCAATAGTAACAGTTGGGGAGAAAGAGCGCACATCTTCCTGATGCTCCATCCCGTGTCCGCCGAATGAAGGATTAACTTACACGAGGCCGACCTAGGCCAGCAAGTGAACAGCAACGGGGCGTCATATCATCGAACGGTCGAGACGAGAAGGGGGCCCGGAGGCTGGTATGACAGCCTCTGTCCGGCCAGGTGCCAGTATTTCACCCAAATGGGGGGGCTCGGCTAGTTATTTGTATTGCTTGGAAAATTGGTGAGTTTCAAAGGAGGCGCATCGGCGTCTAATACTTTTTTAATGCTGCAGCCTGCGGGGGGCTTGGTACTCTCTGCTGCCGAAAAACACCATGGCCGGAATGTTCAAGGACCAGTGCTTCATGATCACCCCATATCCCATCGTATTGGTAACCGAAGACAATGCGCAGGCGACCAGCTTTCAGAGCTACCTGGCCGAACAGCTGGCTCTGCCCATCCTGCTGGTAAGTGCACTGGAAGCCCTGCCTCAAGCGGATGACCTCGAGCCGCATCCGTTGTTTCTGGTGGATCTGGATTACCTCAAGTCGAGCCAGCAAACGGGGTGGCCACGGGAGATCTCCAGCCGCTTCGGGGAAGCCAATACAGTACTGCTCAATGCCCCCACCAGTACGGATCGGGAGCTGCTGCTGATGTGGCCCCATACCAGCGGGCTCTTCTTCTGTCAGGATCCGCTGGATCGGTTGGTGCTCGGTATTCGCAAGGTGCTGGAGGGGGAGTACTGGATCCCGCGTCATCTGCTGTGCGATCTGGTCAACTACTACCGCAAGGGCGGGGAACACCACCTGCGCAACCAGACGCTGCTGACCGTGCGCGAGCAGGAGATCATCCGCTACCTGATGACGGGTGCCTCCAATACCGAGATCGCCGACAGCCTGTTCGTGAGCGAGCACACCATCAAGTCCCACCTCTACAATGTCTTCAAAAAATTGAACGTGAAGAACCGCCTGCAGGCGGTGAGCTGGGCCAAGGAGTATCTCTGAAATCGATGGGGATGATGGATAAAACCTGTCTATTCATCCAGTAGTCTCTATGCCATACTGACTCGCTCAGGTTTCCGTATCGAGCGTGCAACAAGATGGAAAAGATCGTGGTCCGGGGTGCTCGCACCCACAACCTCAAGAACATCAATCTGACCCTGCCCCGCGACAAGCTGATCGTGGTCACCGGCCTCTCCGGTTCGGGCAAATCCTCTCTGGCGTTCGATACCCTCTATGCCGAGGGGCAGCGCCGCTATGTGGAGTCACTCTCCGCCTATGCCCGCCAGTTCCTCTCCCTGATGGAGAAGCCGGACGTCGACCATATCGAGGGGCTCTCGCCCGCCATCTCCATCGAGCAGAAGTCCACTTCCCACAACCCGCGCTCGACCGTTGGCACCATCACCGAAATCTACGACTACCTGCGTCTGTTGTTCGCCCGGGTCGGTGAGCCGCGCTGCCCGACCCACGCCATTCCGCTCGCCGCCCAGACCATCAGCCAGATGGTGGATCAGGTGCTGGCCCAGCCCGAGGGGAGCAAGCTGATGCTGCTGGCCCCGGTGGTGCGCGATCGCAAGGGGGAACACACCAAGCTGCTGGAGAATCTGGCGGCCCAGGGCTACATCCGTGCCCGTATCGACGGCGAGGTGTGCGATCTCTCCGACCCGCCCGCGCTGGAGCTGCACAAGAAGCACACCATCGAGGTGGTGGTGGATCGCTTCAAGGTCCGCGATGACCTGGCCCTGCGTCTGGCCGAGTCGTTCGAAACGGCGCTGACCCTTTCCGGTGGCATCGTACTGGTGGTACCGATGGATGGTGAGGAGGGCGTTGCCCCCATGACCTTCTCCGCCAACTTCGCCTGCCCGGAGTGCGGCTACTCCATGTCAGAGCTGGAGCCGCGCATCTTCTCCTTCAACAACCCGGCCGGTGCTTGCCCGACTTGTGACGGTCTCGGCGTGCAGCAATATTTCGACCCGGCCAAGGTGATCGGCGATCCGGCCATCAGTCTGGCCAACGGCGCCATCCGTGGCTGGGACAAGCGCAGCTTCTACTACTTCCAGATGCTCAAATCCCTCTCCGAGCACTACAAGTTCGATCTGGAGACGCCGTGGGAGGAGCTACCACTCAAGACCCAGGAGGTGATCCTGCGCGGCTCCGGTCGCACCGAGATCGAGTTCCGTTACATGAACGATCGCGGCGACGTGGTGGTGCGCAAGCACCCGTTCGAGGGGATCCTGCACAACATGGAGCGGCGCTACCGGGAGACCGAATCCAACTCGGTGCGCGAAGAGCTCTCCAAATACATCGCCAACAAATCCTGTACCAGCTGCGGTGGCAGCCGACTGCGGGAAGAGGCGCGCCACGTCTTCGTCGACAACCGCAACCTGCCGGCCATCGCCGAGCAGTCCATCGGCGATGCGCTGGCCTTCTTCGAGGGGTTGAACCTCACCGGCCAGCGCGCCCAGATTGCCGAGAAGATCTTGAAAGAGATCGTCGAACGGCTCGGTTTCCTGGTGAACGTCGGTCTCAACTATCTGAGCCTGTCGCGCAGCGCCGAGACACTCTCCGGTGGCGAGGCCCAGCGCATTCGACTGGCGAGCCAGATCGGTGCGGGCTTGGTGGGAGTCATGTATGTGCTGGACGAACCCTCCATCGGCCTGCACCAACGCGACAACGAGCGGCTGCTCAAGACCCTCACTCACCTGCGCGATCTCGGCAATACCGTGATCGTGGTGGAGCACGACGAGGATGCCATCCGCCTCGCCGACCATGTGCTCGACATCGGCCCAGGAGCCGGCGTGCACGGCGGTGCCATCGTCGCCCAGGGCACGCCGGAGGAGATCATTGCGAATCCCGAGTCGCTGACCGGTGACTATCTCTCCGGCCGCAAGCAGATCGCCATTCCCGCCGAGCGCACCCCGCTCACCGGCAAGTGGCTGAAACTCAAGGGGGCGAGCGGCAACAACCTGCGCAACGTCAACCTGGATCTGCCGATCGGGGTGATGACCTGCGTTACCGGCGTCTCCGGCTCCGGCAAGTCGACCCTGATCAACGATACCCTGTTCCGCATCGCCCACCGCGAGCTCAACAAGGCGACCGAATCCACGCCGGCGCCCTATCGCAGCGTGGAAGGGCTGGAGCATCTGGACAAGGTGGTGGATATCGACCAGAGCCCCATCGGCCGCACCCCGCGATCCAACCCGGCCACCTACACCGGCCTGTTTACCCCGATCCGCGAGCTGCTCTCCGGCACCCAGGAGGCACGCTCGCGCGGTTACCAGCCGGGCCGCTTCTCCTTCAACGTGAAAGGGGGGCGCTGCGAGGCGTGTCAGGGGGATGGGGTCATCAAGGTGGAGATGCACTTCCTGCCGGATGTCTACGTGCCGTGCGACGTCTGCAAGGGCAAGCGCTATAACCGCGAGACCCTGGAGGTGAAGTACAAGGGCAAGAACATCCACGAAATCCTCGAGATGACGGTGGAAGATGCCCGCGAGTTCTTCGACCCTGTGCCAGCAGTGGCGCGCAAGCTGCAGACCTTGATGGATGTGGGCCTCTCCTATATCCGCCTCGGCCAGTCGGCCACTACTTTGTCTGGCGGTGAGGCGCAGCGGGTCAAGCTGGCGCGGGAGCTCTCCAAGCGGGATACCGGTCAGACCCTCTATATTCTGGACGAGCCGACCACCGGGCTGCACTTCCACGACATCCAGCAGCTGCTCAAGGTGCTGCACCAGTTGCGGGATCGCGGTAACACCATCGTCATCATCGAGCACAACCTGGACGTCATCAAAACCGCCGACTGGATCGTCGATCTGGGGCCGGAGGGGGGCGCTGGTGGTGGCCGCATTCTGGTGACGGGGACGCCGGAGGAGATGAGCCGTTGCGAGGATTCCCATACGGCCCGCTTCCTGGCGCCGCTGCTGGCACGATAATCCGTTCAATAATGTGACAAGGGGCCCTGGGCCCCTTGTTTTTATTGTGGTAATTCAGTGACCTCCAGACGGGCCGATACTCCATACTTGGGGCAAGGCCCTTCCCGTTTCGCATTGCCATTCAAAGGATATTGGCGCCCATGGCTCAACCGTCCCGCTCCATCGATCATTTGCTGGCCTACTCCATGTTCCCCGTCTGGGCTGGTGCCATCCTGATGCTGCTCATCGTGATCGCGCTGGCCCAGGTGCCGGCGGCGCAGCGGGTCGAGGAGCGGCGGATGCAGGATCATCTGCAGCGGGTGGTCAGGGCCGTGCAGGGCGATATCAATGCCATCAATGCCTTCACCCGGGATTGGGGGATCTGGGACGAGAGCTACCACTTCCTGGCCAGGCCCAATCAGGGCTATATCCACTCCAATCTGCTGGTCGACACCCCGATGCGGGACTTTGAGCTCAACGTGCTGAGTTATATGGATTTGCAGGGCTCTGAAATCTGGACTCGCACCCTGCTGCCGGAGGCGCCTGATACGGACACCACCCTGCTCCCCTTCTTTCTGGATGACCTCAAGCTGCAACTGCTGCGTGAATCGCGGCAGGGGGAGATCCACAGTCTGAGCGGAGTGAGAGGCTCGTTATGGGGGCCGCTCATATTCTCGCTGCAGCCGGTGACCAATACCCTCGGCGATGCCAAACCCAATGGCTATCTGTTGGCGACCCGTTGGCTGGATGAACGCTATCTGGACGATCTGGCGGCGCGGACCGCGCTCGCCTTGACCATTGCTCAGCCCAGAACTGGCGAGCATCTGGGTTCTTTCAAGCCATTCAAGCCATACATGAGCTACCGGCTGGTGGATCTGGGGTTGCAGCGTGTCAGAGGGGAGGGGCTGCTGCTGGACAACGACGGTACCCCCGTCTTGACCCTGATTGTGGAAGAGGAGCGTGACGTGCTGCGGGGGGCGATGGAGGGGGCGATCTGGACCTTCATCGGCATGCTGCTGATAAGCTTCGCCTGCATTCTGATGGCGCTGGCCCGCTTGCGCGCCATCGTGCTCGGGCCGATCGGCGAGTTGGTGGGGGCGCTGCACAAGTTTGCCGAAAAGCAGGATGTGAGCGTGTTGCCGATCATCGACAGCAGTCAGGAGATGGCGCTGCTCAGTCGCAAGTTCCGGGAGATGGCGGCCAGGATCAGCTTACACCACAGCGCCTTGCAGGCTTATTCATCCCGGATGGAGACGGCCGCCTATACGGATCCGCTGACCCACGCCTTCAACCGGCGCTACCTCGATGAGTGGTTGCTCAATCGCGATGCGCTGGCGGCAGGCCGGGTGTTGCTGATCCTGGATCTGGATCACTTCAAGCAGGTCAACGATCGCTTCGGCCACGACATCGGCGATCTGCTGTTATGCCAGCTGGCGGAGTTGCTGCGGGGGGCCCTCGCTGAGGAGGAGCCGCTGATCCGGCTGGGTGGCGAGGAGTTTCTGCTGCTGCTGGCCAGCGATGAGCCGACACGGGTTGCCCAGCGGGTCGAGCGCCTGCGCCGCAAGATTGCCGATTGCCGCTTCGGACGCGAAGAGTTGCCGCTCTGGATGACGGTTTCACTGGGATTCTGCGATTACCCCCTGCATCGGGAGCTGGAGGATTCGTTCTGGAACCTGAGCTTCAAACTGGCGGACATGGCGCTGTACCGGGCCAAGCAGGAGGGCAGAAATCGCTGGCGCGGATATAGCGGGGAGCTGGAGCCGGCGCAGTGGGATTTGAACCCGGAGCAGATTGTAGCGGGGGAGTGGCTGCGGTGTCAGGCGTCTCACTCCAGCCAGTCGGCCTAGTGGGTCAGAATTAATAGCGCCATGCCGAGAACGAATCCCAATAAAATAAACAGGAAGGAGCCAATACCCCAGATGGCCGCCAGTATGGCTACTATTTTGTCCCTTCTGGTTTGTGGTTTCATAAAGAATTTCTTACAGCCCGGCTACATGGCTCGCAAAAATACTCTGGTTGAGCGAGTGAAACAACCGTTTTTAGCCGTTTAAAGCTTCAATAAGGTGCATTTAAATTATCTGTTAATGTGGCTGGTTTGATTTTGAATTGACGTATCAGTATGTTTTTATTGTTTATTCTGCCAATTATTAGCCATATCTCGGGAGCTTTAAGCTGCCGTACACATCTATCTATTTCTTGGTAACGTTTGAGCTAAATCAATAACTCTGCATTCACATCCATTTATAGTTTTCAGGCTTGCAACATATAAAACGAAAACTAAAAGGAAAACGTGATGAAAAAGATCCTTCCTCTGATGATCGCGGCCGCGCTCGCTTCTCCCGTCGCCATGGCCCACCAGGCTGGTGATATTCTGGTGCGTGGCGGCCTGGCCTTTGTTTCTCCGCAAACGAGCAGTGACAACGTGCTGGGTACCGGCGAGCTGGAAATCGACAGCAATATGCAGCTGGGTCTGACGCTCTCTTATCTGATCACTGACAACTGGGGTGTCGAGCTGCTGGCAGCCACGCCCTTCTCCCACTCGGTATCCACCGCCGGTCTGGGTGAAGTGGCCAAGGTCAAGCACCTGCCGCCGACCCTGATGGCGCAGTACTACTTCGGTGATGCCAACAGCAAGGTACGCCCCTATATCGGTGCCGGTATCAACTACACCACATTCTTCGATGAGCAGGGCCGCGGCGCGCTGGATGGCACCGACGTGAGCGTGGACTCCTCCTGGGGCATGGCCGGTCAGGTCGGCCTGGACATGGCGATCAATGATCGTTGGTTCGTCAACGCCTCCGCCTGGATCATGGATATCGATACCGACGTGCACACCGCCGTGGGTACCATCAACACCTCCATCGATCCCATGGCCTTCATGTTTGGTGTCGGCTATCGCTTCTGATAGGACACAGGGTTGGCCCCCATGGGCCGTTACAGCTAGCATGTCTCTTTGGCCCGGCACAGTCCGGGCCCTTTTACGCGTAAAGCGTCCCCCGTCAACTGTGATCCAACCCCATATAGATCAATAAAATACCCTTGGTCTCCCCTCTATAATTCGCCCCTTGTGCCGATAGTGTCTATGTTCACGTTACCTTTCCCCCACGAGTGAGGATGTCTCCATGGGTTTATCTATTGTGCAGCGGATCATCGCCGGATTTGTGTTGATGCTGCTGCTGTTGATCCTGCTGGGTGTGATCAGCACCCTGAAGATCAGGGGCATCAACGACGGCTTGTCACAGGTCTCCGACCGGGCAACCCCGTTGGTGATTGCGGTGGCCGGCCTGAAAGGCGCCCTGCAGGACAGCAACCGCTGGGTGCTGGTCTACCGGACCAACGAGGATGCAAGCCAGCTGCCGCAGCTGGCCAGCCAGTTCAAGGAGCAGCAGGCGCGTTTCAGTCAGCTGAGCCAGGAGATGGACAAGTTTAGCGGGGTGGCTGAGGCCGGCTCTCGTTTTCAGCAGGTCGATACCGCCACCAAGCAGTTCTACGGCTTGGCTGAACAGGTGCTCTCCCAGCACAGCCAATGGGTCAATGCCCAGGATCAGCGCCACAAGCTGGAGATTGCCTTCATCCGGCTGGAAGACACCTACCAGTGGGCTGCCGATCTGCTGCTGCAGCAGACCGCCAGCAAACGCTCCATGCGCAACAAGGCTGAGTTGATCACTTCGGGCATCGCGCGCGATCTGAAGAACATTCGCCGGGCCGATGCCAAGACCGATCTCAACGAGCTGGAGAAGGTGCTGAGCAAGGACATCGAGATGGCCCGCAAGCGGCTCGATCGGGTGCTGGTGCCGGATGACGTGAAGCAGCGTTTCGTCTCCAACCTCGACCGGATGCAGGAGCTGGCACTTGGCCAGCAGGGGCTGCTGGCGACCATGCGCAATGCCCAGCAGCTGGCTGCCTCGCTACAGACCCTCAATCAGCAACTCGATGCCAGCCTGATCAACAGCCTGGGCCTGCTCGACGAGATGGGACAGTCGGCCGGCTCGATTGCCAGCCAGAGCCGCACCACGGCGGATGATGCCGTCAGCAGCGCCAGCTTCTGGATCCTGGTGGTGGCCGCCATCTCGGCCGCCGCCGCCCTCATCATCGGCTATACCACGGCGCGCAGCATTCAGCGTCCGCTGCAAATGATCAACAAGGAGCTGGACTACATGGCGGCCGGGGACATGACCCGCCGTATCAACTATCGCAGCAGCTGCGAATTCGGCGCGCTCTCCCGCTCCATCGATACCCTGGCCGGTAAAACCGGCGAGCTGCTCTCCCAGATCAATGCCGGCTCCCGCCATCTGGTGGAGGAGGCCAGCCGCGCCGCCGAGATAAGCGAAAGGGCCGTGTCCCGGGTACAGGATCAGAAGAGTCAGACCGATCAGGTGGCTGCCGCCATCACCGAGCTGGAGGTGAGTGCCACCGAGGTGGCCCGTTCCACCGATGGCACCAAACGGGAAGTGGATCTTGCCGATGACGAGGCCCGCAGCGGTCGTCAGAAGGTGGCGACCACCCGTCGCATCACGGAGCAGCTGGCAGGTGCCATGGAGGAGGCCGTTGGCATCACCTACAAACTGGGTGAGTTCAGCAACAACATCGGCAGCATCCTCGATGTGATCCGCAGCATCGCCGAGCAGACCAACCTGCTGGCGCTGAACGCCGCCATCGAAGCGGCACGGGCAGGCGATGCCGGCCGTGGCTTCGCCGTGGTAGCTGACGAGGTGCGGGCACTGGCCAACCGGACCCAGACCTCGACCGAAGAGATCCAGGCGATGATCGAGAACCTGCAGAGCTCGAGCAAGCTGGTGGTGGAGGTGATGGGGCGCAGTCAGGAGCAGACCCACAACTGTGTCGAGCAGACCCGGGAGATGGATGCGGCCCTGCAATCCATCGCTGACCGGATGAGCGCCATCAAAGCGATGGCGGATCAGGTGGCGCACGCCGCCCAGGAGCAGATCTCGGTCAGCCAGGGGGTGGCCCGCCATATCTCCGGCATCGCCGAGGTGGCCTACGAGACCGAACGGGAAGCGCGGGAGTCTGCCGGCAGCAGTGAAGTGCTGGCGGAGCTGGTCGCCAAGCAGCAGCAATTGATCGCACATTTCAAGGTTTAGGAGGGCTTATGTCTAACAAGTGGATCGGGGCCCTGAGTCTCCTGTTGTGTGGTCAGCTGATGGCCAGCGAGCTGGTGATCGAGAGCTGGCGGATTGATGACAAGGCCTTGTGGGAGCAGAAGATCATTCCTGCCTTCGAGGCCTCCCACCCGGGCATCCAGGTGAAGTTCAACGGAGTGCAGAACGTCGACTACATGCCGACCCTGTGGGCCAGTCTGAAAGAGGGCAAGGCGGGGGATCTCATCACCTGCCGGCCGTTCGACGACTCGCTCGCCCTGTTCAAGGAGGGCCACCTGGCGGAGCTGACCGAGATGTCGGGGATGGAGAACTTCCCCAGTTTTGCCCAGTCACCCTGGCAGACCGACTCCGGCGCCCAGACCTTCTGCGTGCCCATGGCCTCGGTGATTCACGGCTTCTTCTACAACAAGAAGATTTTCAGTGAGCTGGGGCTGAGCGTGCCACAAACCCGGGATGCCTTCTTCGCGGCGCTGGACAAGGTGAAAGCCGATGGCCGCTATGTGCCGCTCGCCATGAGCGGCTCGGAAAGCTGGGTATCCTCCGAGCTCGGCTTCCAGAACATAGGCCCCAACTACTGGAAGGGGGAGGATGGTCGGCTGGCGTTGATCGGGGGGCAGGAGCGTTTTGACAACCCGCCCTACGTCAAGGTGTTCGAGGAGCTGGCGCGCTGGCGTCCCTACCTCGGCGAAGGCGGCGAGAGTCGCGACTATGCCGCGACCAACGAGCTGTTCACCTCGGGCAAGGCCGCCTTCTACGTGGCGGGTTCCTGGGAGATCGCTCCCTTCACCGGCAAGGTGGACTTTGGCGTGATGCGCCCGCCCGTGGCGAAGCAGGGTGATGGCTGCTTCTTTACCGATCACACCGACATCGGGATGGGCATGAACCCGGCCAGCAAGAACAAGGAGGCGGCCATGGCCTTCCTGCAGTGGCTGACTACGCCCCAGTTCGCCGAGCTCTATACCAACTCGCTGCCTGGCTTCTTCTCCCTCTCCAACCACTTCTTCGAGGTCACCAATCCGGCGGCGAAGGAGATGATGGAGTGGCGGGATCAGTGCGACTCCACCATCCGGGTGGCCACCCAGATCCTTTCCCGTGGTACGCCCAAGCTGGGTGACGAGCTGGCCGAAGTGAGTCAGGCTGTGCTGCTCGGCAAGGTGGAGCCCAAGGCGGCAGCCGATCGGCTGGAGCAGGGCCTGAAGGGCTGGTATCCGCCTCATCAGGGCAACAAGGTGAAAGGGGCCGATTGCCAGTGTGATGTCCCGGCCGCCGCGTCCGCAGTATCGGCCGCCGCTGGGACCACCGAGCCTTCTGCCGCTGTATCCACCGCGACGCCGGCGGTGACAGAGACACCTGCCACCCCGGCGCCGTCAGCAACGCCTGCCGCAGCAGCGTCTGCCGCGGCCGCGCCGTTGCCGGCTCCGTCGGCCGAGGTGGAGCAGGCGCTCTCCAACGAGCTGGAAACACCGCAGCAATAGCTGCCGGCAGATAAACAACGGGAGGCATCAGCCTCCCGTTTTCTTTGCTGTCAGTCTGTGAAGTCACTGCACCGTGTGGGGCCAGCGGCAGAGGCTGCCGATGCGGGCCACCGGAGTGAACCCGAGCGAGCGATAGACGCGCTGGGCGTGATAGTGCTCGTCGGCCACTATGATGAGCCGGTCGACCCGCGTCAGCCCATGTCTGGCAACCTGGCTCAGCAGCTGACGGCACAATCCCTGATTGCGCCATGCCTGCCTTGTGCGCACCAGCTGGAAGCGGCCCAGAGTATCGGTGAAGAAGAGGCCGCAACTGGCGACCAGCTGCTCCTGCTGCCAGATCCCCCACCACTGACCCAGCCCGTCCCCGATCATCGCCTCGTACAACTGGCGGCGTGACTGCAGATAGGGCAGGTAGCTCTGCTCCGAGTGACCGGGATCCCGCTCTTCCAGTTCAAAGGCCAGCCACTCGTCCCAGTCAGCCGGGGTAAAGGGGCGCGCAGCCACCGTCGCGGCTGGCGGTTGCCAGTCGGTGGCCTCCAGTGCCAGGACCACGCACTCCATGTACTGGTATCCCGCCGCCACGAAGCCGGCAACCCGGCTGTTCTGGCCGGCCGCGAGAGGCCACTGGAAGGTGCGGTGTCTGACCCGGGGATCCTGCCCGATCAGCTTGTCGAAACTGGCCTCGAGCCAGCCCTTGTCGTGATCGCTGGGGGGAAAGGGGAGCAGCAGATAGTTGCCGAAGTAGTAATCGGGAGCATCGGGGGTGCGCACGGCCCAGAACTGCTCATGATCGACCACGTTGCCTTGATAGCGATCGAACAGCAAGTCGGTGGCAAAGCCGGGGTGGGTGTCCATGATGATGCTCCTGCGAATGGTTCAATTGGTTATCGGCAGGAAGGGGAAGAGGTTGAAAAGGGGCCGGAGAAACCTCCGGCCAAACAATCACACGCAGATTCAGAACGTCCAGGACGATCTGCGTTCATCATAACGCGACTCGCCGGATTTTGGGATGGGGTGCCAATCGTTACTTTGGCTTTATTGCCAAATAAAAATCGGCAGCCTTCCTCTCGCTGTAAAACAGTGTTGACTTTGTGCCATTTTCTCATAAAGATAGAAAGACGTTTAGACGTCCAAACATCCGTTTTGACGTAGAGAAATGGATTGCAGGGCAGGGAGAGAGCAGATGGGATTTCACAGCGCACGTCAGGTTGAGGCACTCAACCAGAGTCTGGCAGATTTGAGTGGCGACATATCGGTCAGTTTCGAGTTTTTTCCGCCCAACAGCGAAGGGATGGAAAATACCCTGTGGCAATCCATCGAGCGCCTGAAAGTGCTGGAGCCCAAGTTTGTGTCGGTGACCTATGGCGCCAACTCGGGCACCCGGGATCGCACGCACAAGGTGATCAAGGACATCAAGGAGCGGACCGGTCTGATCGCCGCCCCGCATCTGACCTGTATCGACGCCAGCCGCGACGAGCTGCGCACCATTGCCCGCGACTACTGGAACAGTGGTATCCGCCATATCGTGGCGCTGCGCGGTGACTTGCCCCAGGGGCTTGAGAAGCCGGAGATGTATGCGACCGATCTGGTGGCCCTGCTCAAGGCCGAAGCGGACTTCGATATTTCGGTGGCCGCCTACCCGGAAGGGCACCCGGAAGCGCGCAGTGCGCAGTCGGATCTGCTCAATCTCAAACGCAAGATCGATGCCGGTGCCAACCGCGCCATTACCCAGTTCTTTTTTGACGTCGAGACCTACCTGCGCTTTCGGGATCGCTGCGCCGCCATCGGCATCGATGCCGAAATCGTGCCGGGGATCCTGCCGGTTTCCAACTACCAGACCCTGGCCAAGTTTGCCGGCTTCACCAACGTGAAGATCCCGCGCTGGATGCATCAGCGTTTTGAAGGGCTGGATGACGATCAGATGACCCGCAACATGGTGGGGGCCAGCATCGCCATCGATCAGGTACGGGTGCTGAGTCAGGAAGGGGTGAAGGATTTCCACTTCTATACCCTGAACCGCTCCGAGCTGACCTACGCCATCTGCCATACCCTGGGGGTGAGGCCGAAAGGCCAGCCGTAACGGATCGCGGGCACAAAAAAAGCCAATGAGTCGCTCATTGGCTTTTTTGTTATGGCGACCAATCAGGGCCTGGTGGGGGCGATCTCTTTGGGTTCGAGATCGATCACCGCATTGCCGGCTGCGCCTGGATACTGGTGATAGCTCTGGTCCTGCTCCAGGGTGTAGAAGGTATCCAGATAGTCATCGTTGTTGGTCATCCAGGAGTCGGGCAGCGCCTTGACGATGCGACCGCCGAGATCGAGGAAGGGCAGTGCCTCGGGCACGCCGCCAGCCGTGAAGGCCAGCTTGAGGGCATCGATGAACAGGCCGCTCAACTCCTTGTAGTTGACGTTGTCGTCCTGCTCCATCATGACGATGTCGACGGCACCCCAGCGATAGCGATCCCAGTAGACCAGGATCTGGTTGGGGGTGTAGTCGGTGTTGTCATAGTCGAGATAGGGCATGTCGACGATATCGACCACGGGCTCATCCCGGCTGGGATTGACCCCTGCGACCACCGCATACACCTCGGCCGCACCCAACAGCCAGGGCTCCTGATCATCCTTCAACCGAATTTTCTTCAGGATGCTGGTTTTGAGCGGGGCCGTGCTGGCAGCCGCACGGGGAGCCACCTGCATATCGGCGGCAGCCAGCGCCTTGCGGATCACCTTGAGGCCGGCGTTCTTGGCCTTGACGGGATCAGCTTCCACGACCAGGACCGGACGGGCCGGTGCCTTGTCCACATCCAGATAGACGGGGTTGCCGGCGCTGTCGAAGGCTTCGATGGCGCTCCAGCTCTTCTCATCGCCGCTCGGTACATAGGCGACCAGCGGCTCGACACCCTGCTGCAGCGCGGCGGCCTGTTCCGGGTTGGCCAGTCGCAGCTGCATCAGCTCCTTGACCTCGCCATCCAGCCCTTGCCGGCTGATAGCTGCCTGGTTGGCATCCCGGGCCTGGCGTTTCAGGCGCGGGCTGGCCTTTTGCAACAGGTTGGGCAGCGGGCTCTGGTACTCCTGATTGCTCAGCAGCGGCAGCAGGTTTTTCTGCTGCAGCGCGAGCTGGCGGGCCAGCTCCCGATCGGTGTCGGCAGCGTGGGCAGTGGTGGCGCCCAGCAGTGCCAGTAACAAAATGACAGCCTGATTCCTCATTATTATTCTCCAGTTTATGAGTCTGACATGAGGCACGCATCGGGGAAGAAGAAGTGCCTCGACACCACTTAATGGCAATTAGTTTCAGCTGTGAACCAATTTTTCCGAATTATGTGCGGTGTCTCACGGGGGGCTCCCCAGATGGTCAGGTCAGTTTCTCCGCTGGTTGACTTGATACAGGATGATGCCGACGAGCAGTCCCCAGCAGGCGGCACCGATGCCGAGCAGGCTGATGCCGGAGGCGGTGATGATGAAGGTCAGCAGGGCGGCTTCACGGGCATCGTCGTGCTGCAATGCGGTGTGCAGGCTGCTGCCGATGGTGCCGAGCAGCGCCAGCCCGGCGACACAGGTCACCAGTGTCGCCGGGAAGGCCGTGAACAGCGCAGCGACCGTGGCCCCGAAACAGCCGGTCAGCAGGTAGAAGCCGCCGGCCCACACCGCCGCAGGCCAGCGCCGGTTGGCGTCCGGATCCACCTCTTTCCCCATGCAGATGGCCGCAGTGATGGCCGCCAGGTTGAAGGCATAGCCACCGAAGGGCGCCAGCAGCAGACCGGTCAGGCCGGTCCAGGTGATGAGGGATGAGGTGGCGGGCTGATAGCCGTGGGCCCGCAAAATGGTAATGCCCGGCATGTTCTGGGAGGTCATGGTGACGATGAACAGTGGCAAGGCAATGCCGAACAGGGCGCCCAGGGAAAACTCTGGCCAGGTCATGACCGGGCCGGCCAGTTGCCAGTGGATGGTGTCAAGCTGCAGCTGACCTCTCAGCAGGCAGATGAGAATGCCGGTTGCCAGTACCAGCACCATGGTATAGCGTGGCCAGAGATGACGGCCGAGGAGGAACGCGAGCAGCAGGCTGCCGAGCAGCATAGGATCTGCCGGCGCGACCTTGAACAGATCCAGCCCGAACTTGAGCAATACCCCGGCCAGCATGGCCGCCGCCAGCTGGGCCGGGATATGGCGCATCAGCCGATCGAACCAGCCGCTGATGCCGCACAGGGTGATTAGCAGAGAAGAGATAACGAAGGCGCCGATGGCCTCGGCCAGGGTGAAGTGACCCAGGCTGGTGATGAGCAGGGCGGCACCCGGGGTCGACCAGGCGGTCAAGACAGGGATGCGATAATAGAGGGAGAGGCCGATGCAACTGATACCCATGCCGATACCCAGCGTCCATAGCCAGGATGCGAGCTGGGCAGCATCGGCCCCCGCTGCTGTGGCTGCCTGAATGATCAGGATGACCGAGCTGGTATAGCCGACCATCACGGCGATGAAACCGGCGACCAGATGAGGAAGGGCAAAGGGCATGGTGACGTCCTTGTGGGGTTGTGACGGTTTGTGCGTTATTGCGTACAATATTGCTTCAGACTATATCGTTGTGCGTTATAGCGCACAAGGCGATTCAAGCAAGCACAACTAAAGAGGCAGTCATGCAAGAGATGAATCAGCATCTGGCCCAACGTCTGAAGGGCTTGCGCAGCGAACTGGGCTGGAGCCTGGATGTAGCGGCGCGGGAGACGGGAGTGAGCAAGGCCATGCTGGGCCAGATTGAACGGGGGGAGTCGAGCCCGACGGTGGCCACCCTGTGGAAGATTGCCACCGGCTTTCGGGTCTCCTTCTCCAGCTTCATCGAGCCGACCCCGGCAGAGCAGGGGGAGGTGCTCTATCGCACCGCAGATGCGATTCGCCAGCAACCGGCGGGAGAGGGCATGCAGGTCGCCCCTCTCTTCCCTTATGAGGGGCGCTTTGGATTCGAACTGTTTGAGCTGACCCTGTTGCCCGGTTATCAGCGAGAATCAGAACCCCATGAACCCGGGGTGACCGAACATGTCATCGTTATCAGCGGCCAGATGGAAGTGCTGGTTGAGGGGGGGTGGCGCTCCTTGACGCAGGGGGAGGCGGTGCGCTTCGCGGCCGACCGCCCCCATGGTTATCGCAATCTGGGTGTGGCCCCTGCCATCTTCCACAATCTGATCCACTATCCGGCCAGCAGATCTTGACCCCCGGGTCAGCCTGGGCGCCCATCAGCCCGGGGGCTGCTCAATATGGGAGCATAGACCCAGACAAACAGGCCATACGCCAGGCTCCAGGCCAGGCCGCTCAGGTTCCAGCCGTGCAAGGTATAGGCCGGCCAAAGCAGCGGGATCAGAACCCTAATCAGGGCTGCCATGATCACCAGCGCGAAAGCGCACTGGATCCTGCGCCCTACCTGCAAAGCCCGGCCACTGTGACCAAGAGAAACCCTGGCTATCATCCCCAGGATCATGGTCCCCATGCAGCCGGCACTGAGCAGGTGGCTGGCCAGCGAGAGGCTGATGGGCAGGCCGGCAGCCAGAGCACCAAGGGCGAGCAGACCGAGAGGAATAAACAGGTAGGCGAGGTGCAGTGACCACAAGAGGGGTTGGCCAAGAGTGGAAGGCAGCCGCCAGCGCAATTGGCGCCACAAGTGCAAAACAGCCGCCACTATATATAGAGGAAGCAAGTAGAGGCTGGTGGCCCATGGGGTGGGCAGCAGCAGCCAGCTCACCAGGGTGAGCCACAGCGTGGCAAGGGAAGCCCGCTCCAGCCAGAGAATAGGGACGGCTTTTTCCATCCCGGTGGCCCTGGCGGTAAAGAAGGGGATGACTCGCCCTCCCATCACGGCGATCAGGGTTGTAAACAAGAGCACTGTGGTAATGAGCAGATGTTCCATATCAGCCCACTGTGCCTGCCACAGCCAGCTGGCGGCGTTTAGCAGTGTCAGCACGACCAGCAGAGGCACAAAGAAGAGGTTGCTCCACTGCCTGGTGACCACGATGGGTTTGGCCAGATACCAGATGCAAAGAGGCAGCCAGAGCAGATCTGCCGCCATCAGCAGGGTATTGTGCTCGCCCAGCCAGGGCAGCAAGGCCCTCGGCAATGCCCACAGCACGACGACCAGCACCAGGGGCCAGCTTCTAACCCCGGGGTGAGCGGTCCAGTTTTGCACTGCCGTCAGCAGGAACCCCGCGACGATTGCGGCTCCGAAACCAAATAGCATCTCATGGGCATGCCACCAGATGGGGTTGCCAATCCCCGGCAGGACGAACCAGCCATTGAGCTGCCCAAGCCAGCCCAGCATCGCCAATGCCGAGAACAAGGCGCCAAGCAGGAAGAAAGGCCGAAACCCGAGGCGGAACAGAGGAACGATTTTCTCCTCTTTGCGGCTATCCAGGATCTGGTGCATGAATGAAACCTTAATTGAACATTTGAAAAGCCAATTATAAAGTGGCTTTTCAAATGTTCAATTTAAATCCAATGACAGCCCGAAATGGTGGTGATGCGAATGAAATCGAACCGCTTTGCTGCATATCTGAGCGAACGGTTCTTTTCGGTGAAAAAGCCCTTGTCATCGCGGCGCGGCTCCCTATAATGCGCCCCTACCAGCACGGCGGAACACGCCAACCTGATGAG
>NZ_JAPDBT010000029.1:0-33273 GCF_027705405.1 Aeromonas sp. QDB34 | reverse complement strand
AAGAGGATGGTGGTGATCAGATCACCGAGTCCTCAGTTAGTTCCATTCAAGCTGCATCAATTTGGGAAACAACGCCCATCGCTGCCATGGGTTTCACCAATGAGCAGGCCATTGCGGTTATCCAGCAGGCGTGCCAGTTGTCCGGCCAGCGTGCTATCCCCATCCAGCTGCGCGTTCAGTGTCCGCAGGGCGTCGCCACCATAGCGGACATCCCAGGCAGCCACATCGGTCTGTTTGCTGCTGTGATAGATGTTCTCGATCTGCTCGATGCGGCGAGACTCCAGCTCACCGAGGTAACGGCGGTCACCGAACTTGTCCAGCATGATGTGCTCGGCAGAGAGCTCCGAACCGGGTGCGGCCTGCTTGGCAGCCTCCTTGATGAAGTAGACCGCCATCTGGGCGGACTGCTCCCCCGTCATGTCCTGCAGCTCCTGATAGGAGTAACCCAGATGCAGCACCTTGCGGGTGTCGTCCAGCACGGCCCGACTCAGCAGCCCTTTCCCCTGAGCCTCGGTCAGCCACTTCTTCAGGTCACCATGGTGTTCGCCCAGCGCGATGTGGAAGCGGGCATCAAACGGCAAATCCACCGGCACGGCCCCCTGGTATCCAGCCTTGGCCGCCAGATAGGGGTCTTGCGCCGCCCAGCGCAGCACCATCTGGGTGAGACCCGGATGCTGGCCCTGCGCCTCTTCGGCGGCCTTGCCGATGACAATGGCAGCCAGGTCCGGGCGGGTCTTGGCCAGCGCCGTCACCTCGGTCTGCAACGAGGCCAGCTCGCCGCGATAGAGATTGCCGTGAAGCTGACTCTGCAGTTTGCTCAGCGCCGGGTTTCTGCCGGAACCTTCGTGCTTGACCAGGTAGTCATCGATCAGATTGTTCAACCGCAATGCGGCCTCTACCTTGGCCTGCCCGCTGGCACCGTGCAGCGTGGCGAGCTGATCCAGGATCTGCTGATAAGACTCGCCAATGGGCTTGGCAAAGACCTGGGCGGCTTTTTTCAACTCATCCGGGCCGTAGACGTCGGCAAACAGCCTGCCTGTGCGCTCCGTCACCACCATTTTGCCCGGCACCTCCGCCATCGGACTCTCGTCAAATACCGGCAACTGCAGGATCTCCTGCAGGGTGACCTTGTTGGCCAGATCCTTGGACGGCTTGAAGCGGGCGAGCTCGGCGCCGTTCATCTCGCTGACCCTGAAGAACAGCGGCTTGCCGTCCGGCCCCGGCTTGAGGTGGTAGCCGTTGGCCATGTCCAGCCCCTCTTTGCCAAAGAAGCGGGTCATGTAACGACTGAACTTCTCGGCGGAGGAGAATTCGACGATGCCGGCATTGGGATCGTAGAAGCCGTAGATCCGGCCAGACTCTCCCTGCTTGGCCCAGGCCGCCATGGCGTGGCCCGGTGCATCCAGCTCCAGCAACACGGGAGCATCGCTGCCCTTGGCGGTCAGCTTGGTGAGCACGGTGTCGAGAGAGATGGCGTTCTTGCCCTCCCACTTCTCCTTGACGATGTCGTACTTGATGCTGCGCAGGCTGTCGTAGTTGTAGGCGGCCGGCGTGTTGGTATGGATCTCCGCCAGGCTGCCCACCAGCTTGCGGGCATTGTCCAGCTCGGTTGCCGAGTAGCGATCCGGGTTGTTGATGACCGCCGCCGCGGAGTAGAGCTTCTCCATCATGCGCCGCGCCAGATCGGGCTGCCCCTCGCTCTCCAGCTGCTTGGCGACCAGCACCAGCTTGGAGAGGGGATCGCAGCGACCACCGAAGCCGTCATCCGCCAGATTGAGCAGCAACAGCTGAGGAGCCAGATGCTCTCTGGCATATGGATCCGTGCCACCTTGCGAAGCCACGTCGCGGAACAGACGGTTGGACTGCTCAATCCTGGGCTTGATGGTGCTCTTGAGCGCCCGGTTTTCGATCTCCCAGGCCAGCGCCCCCTGCTGCTGTGGCGACAGGGTCGGCTGGACGAACAGGTCCACCAGCTGGGTCATGCTCATGTCGGGCTGGAAGCCCTCGACCACCTTGCCGGCCAACCCTTGCTGATACCCGGCCAGGAAGGCCTTGGTGGTACGGATGTCTCTGGTCGCCCCATTGCTGCCCACCTGCGGGGTGAGCGCCTCCTGATAGCGTTTGAGATCGCGCCTGATGGCCTCGATGCCCTTGAGCGGCGCCTCGATGTCTGCAGCCGACGGCGTGCGGTTGAACAAGTCATCCACAATCTGCTCGGCGTACTGGCCCATCAGGCGGTTGCTGGCCAGATGGCCATAGAAGGTCTGCTCGCCGCTGACCTGATAACCGGCCACCGCCAGCTTGGCCCGCAGTTTTTCCCCTTCGCTGCCGAGCCCTTCGTTGTCGGTCAGCAGCATGATGGGCGTGCTCTTGGGCAAGCCATCGAGGTTTTTCTCCACCGAGAAACGACCGTTGATCGCCTTGGCGATCGCCCCCACCAGACCGCCCGGGTTGGGCAGCTCGTGGGCCGTGATCGCCTTGCTCATGCTGGGCATGGGGCGATCGAGCAGCAGCCCGCCCACCGGCTTGCCCTGCTCGGCGGCATAACGGGCCAGATCGGCGGCAATGGGACCGCCCATGGAGTAGCCGTGGATCAGGATCTTGTCAGGCGCCACCCCGCGCTCTTCCACCAGATAGCGGAACATGGTGCGGGCATCCTGGTAGACCCCCTGTTCGCTGGGTCCGCCATCGCTCGTCCCATAACCACGCAAGTTGACCGCCAGCATGTCGATGCCCTGCTTCTGGTAGTGGCTGCGAACCGCATCGGCCTGCTCCTCGGCGGAAGACCCCGAACCGTGCAGGAACAGCACCACCTCGGGCTTGCCATCCTGCGGCGTACCTGGCCGCTCGGCTCCCTTGTGCAGGTAACCGGACAGACGGCCGGCATCTCCTTGCAGGGTCACCTGCTCGGCCTCGCCCTTGCTCACCGCATGGTCGAGCAGTTGGCGGGTGATGTCGCCCACCTGGCGCCGCTCATCACGGGTGCCGTAGAGGTTGTCGTTGAGGAAGCGGGTCAGCGGATTGAGTGGCTGCTTGTCCAGCGGGACCGTATCGGCATTCGCCACGCCCGGGCTCTGGTCTCCCGGTTTGTGGCCGCCCAGGGCCTGCAGTCCGCTCGTCACCTCTGCTTGATGCTCGGCGGTGAGCTGGCTCCATGCCTCGGCATGGTTGGCCATCACCCACTCGGCCTTGTGGTTGGCCGAGGCCACCTTCTTGGCATTCTTGACCGGCGGCAATCCCTGGCGCTCCCGATAGGCCTGATACCAGCTGTCGAAGTCCGCACTCTGCTCGACCAGATTGTTCACCGCCGCCACTATGGTACGGCGGCTGACCGGGTCGAACTGGTCGAGGGTCTTCACCTCCACCCTGGCGGTCGATTCCGACTTCGGCACAAACTGGCTCAGCTCGTTCGGCACCTGGCGGAACTCGAACAGGATGGCCGGCTCGGGGTGCTTGCTGTCCCCCGTGGTCGCATTGTTGATGCCATGCCCGGCCACCTCGCCACCAAATTTGAAGTAGTCATAGATGTTCTGTGCCAGCGCCGGTGAATAGGCCGACTTGAGGGTCGCCAGGATCTGCTCGGACACCAGCTTGCGGTCATGGGCACTGAGCAGGGCCAACATGGCCACCGGCTTGGTTCTCGGCAGGATTTCCCAGGCATTCTTGACCTTGGGATCGGTCAACCCCTGGGCGTTGGGCGTGATCCCTTCTGCCAGCGGATCCCAGTCATTGATATGAATGCCGTATTCCCGGGCCAGATCGGCCGTCTTGCCGTAAATGGAGGTGAGGTAGGCAAACACATTCTGTGCGGTGGCCGCATCCTCCCACTGCACATTGGTCGTGTTGGACAGCAACAGCTCCTTCAGCTCGGGGTGATACCAGGGAGCGGACTCCAGCAGCCGGATCTCCTGGGAAGAGCCGCTACCAAATTCCTTGGCGCTGACCGCCACGGTCGCCTGCTGGCCGCTCGGCGTCATGCCGATGGTCTGCCCCTGACCGTCACGGGCGGCACCATTGCCGGCCGCGATCACGTGGTTGGCATTGGAGATGACCAGGGTGAAACGGCCATCCTCGCTCACGAGATCGGACAGTCTGGTGTGATTGGTCTGGCTGATGTGCTGGGTGAACTCTCTGGCAAGCCAGAGCATGGCCTCCTTGCGAGCTTCCACCGCCTGCTGATCCTGCATCTCGCTTGGATAGGTCACCAGCTCGATGGTATGGGTCTGCCACTGGTTGATCCCTTTGATATCGCTGATCCCGGCGGGATTGGTGTACCCCCCCTGGTTCATGTCCTTGGTCAGCATGAACAGCGGGTTGCCTGCCGCATCGTGCACGTAGCCAAACTTTTGTGCCGAGTTCTTCGGCAACGCCACCACCAGCCCAGTCAGCTCGTTCTCGATGCCGATGGAAGAGCCGTCGAAGTGGCTGCTGAACTCAGGCACGGCCTTGCTGCCCGGACGGGGACCATGCAGACCGGTGAGATCCACAGCCGCCGTGGCCAGTACCTCATGCTGCTGCGCCGGTTTGGTCGCCGTGGCTGTCGCCTGCGCCTCCTGCTGCACCTGGCTCGGTGTTGGGGGCGACGTTGGGGTCGGGGCCACCGGTTGACGGGAGCCGGCATTGATCTGCAACCGGTTGACCGCCGCCAGCGCTCCGTCGAGGGCGGACTGTTCCTGCTCGCTCAGCCCGGTGGCGGTGTCGATGGCCGAAGGCGGAACCTCATCAGGAGCCGACAAGGTACCGACAGCGGGCACATCCAGCTCGCCGGTCTGCAACAGGGGCTGCCCGGCTGCCGTCGACGGGCCGGACTGAACGCCCTGGCGGGTCGGCTTGTCACCGCTTTGCTTGAGGCTCGCCGCATTCTGTTTGGCCTGGTTTGCCTGCAAGCCGGCCTGGCTGGCCGCCTGCTCGCCGGCGAGCTGTGCCTGGCTGGCACTCGCTTCGCCCTGCTGCTGCCGCGATGTCGCCTCCCCCTGGCGAGCCAGCGCGTCGAGACGGCGCTGTTCAGCCTGCGCAGCCCTGTGCTGGCCCGCCGCCTCGGCATTACCCTGCAGCTGTTCGCTGCGCTGCTGACCCGTTTTGGACTTCGCCAGCGCGGTGTCTAGCTGCTGGTGCTGCGCCTCATGGCGGGATCTGGCCTCTTCGATCGCCGTGCCGGCCGTGTTGCCGGCATCGTCCAGATCTTCCTGGACCGTGCTCAGCAGGCGGTTGGCAAAGCCGGTGCGCCAGTGCTGGCCGGACGGCTCGCTCGCCGCGTCGGACGCTCTGACCTGCTCGAAGCGGCGCGCCAGCGTATCGAGCTGCGCCGTCATCTCGCGGGATTCCGCCTCGATGGCGGCACGCTGATCCTGGCCATTTTGCGCCAGCTTGTGCTGATCGGTGGCCTCCAGCTGGGCCTGGGTGCCGGCAATGGCGGCCAGCTGCTGCCCCTTCTCCTGCTCCAGCCGCTGCTTGTCGGCGTCGGCACTCGCCTGATCGCCTCTCGCCCGGGCCGCGTTGTCGTCTTGCGCCAGCTGGGCGCTGACCTGGCCGATTTCGGCCTTGCCAGAGGCGGTGGCCACCACGTTGTCGAGCAGGTAGCCAAGTCCGTTGCTCTCACCGATACCGCGGAACGCCAGGGTGTTGCGACCCTCGCGGGCCGTCAGCGTCAGCGCCTTGCTCTGCCAGCTGCTGGCGTCTCCTTCACTGGCAAACACCCGCTCGCCGTTCCACAGCACCTCGATGCCGTGTTGCAGGGAAATATTCGCCCGGCGGGCAAAATCAAATGTCAGGTTGACGGTCTCGCCCGCCTTGAGGCCGGCAAGATCCTGGGAAATCTGGGTATTGCGGTCAGTCGACAGTTCGCTGACCCGGGCACCGTGCCCGTCGGCAGCCAGCCCGTAGGTGGCGGCGGAAAAATCGGCTTCAATCCCGGCGCCGGCATGCTGCCAACCGTGGGCGCCCCGCTCGAAATCGCCGTTGACGATGAGGTTCTCACCCCCTCGGGCCAATCCCTGCTCATCGAGCTGCAGCGCCTTGTCCATGGCCTGCTCGTCGTGCTCGCCAGCCTGGCTCACCTTGCCGGTCAGACTGCCGGCCAGGGAAGACTTCACCTCGCCAATCTCGTCCAGCCCAAAGCCGCTGAGCCCCTGCACCTCGCCCAGGCTGGCCGCTTGCGGCGCCTTGAGCGGGCCCTCTTCGTCCCCCTGCACCAGATAGTTGATGGCCTGGTTGCCGGCGCTGCCGAGCAGGGTCTGCTTGATGTTGTCAAACAGGGTGCCGAGCTTGTTGCTGCTGGTGTTGCTGCTGGCGATGGCCAGGCTGTAGAAATCACCGTTGCCGATCTTGATGGCCACGTTGTGACGGGCATAGGCCGCCGTGATGTCCAGCCCGTCGCCGATCTGGACGTTGGCATTGCCCTTGCCCTTCATGACCGCAACGTTGAGGCCGTCTCCCACCTTGGTGTTGAGGTTGTAGTCACCCCACGCCAGGTTGATGGTGGTGCCATCGCCCACCTTGACGTTGTTGTTGAATTTGCCGTAGGCGGCCGTCACGCTCAGGCCGTCCCCGACCGTGGTGGTCTGGTTGACCTCCCCCTTGGCGAGGGTGACCTGGATGCCGTCTCCCACCCGGGTGACGATGTTGGCCTTGCCGAGCAGCGCCTGATAGCCATCGCCCTTCCCGACCTGGGTCACTATGTTCGCATCGCCCTTGGCCAGCACGACCTGACGGCCATCCCCCACCTTGGTGATGACGTTGGCCTTGCCCCAGGCGCCGGTGTAGCCGTCACCGTTGCCGATCTGGGTGACCAGGTTGGCCTCCCCTTGCAGCACGGCCACTTCCCGGCCATCGCCCACCTTGGTCAGCACGTTGGCGCGGCCCTTGGCGAAGCTGTAACGATCGCCGTTGCCGACCTGGGTCAGCAGGTTGACGTCGCCCCAAGCGCCCTGTACCACCAGGCCGTCACCCACCTTGGTAATGAGGTTGGCACGTCCCTTGGCCAGGCCGATGGTGCTGCCGGCCCCGACGTGGGTCATCACGTTGCCCACCTCGGAGATGAGCAGACCCACCGTGGTGCCGTCACCGATCTTGGTCAGCAGGTTGCCCTTGCCCCACAGCACACCGGCGGTGGTGCCATTGCCCACGTGGGTCAGCACGTTGGCATCGGCCTTGGCGATAGCACCGAGGAAGTCATCCCCCACCTTGGTGATGATGTTGGCCTTGCCCAGCGCCAGTACGCCGGTCAGACCGCCGCCGACATGGGTCACTATGTTGGCCTTGCCGAACAGGGCTGCCAGCGTGGTGCCGTTGCCCACCTTGGTCATCACGTTCAGCTCGCCGGCGAACAACCCCAGGCTGGTGCCGTTGCCGATGTGACTGTAGACGTTGGCCTTGCCGATCATCAGCGCAGCCGTCAGGCCATCCCCTACCTTGGTGAACAGGTTGGCCTGCCCCAGCATGGCGGCGAAGGTTTCACCAGCACCGACGTGGGTGAAGACGTTGGCATTGCCCACCATGGCGGCCAGCGTCATGCCGTTGCCCACCTTGGTCGCCAGGTTGCCCTGGGCCAGCATCAGCGCCACGGTCAGGCCGTCACCGATATGGGTGAAGACGTTGGCCTTGGCCACCATCAGCGCCAGCGCATTGCCATCGCCGACCTTGGTGAAGACGTTGGCCACCCCGCCCATCAGAGCCCAGGCATCGCCTTGGCCTATCTGGGTAAACAGGTTGCCGGCGCCGATCATGGCGGCAATCGCCGTGC
This sequence comes from Aeromonas sp. QDB34, assembly GCF_027705405.1. Classification (NCBI taxonomy): domain Bacteria; kingdom Pseudomonadati; phylum Pseudomonadota; class Gammaproteobacteria; order Aeromonadales; family Aeromonadaceae; genus Aeromonas; species Aeromonas sp. QDB34. Next base: position 25,532 of record NZ_JAPDBT010000029.1, on the reverse strand, counting down.
CGTCGCCCACCTTGGTGAACAGGTTGCCAGCGGCCCCCATCACACCCAGGGTGTCGCCATTGCCGACATGGGTCAGCACGTTGGCGCCCCCCAGCATCACCGCGGAGAGATCGCCATCACCGACCCGGGTCAGCACGTTGGCAGCCCCCAGCAGCAGCGCCTGGGTATCCCCCTGACCAATCTGGGTCAGCACGTTGGCGCCGCCCCCCAGAATCGCCTGTACCTTGCCGTTGCCCTTCCTGGTCAGCACGTTGGCACCGCCCAGCAGCACGGCGCGGGTGTCGGCAGCCTCCTCGCCCTGAGTGACGTGAGTCAGCACGTTGGCGCCGCCCAGCAGGCCGGCGGTCAGTTGACCCGCCCCCAGCTTGGTCAGCACATTGGCCCCACCCACCGACAGGGCGTCGAGCCGGCCGTTGCCGACCTGGGTCAGCAGGTTGAAGCCGCCCCCCGCCAGCCACAGACCACGGCCGTCGCCCAGCTGGGTATGGGTGTTGTAACCGCCCAGCATGACCACCTGGCTGTCGCCACGGCCCTGCTGCACCGAGATGTTGCCATAGGCCAGCAGACGGGCCAGGTACTCGCCATCACCACTGCGCACCAGCACGTTGGCCGCACCGGCTGCATAGACATCCATCCGACCCTGGGCACCCTGATGAACCAGCACGTTGGCCAGGCCCGCCCCACGGAACACCAGGTCGCCGCGCTGGCCACGCTTGATCAGCACGTTGGCCGCACCGGCACCGTTGAAATGGATGTTGCCTTCGGTCACGTCGGACTCGATGACGTTGCCGCCACCGGCGCCGTCAAAGAAGATGTCACCCTTGCTCTTGCCGCCGCTCTGCTGACGGGGCAGCAACGGCTGGCTGGAGAACTCGCGGGTGGCCGGCAGTCGATCCGACACGGCCGTGACGGTATCGAGCTGGTAGCGCACCTCGCTCAGGGAGTAGCCCCCCGTCCCCATGGCGGTGAAGCCGGTATGCTCCGAAATGACCTTATCGGCCAGCCCCGCCAGGTGGTTGCCCTCCTTGTACCAGGCCTTGGCGAGGTACTTGAGCGCCCCGGTCTCCCGATCATTGGCCAGCTCCACCACCACTATCTTGGTGTAGGTGCCAAGTAGCTTGGCAAACACATAGGTGTTGGCCTGCTTTTGGGATTTCACCGCACTCACGTCGACCTTGGTGCCGTCCTGATAAACGGCGTAGCCGCTCATCTTGGCGCTGGAGAGCGTCACGTCGGCAGCCGCCACGTTCACCCCGCCACCGTAGTTGATCCAGCTGTTTTCAGTCAGATCCGCTTCCACCGCCTCCAGCTTGATGCGCTGACGCCGCTCGAACACCAGATCGCTCAGCCGATAGGCGCCGTCGGTTTGCGTCGAGACAAAGCCGTTGCCCGCATCGATCTGACGACCGGCCAAGCCATCGAGGTGATTGCCCTCCTTGTACCAGGAGGTGGCGTGATAGCGCAGGGCACCGTTCCCGCCATCGTTGGAGAGCTCAACCCGGTTGACCTTGGTGTACATGCCGTCAAAGAAGGCAAACAGGTAGGTATTGGGCTGCTGGCTGGATTTGATGGCCGTGACGGCCTGGGACTGGTTGATCCAGCTGCCGCCCATGGTGGCAGTGGTCAGCGCGATCTCGTCGGCACGGGCGCCGGCGAAGGGGGAGCTGTCGCTGTCCGCGCCCTTGCGGGAGAGATGGTTGTAGCCCCCCGCCCCCTTGAAGTGGATGTTGCCCTCGGCCACGTCCGACAGCAGCCGGTTGTAGCCGCCAGCCCCGTTGAAGCGGATGTCGCCGCGGGTCTGCAGGTACTCATCCTGCTCGTTGCGCAAGCGGGAGAGCTCGTTCCAGCCGCCGGCCCCGTTGAAGTTGACGTCCCCCTCGCGCCCCTTGCGGAACACCTTGTTGTAGGCACCGGCGCCGTTCAGGGTGACGTTGCCGGACTCCACCTGGGAGCTGATGATGTTGGCCGCACCGGCCCCCGAGAAGTGGATGTTGCCCTGCGAGCCCTGATACTGGCTGTGCCAGGTGCGGTCCAGCTTGTTGGCCGCCCCGGCGCCGCTGTAGCTCAGATCGCCGCGGTCGGTCTGGTGCCAGAGCTTGTTGTAGCCGCCGGCCCCCTCGAAGCTGACGTTGCCGCTGATCCCCTTGCGGGTCAGGAAGTTGGCCAGCGCGGCCCCCTGATAGCGGATATCGCCGTCGCGCCCCTGATGATCGATGTTGGTGGCGCCGCTGGCGCCGGCGAAATGGACATTGCCGGACTGGGACTTGCTGATGTCGGCATAGCCCGCCGCCCCCTTGACGGTCAGGTTGCCGGAGTCGTCAACCACCTTGAGGTAGGCGGCACCGCCATAGACGCTGTCGTTGCCCGTACCGGTATAGACGGTGGCGCCGATGGAGCCGACCCTGATGGTGTCGTCACCACCATAGGCATGGATGACGCCACCGAGGCCATAGGCATCGATATCATTGTTTCCGTCATCTGCCGTGTAATTACCGGTAAAGAAGTACTCAATACTTCTCCATACACTCTTTCCCATGTATTAACTCATTATGATTAAATGGAAAACCACTGCACCCTGCGCACACAATGGCCACGTTCGGCATGAACATGACCGCGCACTGTGCAGACCCGCTGCCCTTTCCATGGCAAGAATATCCGGCGACGCAGATCGCTCACCACGGCGCGGGCGTGTCCGTATGGCGCTATCATCTCCGGAATAAAAATGTGGTCGCCGGATTGCCAATCCTCACGGATCAGCTCCCGCTCGGCGGCCAGCAAGGTGTCACGAATGGATAAAGAGACAAACGCCCAGTTGCAAAATGCAACCGGGCGTCCGCATGAGTCTTCGTAATAGCAGAACTGGTTCAATTCAAATGCTGGCAATATACGTTGCTGCCACTCGGCGACGGAATAACGCCGGTGCAGGGAGGAGTGCTGACTGAGCAGCATGACACCTCCCAACATATGTTGTTTTTGTTGCCAGTTAGGTTCCGTTGGTTGCAATACCAAGTGCATTGGCTCCCCACACCGGAAACTTATTTTTTCTTGCGCGGCGCAGCCTGTGCAGTGGCGGCAGGTGCGGTTTCCAGCACCTCGGCGGGGGCGGCCGGGATCAGGCCAGCGGCAATCAGCTTGTCGAACTCGGCCGCCATGCGCGGATCTTCAAGCATGTTTTTTATCATTGAAACCATATACATAAAGCCAGCTGCCGGCATGTGCACCGTCTGTTTCAGCGCCAGCTCATTGTCGCTTTCTGCCATCACGCCCTGCGCCATCTTGAGCGGATCCTGGCCGACGAAATAGAGGGAGAAAATCCCCTTGTTGTAGTTGACGCTGGATACTGTCTGTACAAACTGCTCTGTCATATAAATTCCATTATCAATAAATATAAGGTAAAACAAAAAACAAAAATCCCACCAAAGATAAATCAACATGGTGCTAACATTTCATTTTTCGCTATATTTACCATATTTGAAAATATTATTTGATTCAATTAAACAATGATTCAAAAATAGAGTAATTACGTCAAAATAAATATCAACAAACTCATTAAGGTTAATAATGAGGCCACACTTGAGATTACCTTTAGATATATTGACCCAGTGAATTTATTATTGATTTTGTCAGCGCACATAATATTTGACAGATAATTATCGGCTCGTTAGTATGCGCGCCCTGCCTGTAACAGGTCACCTTGCCCCATATAAACAGGAGGGGTTTAAACGCGGCAACGGGGTATATTATGACTGCGCATGACGAGTCTGTTTTGGCATGCTTGAAGATTATTACCGGATTATTGGGCTGTCCCCCTAAAGATATAGATATCACGCCAGACGAACCCTTTGATATTATTGTCGATAGGCTGCAACAGCAGACCGACAGCCGGATCCGCCAACGTCACATTGCTCCCCGCAAACTCGCCAAACAGACGCTCCCCCTGGTCCTGCTCAGTGACAACGGCAACCCCTGCGTCCTGGCCCAGCGTCAGGGGGAGCAGGCCCTGATCCTGGACCCCGCCGTCGGCAACCCGCAGGTCATCGACCAGCAGGCGCTGCTGACTCGCTGGAACGGACGAGTCTATCAAGTACGCAGACAACAGAGCCGCTTTGACATCCGCTGGTTCATCCCGGCCTTCCTGCAGCAAAAACGGCTGCTGGGGGAGATATTGCTCTTTTCGCTGGTCTTGCAGCTCCTAGCTCTCATCTCCCCGCTCTTTTTTCAGGTCGTCATGGACAAGGTGCTGGTGCATCAGGCCTGGTCGACGCTCGATGTGCTGGTGTTCGGGCTGCTGATCACCGCCCTGGTGGAGGTCTGTCTGCGCGGTTTGCGGGAGTACCAGTACGCCCACACCGCCAACCGGATCGACATCCAGCTCGGCCTGCGCATGGTGCAGCACCTGTTTGCCCTGCCCCTGCTCTATTTCAAGAGCCGCCAGGTGGGGGCCATCGTGACCCGGGTGCAGGAGCTCAATACCATCCGCGAGTTCCTGACCGGCACCATGTTTACCCTGACGGTGGACGTGCTGTTCATGTTCGTCTTCCTGGCGGTCATGGCCAGCCTCTCCGGCATGCTGACCCTGGTGATCCTGCTCTCCATCCCCGCCTATGTACTGATCGCCTGGTGGATCACGCCGCGCATGCAGCAGGCGGTCGAACAGCAGTTCGGCCACGCCGCCGCCAACACCGCCTTCTTGAACGAGACGGTCGCCGGCGCCGAGACCCTCAAGAGCCTGGCGCTGGAACCGCGCTTCGTGCGGCGCTGGGATGAGCAGACCAGCCAGATGGTGACTGCCGGTTACCGGGTTCAACAGCTCAACAATGCCTCCCAGCACGGCGTCATGTGGCTGCAAAAGCTGGTGAGCGCCGGCGTGCTCTGGCTCGGCGCGAGCGAGGTGATCAGCCTGCAGCTCACCATCGGCCAGCTCATTGCCTTCAACATGATGGCCGGCCACGTGGCCCAGCCCCTGTCACGGCTGGTCGAGCTGTGGGGCCAGTTCATCCAGACCCGGATCGCGGTGGATAAATTGGGTGACATGCTCAACCTGCCCCCCGAGCACCAGCGTGACGGCGCGGGTCAGGTGAGTGCCGGTGCCATTTTGCTGGAGCGGGTGCGGTTTCGCTATCAGCCGGACGCCCCCCTCATCATCGATGATCTCTCCCTGACCATAGCGCCCGGCGACACGCTCGGGGTGGTCGGCGGCTCAGGCTCGGGCAAGAGCACCCTGGCCAGGCTGCTGCTGCGCCTCTACCAACCCGAACAGGGCGAGATCTTCATCGACGGCCAGCCCATCCGCCAGCTTCCCCTCCACCACCTGCGTCAGCAGATGGGGGTGGTGCTGCAGGAGAACCACCTGTTCAACAAATCGGTACGGGACAACATCGCCCAGTCGATGCCCCATGCCAGCCTGGACCAGATCATTCGGGCCGCCACCCTGGCCGGCGCTCACGACTTCATTCTGCGGCTGCCCCTTGGCTATGACACCGTGCTGGCGGAGGGGGGCAGCTCGCTCTCCGGCGGCCAGCGCCAACGCATCGCCATCGCCCGCACCCTGCTGGCCGACCCCAGGATCCTCATCTTCGACGAGGCCACCAGTGCCCTCGACGATGAGTCCCAGGCGCTGATCCAGCGCAACATGCGCCAGATCGCCTGTGGCCGTACCGTCATCACCATCGCCCACCGTCTCTCCACCGTGCGCCAGTGCGACCGCATCATCGTCCTGCAGCGCGGCAAGATCGTCGAGCAGGGCGATCACGCCAGCCTGCTGGCGCGAGGAGAACACTACGCCCGGCTGTGGCGACTGCAGCAGGACTTGCACGAGGAGACCCCATGAATCTGCGTACCTGGCTGGCCCGCTTTCGCCAACCCCGTCCACCTCGGCAGGCGGATACCCACTACGGCTTTCTGCCGGCCCACCTGGCGCTGGCCGAGACGCCCCCCTCTCCCTTTGCCCGCATCACGGCGCTGACCCTCAGCGCCGGCGTGCTGCTGACCCTGCTATGGGCCTGCTGGGGCGAGCTAGACATCCAGGCCACCGCCAGCGGCCGCCTGCTGGTGCTTGGCCGCAGCCAGATGATCCAGTCCTACGAGCAGGCCAGGGTGGTCAGCATCCACGTGGAAGATGGTCAGGCGGTTGCCGCCGATGCGCCGCTGCTGACCCTCAATACCCTGGGGGTCAGTCAGGATCTGAGCCGCTTGCGCCAGCAGCAGGCGTTCCAGTACCAGACGTTGATCCGCTACCAGTCGCTCTACCGTGACCAGGCCCCCGACCAGCATCCGGACTATGTCAGGCTCACGCCGGAGCAGCAGCTGGCGCTGGCGGAGAACTACCAGAGCGAGCTGCACGAATTTCACAGCACCCTCGGCAACCTGCAGGCCGAGCTCGGGGTCAACCAGGCCAACCAGGCCGCCAGACGGGGCGACATGGCTTCTCTCACCACCCTGCTGGCCAACATCCGTCCCCGCCTGCAGGCCCGTCAGACCCTGAGCCAGTCCCATGCCATCTCCCGGGTGGAGTATCTGGAGCAGGAAAAAGAGCTGCTGGAAACCCAGCGCCAGCTCGCCCAGCAGCGGGCGGAGCTCGAGGTGCTGCAATCCCAGCAGCAAAGCCTGCAGGAGCGGCTGGCCGGCTTCAAAGCACAAAAGCAGCGGGAGTGGATCGAGAAACGCCAGCAGGCCAGGCTGCAGCTGACCGCCATCGAGCAGGAGCTCGCCAAACTGCGCGAGCGGGAACATCTGGAGGTGATCCGCGCCCCCGTGGCTGGCACGGTGCAGCAGCTGGCCATTCACACCCAGGGCGCCGTGGTGCAGCCGGCCCAGCAGTTGCTGGTGATCGTGCCCAACGAAGGGGTGCAGCTCGCCGAGGTGAAGATCCTCAACAAGGACATCGGCTTCGTGCACGAGGGGCAGGCGGTGAGCATCAAGGTGGATGCCTTCCCCTACACCCGCTACGGCACCATAGATGGCGAGCTGGTGAGCGTGTCGCGCGACGCCACCGCCGATGAGCAGCTGGGACTGGTCTTTGCCGCCAGGGTCAAGCTGAGCCAGGGCGAGATGCTGATCGACCAGCAGCACGTCAAGCTCACCCCCGGCATGTCGGTGGTGGCGGAGATCAAGACCGACCGGCGCCGGGTCATCGACTATCTGCTGAGCCCCATTCGCGAGTACCAGGCCGAGGCGCTGCGGGAGCGATGACGATGCAGCAGACCCACTCCGCCGACAGCGCCCCTGTCGCCAATGGCGCCCTCGCCGCCCTCACCCACGCAGCGCACCAGCTGATGCTGACGGCCGATGCCGAACAGCTGGCCCACGCCCTGGGGTGCGATCTGGCACCGCCCGATCTGACGGTGCGGGAAGCCGCTGCCCGTCTTGGCCTGCGCAGCGCCCTGTCGCAGGGGCCGGGCTGCCCGCTCGCGGCGCTGCCGCTGCCGGCCTTGCTCAAGCGGGATGGCTGCTGGTACACCATCACCGCCATCACGCCAGAGGGCTGGCAGCTGTTTGATCCCGCCAGCGGCAGCAGCAGGCTGCAACCGCTGCCGAGCCTGGCCGAGGCGGCGCAGTGGCACTTTCTGTTGCTGGCCCAGCAGGATCTCACCCCGGCCGAGGTCAAATTCGGGCTGAGCTGGTTTAGCCCGGCGGTGCTGCGCCAGCAGAAACAACTGCGGGACGTCTTCTGTTTCGCCATCCTGCTGCAGCTCATCGCCCTCGCCAGCCCGCTGCTGTTCGAGAACATCATCGACAAGGTGCTGGTGGGGCGCAGCCTCGGCAGTCTGCACGTGCTGGCCCTGGCCATGGTGGCGCTGGCCTGCGCCGAGCCGCTCTACGGCTTTCTGCGCGGCCAGGTGTTTGGTCACCTGGCCAACCAGGTCAATGCCGAGCTCTCCGGCAAGCTCTATCGCCATCTGGTCGGCCTGCCCATCGGCTATTTCAAGGCCCGCCAGACCGGCCAGATCATCGCCCGGGTCAAGGAGATGGCCCAGATCCGCCAGTTCCTCACCGGCTCGACCCTGATGCTGGTGCTGGATCTGCTGTTCATCCTGCTGTTCGTCGGGGTCATGTTTCACTACGCCCCGCGCCTGACCGCCTGCGTGCTGGGCTCGCTGCTGATCTACTTCCTGCTCTGGCTGCTGATAGGGCCGCTGGTGCGCAGAAAGGTCGAGGCGGAGTATCAGGCGGATGCCGATGCCACCAGCTTTCTGACCGAGGCGGTCACCGGCATCGAAACCATCAAGACCACGGCCACCGAACGCCGCTTCTACCAGGAGTGGCAGCGCCTGCTGGCACGCCAGCTCAGGCGCGGTTTTCAGGCCAAGAAGGTGGGGTTGGCGGCCGGTCAGGGCATCGATCTGGTGCAAAAACTCACCGCCGCCCTGCTGCTCTGGCTCGGGGTCGGCGAGGTGCTGAACGGTCGCATGAGCCCGGGGGAACTGGTCGCCTTCAACATGTTGGCCGGCCACGTCACCCAGCCGGTGCTGCGCCTGGCCCAGGTGTGGCAGGATTTTCAGCACACCCTGATTGCCCTGCGCCGGGTCGGCGATATCCTCGACGAGACGCCGGAGCATGGCAAACACGGGCTCGCCTCCGTGCCCGCCCTCCAGGGTGCCATCGAGTTTCGCCACATCCGCTTTCGTTACCAGCCGGATGCCCCTGAGGTGCTGGCCAACCTCTCCCTCACCATTGAGCCGGGGCAGTTCATCGGCATCACGGGTCCGTCCGGCTGCGGCAAGAGCACCCTGACCCGTTTGCTGCAGCGGCTCTATGTGCCTCAGCACGGCCAGGTACTGGTGGACAACATGGATCTCGCCATCGCCGACCCCGTCTCCCTGCGCCGCAACATGAGCGTGGTGCTGCAGGAGAGCGTGCTGTTCTCCGGCACCATCGCCGACAACATCCGCATCTGCCGCCCCGATGCCACCCAGGCCGAACTGGAGCAGGCGGCGCAACTGGCCGGTGCCCTCGCCTTCATTCGCGAGCTGCCCCATGGCTTCGAGCAACAGGTAGGAGAGAAGGGAGCCCGCTTGTCGGGCGGCCAGCGCCAGCGCATTGCCCTGGCCCGCGCCCTGCTGGTCAACCCCAGGATCCTGCTGCTCGACGAGGGCACCTCGGCCCTCGACTATGAGTCGGAAGCGGCCATCATGGCCAACATGGCGGCCATCCGCCGCGGCCGCACCCTCATCAGCATCGCCCATCGCCTCAATACCCTGCGCGAAGCGGACCGTATCCTGGTGATGGAGGCAGGGCAGATAGTGGAGTCGGGCAGCCATGATGAACTGCTGGCCCGCGAGGGGCTCTATGCCAGGCTGTGGCGTCAGCAGACCGGAGCTGAGACAAGTCAGACCCTGACTCACACTGGCTAGGAAGTGGCTAATGATGGGGTGGTGAGTAATGGCGGGCTGATTCAGTCCCGATACAGCCAGGGCTGTTAGGATCCGGATTGACTCTCCCCGTCATAAGCCCTCTAATTGACAGCCTGGATCCCCATGATCGCGCACCTTATGAAAATATTGTTGGTCGAAGACGACAAGCTGCTCAATCACCACCTCAGCACCCTGCTGACCGAAGCCCAGAATCAGGTACACAGCACCGACAGCGCCCAGGTGGCACTGCATTACGCCGCCGACTATCCCATCGACGTGGCCATCATCGATCTGGGCCTGCCGGACATGGACGGTTTGCAACTCATCCGCCAGCTGCGCGAGCAGCAGATCCCCTTCCCCATCATCGTATTGACCGCCCGCGGCAACTGGCAGGACAAGGTGGAGGGGCTGGAAGCCGGGGCGGACGACTACCTGGTCAAGCCGTTCCAGAAGGACGAGCTGCTGGCCCGCCTCAACGCCCTGGTGCGCCGCAGCGCCGGCTTCATCTCCCCCAGGGTCAAGGCCGGCGACTACGAGCTGGATCTCTCCCGCAAGGAGCTGACCATCGCCGGCACCCCGGTGGTGCTCACCAGCTTTGAATACCTGATCCTCGAATACCTGATGCGCAACGCCCGCCAGGTGGTCTCCAAGCAGCAACTGCTGGACCAGCTCTACGGTGACGGTGAGGGAGACCCCAACACCATCGAGGTGATGGTGAGCCGGCTGCGCAAGAAGCTGGATCCGGAGGGGACCATCCAGCCCATCTCCACCATCCGCCGCCAGGGCTACATCTTCAACCTGTCGTGCAACTGATGGACTCTCGTCTGCTGCGCCCCATGCGCTTCATCCGCCGCTCGCTGCACATCAAGCTGATGCTGAGCGCCATGCTGGTCATCGCGCTCATCATGGCCTTCTCGGTCTACATCCTCTATCTGGGTCACACCGAGGAGCAGGCCCAGAAGGCCAGCACCCGCATGCAGGAGAACCTCTCCAAGCTGTTCTCCTCCAAGCTGCCGGACGCCCATGCCACCACGGATCTGGGCCGGATCACCCCGGATGCCGTCGACCCCAATCTGGATACCCTGATCTGCCGGGCCGACGGCCAGCTGAGCTGGTCCAGCATGCACATGCCGGAGGTGATCCAGGCCAGGGACACCATCTGCCAGGATCTGATGAAGTATCTGGGCGGGCTGGATCAGGACTACTTCTTCAAGCGCCACACCATCAAGAACGGCGAGAGCTACTTCATTTACAGCCTGCGCTTTTTGCGCAATCACGGCGACGGCCCCACCACCTATTACGTGGTGATGGTCGATTCGGCCAAGCGCTACCTGGCCCAGACCCGTGATTACCTTTACCAGTGCATCCGCCAGGCCCTGCTCGCCTACTCGCTGCTCGGCGCCCTGCTGCTGCTCACCAGTTTCTGGAGCCTGGGATCCTTGCGCACCATGGCGCGCCAGATGGACGAGATCCGGGCCGGCAAGCGGGAGGCGCTCTCCAACGACTATGAGCGGGAACTGACGCCGCTGACCGAGTCGGTCAACCAGCTGCTGGAGAACGAACGCCAGCAGACCCAGCGCTACCAGCACGCCCTCAACGATCTGGCCCACAGTCTGAAAACCCGGCTGGCGCTGATCCAGATGACGGCGCAGGAGGTCAAGCTGGGGCGCGACATCCACGACAACATCAATGAGCAGATCCTGACCATGGAGCAGATCATCCAGTACCAGCTGCGCCGCGCCGTCACCGGCCGCAAGCGCCTCGCCAGCAAGGGCACCGAGCCGGTGCCCCTCATCGAGAAGCTGCTGGCCAGCCTCGCCAAGGTCTATCGCCACAAGAAGCTGCAGACCCGCTTCAAGTTCGATGACGACGTCTTCTTCGCCGGCGAGCAGGGGGACTTGATGGAGCTGATGGGCAACCTGCTCGACAACGCCTTCAAGTTCGCCATCAGCGAGATCAAGGTGACGGTGAGCCGCCGGCTCGACCGGCTGCGGATCGAGATCGAGGACGACGGCCCCGGCATCGACCCCGGCAAGTCGCAGCAGATCTTCCAGCGCGGGGTACGCGCCGACAGCTCTCCCGGCCAGGGCATCGGGCTGGCGGTGGTCACCGAAATCGTGCACAGCTACGGCGGCCAGATCATGGTGGATGAGTCCCCGCTCGGGGGCGCCCGCTTCACCCTCGACCTGCCCTGAGTCCATCCCAGCCAATGCACTGCGCCTGCCACCCGGCAGGCGCAGTGCATTGCGGCGCAGGCCCATCCTTTCGCAGAGGACGACATCCCCATCCAGCCGGCAAAGCGCAGGCATAAAAAAACCGGCCGCGAGGGCCGGTGAAACAGTTCAGGCTTGTCAGGTGACAAACGCACCCAGCGGATGAAGACAAGTCCCAACTCCTTATGGAGCCCTGCCTTCTTGAGTACGTGTTGACACTCTACGCCATGGTCACTGAATCAAGGCTGAACCATGGCCGATCCGTCCCCTGGCAAGCCGCCTGCTTATAACTTGATGCCGAGCGACTGGCGCAGATAGGCGCCGGCACCGAGCAGACCCGGCCCCTCGTGGGTGATGAGGAAGACGGGGATATCCTTGAGGTAGGATTTGAAACGCCCCTTGTCTTCGAAGGCCACCCGAAAGCCCGAGCCGATGAAAAACTCCTGAAAGCGCGGCACTATGCCGCCGGCGATGTAGACACCGCCGAAGGTGCCCATGTTGAGCGCCAGGTTGCCGGCAAAGCGGCCCATCAGCACGCAGAACAGGCTCAAGGTACGGCGGCAATCCAGGCACTCGCCCGCCAGCGCGCGCTCGGTGATGTCCTTGGGTTCGAACGCCTGCGGTTCGCGGCCGTCGGATTTCACCAGACCACGGTAGATGTTGACGAGGCCGGGGCCGGAGAGCAGCCGCTCGGCCGAGACGTGGCCCAGCTCGGCGCGCATCACCTGCAGCACCGCATCCTCTTCTTCGCTGTTGGCGGCAAAGTCCACGTGACCGCCCTCACCCGGCAGACTCAGCCACTGCTCGCCGGTGTGCACCAGGTGGGCCACGCCAAGGCCGGTGCCGGCCCCGTAGATGGCGATGGGCTTGCCGGCCACGGGCGCCGCGCCTCCCAGCTGGATGCAGTCAGCCGCGTCCAGCACCGGCACCGCCATGGAGACGGCGGTAAAATCGTTGATCACCTGCAACCGGCTCAGGCCCAGATTGGCCTGCATCTCGCTGATGGAAAACTCCCAGCTGTGGTTGGTCATGGCGACCCAGTCGCCGTTGATGGGGCAGGCGATGGCGATGCAGGCTTCGCCCACCTGCACCTTGTGCTCATCCAGATAGAGGCGAACCACGGCTTCCAGACTGGGATGGGCCAGCCCGGAATAGGTCTTGGCCTGGGAAATGGTGCCGGTTGCCAGCTCGCACAGGGCCAACCGGGCATTGGTGCCGCCTACGTCGCCGACCAGCGCATGGGTATGCTGCATAAAACAACTCCTTCGTTACTGGGGTCGGGGCGGCCGTTACCGTCCCGCACTTATTATTTGGTGCCAATTCTACCCGAGCCCCTCCCGTTGCGGCGCGTTTGATGGGTGCAACTGTGCGCCCGCTCACAGTGTTGTTGCTTTGCAACATTTGTAAGCGCTTTCACGGAATGACTGGAAGTTTGTAACCAAAACAACGAAATAATTAGACATGAGTCATACTTTGCAGGGCCGAGATTAGTTTCGATAAGAGCTTGTCTTGTATAGTCATCAAGTTGATTGGAAACCTGCTTAGCCATGAATTTAGTGCAAAGACACTGAAGCTAAATTACAAAAACGCCTGGTGGTGATGATGAATACCCTTGATAAAATTACTAATAATTTGGAAAGTTTCAGTAAATCAGAGCGTAAAGTCGCCGAGGTCATCCTGGCCTCCCCGCAGACGGCCATCCACTCCAGTATCGCCACCCTCGCCAAGATGGCTGACGTCAGCGAGCCGACCGTCAACCGTTTCTGCCGCCGTCTCGATACCAAAGGCTTTCCCGATTTCAAACTGCATCTGGCCCAGAGCCTGGCCAACGGCACGCCCTATGTGAACCGCCACGTGGAGGCGGAAGACGGGCCCGATACCTATACCGCCAAGATCTTCGAATCCACCATGGCCTGCCTCGATGCCGCCAAGAACAGCCTCGACATCTCCGCCATCAATCGCTGCGTCGATATCCTGACCCAGTCCAAGAAGATCAGCTTCTTTGGCCTCGGCGCCTCCTCCGCCGTCGCCCGCGATGCCCAGAACAAGTTCTTCCGCTTCAACATCCCGGTGGTGAGCTTCGATGACATCGTCATGATGCGCATGAGCTGTATCAACAGCAGCGAAGGGGACGTGGTGGTGCTCATCTCCCACACCGGCCGCACCAAGGCGCTGGTGGAGATTGCCGCACTGGCCCGCGAGAACGACGCCACCGTCATCGGCATGACCGCCAAGGACTCCCCGCTGGCGCGCGAGTGCAACCTGGTCCTCTCCATGGACGTGCCGGAAGACACCGATGTCTACATGCCGATGGCATCGCGCATCGCCCAGCTCGCCCTGGTGGACGTGCTGGCGACCGGTTTCACCCTGCGCCGCGGCATGAAATTTCGCGAAAACCTGAAGAAAGTCAAAGAAGGTTTGCGCGAATCCCGCTTTGATACACCCCACTCTTCGTAAGCAGCGGGGGCCTCGGCCCCCGGCTGTCTCTGCCACCTTCCTTGGTGTAGTATTGTAATTTAGTAACAAAAGCCACCCAGATGGCTTGCAAGCGGGTGCAATGGGTCATGCGCTTGACGGGGCAGTATCTCAAGTCATATCAACTTCAAAACTGGAGTCTTTCATGCCAAGACGTACAAAGATTGTAACCACACTCGGTCCGGCCACCGATCGCGAAGGGATCCTCGAGGGGATCATCCGTGCCGGCGCCGACATGGTGCGGATGAACTTCTCCCACGGCACTGCTGAAGACCACATCCTGCGCGCCAACCAGGTGCGTGACATCGCCGCCAAGCTGGGTCGTCACGTCGCCATCATGGGCGATCTGCAGGGCCCCAAGATCCGCGTTTCCACCTTCAAGGATGGCAAGATCTATCTGGCCGTCGGCGACAAGTTCATCCTCGATGCCGCCCTCGGCAAGGGTGAAGGCTGCCAGGAGCAGGTCGGCATCGACTACAAGAGCCTGCCGGGCGACGTGATCGCCGGCGACATCCTGCTGCTGGACGACGGTCGCGTGCAGCTGAAGGTGGAGCAGGTCGAAGGCACCCGCATCCACACCACGGTCACCGTGGCCGGTCCGCTCTCCAACAACAAGGGCATCAACAAGAAGGGTGGCGGTCTCTCCGCCCCGGCCCTGACCGAGAAGGACAAGGAAGACATCAAGACCGCCGCCCGCATGAACGTGGACTACCTGGCCGTCTCCTTCCCCCGTTGCGGCGATGACCTGCGCTACGCCCGCGAGCTGGCCCGTGAAGCCGGCTCCAACGCCAAGATCGTGGCCAAGGTCGAGCGCGCCGAAACCGTCGCCACCGACGAGGCGATGGAAGACATCATCCTCGGCTCCGATGCCGTCATGGTGGCTCGTGGTGATCTCGGCGTCGAAATCGGCGATCCCGAGCTGGTCGGCGTGCAGAAGAAACTCATTCGCCACTCCCGTCGTCTGAACCGGGTGGTCATCACCGCCACCCAGATGATGGAGTCGATGATCAACGCCCCGCTGCCGACCCGCGCCGAAGTGATGGACGTGGCCAACGCCGTGCTGGACGGTACCGATGCGGTGATGCTCTCCGCCGAGACCGCCGCCGGTCAGTTCCCCATCGAGACAGTGACCTCTATGGCCAGCGTCTGCGTCGGTGCCGAGAAGCACCCGAGCCTGAACGTCTCCAACCACCGCATGAGCTACACCTTCACTTCGGTGGAAGAGGCCGTCGCCATGTCCACCATGTACGCAGCCAACCACCTGGAAGGGGTCAAGGCGATCGTGGCGCTGACCGAATCGGGCACCACCCCGCTGCTGATGTCCCGCATCAGCTCCGGTCTGCCGATCTTCGCCATGTCCCCCCACAACAAGACCCTGGCCTGGACCAACCTCTACCGCGGCGTCACCCCGGTGCTGTTCGACGGCGACGAGACCAAGCCGGTCTACGAAGTGTGCCGCGACGCGCTGGACGTGCTCAAGGCCAAGGGGCTGCTGCAAAGCGGCGACATGGTGTTGCTGACCCACGGCGACAAGATGGAAACCGTCGGCAGTACCAACACCTGCAAGGTGATGATGGTCGAGTAATCGCCCTTCACCGGCACCAAAAACGGCTCCCGCAGGAGCCGTTTTTTTATGGCGAAACCGCCGCCTCAGCCACGAAACAGTTCGACCTTGTCGCCGTCCTGCAGGCTGCCGGCGCCGCGCACCACCACCCTGTCACCCTGCTTGAGCGCCCCGCTTACCGCCACCTGCCGGCTGTCGCCAAACAGCACGGTCACCGGCACCCGGTTCACCGTCAGCTCCTCGCCGCGCTGCTCCACCTGATAGACCACGCTCCCCTCGGTGTTGAGCACCAGGGCATCGCGCGGCAGCAGCATGGTCTGCTGCTCCGCCAGCGGCAGCGCCACCCGCACCGGCGAACCGATGATGAAGCGGCCCGCTTCGGGCTTGAGGCGCAGCTCGATGAGGCGCGACTTGGGATCGGCACTCGCCGCCCGCTGGTAATAGACACCGTGGCCGCTGAGCTGCTCCCCTTCCACCCGCAGCCGGGTCTGGGGCGCCAGCTGACCGGCCCAGACGATGGGGGCCTGCAGCCGGATGTCGGGCTGATCGGGGTTGACCAGCTCCAGTGCCTGCTCGCCGGCATCCACATGTTCCCCCGGCTGGATGAAGTGGTTGTTCACCACCCCGTCGAACGGCGCGAAGATGTGGCTTCTGCGCAGCTGCTCCTCAATCTGGCGCACCTGTACCCGCGCCAGCCGCTCGGCCAGTTCAGCCTGCTCCACGTCGTAGCGCGCCTTGTCATACTGGCTCTGGGAGGTGCTCTTCTGGCGGTGCAGCGTCGCCAGCCGGCCGAACTCGGCGCGGGCGAAACGCACGTTGCTCTCCCACTTGGCCTGCTCGGCCTGGGCCTGCTCCAGCGAGAGCCGCAGCGCCGCGCTGTCGAGGCGCAGCAGCTCATCCCCCTTGCTGACCCGGCTGCCGAACTCGGCGATCCACTCCACCCGGCCGCTCACCTCGGCGCTGAGCGCCGCCTGCTGGCGGCTCGCCACCGTGCCGCTGACCCAGATGCTGGCCGCCGCCTCCCCCCGGGTCACATCCGCCAGGGTCACCATCTTGCCTTGGGCCAGCGCGGGAAACACGCCCCCCGCCAGCAGCGCCGCGCCCACTACCATCCTTGTAAAACCGTGTGTCATCGATGAGCTCCTTGCTCAGGCCCGCTGGCGCAGGGCGAGCGGTGATTCGACCCGCTCTCCCAGTCGCAGGAAGGCGGGCAACAGGATCAGGGTAAACAGGGTGCTGCAGCTCATGCCGCCGACGATGACGGTGGCCAGCCCCCGGTAGATTTCACTGCCCTCACTCGGGCTCAGCATCAGCGGCAGCATGCCGAAGATGCTGGTGAGGCTGGTCATGGCGATGGGCCGCATCCGGCTTTGCAGGGCATCGGCCACCGCCAATTGGCGGCTCATCCCCTCCCGCTCCGCGGTGCGGGTCTGATGCACCAGCAGGATGGCGTTGTTGACCACCAGCCCCAGCAAAATGACGAAGCCGATGATGGTCAAGAGATCCATCGGCAGCGGCACCAGGAGGCCGCTCAGGTGCAGTGCCAGCACGCCGCCGACGGTGGCAAGCGGCAGGGTCAGCAGCACCAGCACGGCATCCTTGAGGGAGGCAAAGACTCCCCATAACAGGATCAGCAGGATCATCACCGCAAACAGGAAGATGGCCCCCAGGTTGCCCAGCGCCTGCTGCAGGCTGTCGGCATTGCCGGCAACCCGCAGCTCGCCGCCGGCGGGCAGCAGTGGCCGGATGGCGGCAAAGCTTTTGCTCTGCAGGGTATCGAGCACCTGCTCCATGCTCATCCCCGCCGGCGGCGAGATCTGCAGGCTGATGCTGCGCCGGCCGTCGGCCCGAAAGATGCTGGCCGGCCCCATGTCATGCTCGACCCGCAGCAGCTCGCCGAGCGGCACGATGCGCCCGGACGGGGTCGCCAGCGGCACCGCCTTGAGTTCGTCCGGGTTGGCCGAAGTCTGTCCCATCAGCATGATGTCGAGCCGCTCCTCCCCGTCGAAATACTCGCCAACCCGCAGCCCGTCGCCGAAGGTCTGGATGATGGCGGGCATGGGGGTGCGATCCCAGCCCACCTCGGCCAGACGCCTGTCCTGCGGCACCAGCCGCAGCTCGGGGGCGGTGAAATCGAGATCCGGCTGCGGCCTCACCTGGGCGCCCGGCAGATCCTGCTTGACGATGGCCATGGCGGCCCGCGCCGCCTGGTAGAGTTCGGCCAGATCGCCCCCCTGCAGCAGCAGGGAGATGCCGTTCTCGCTGTCAAAGCCGCCGAACAGCGAGCCCTGACCGCCAAATACCTGGGTGTCGGGGATCCCCACCAGCAGCTGCTTCATCAACAGCTGCTCCAGCACCTTGATCTGATCCTCCTCTTTCGGCCGCACCCCGATCTGGGCACCGCCCGGGTAGCGCAGGATGTAGTAGTTCTTGAGGGCCGGCTCCCGCTCCCCCTTCATGTAGGGGGCGAGACGGGCGATCAGGGTGTCGATCACCTCCTCGCGCTGGGCCTGCAGGTTGAAGCCCGGGGTGAAGTTCATCCAGACATCCACTGCATCGCGCTTCACGTCCGGTAGATAGTCCATCTTCGGCAACAGGGCCCAGGTGGCCAGTGCCGGCAGGCTCATCATCAGGGTGATGACGGTCCAGCGCTGGCGGGAGGTGCCGGTCCAGCGGATCACCCGTCGGGTGGTGCCCTGCCACAGCCCCTCATAGGGATCGATCAGCCGCTCACGCCCCATCCAGCGCGCCGCCACCGCCGGCAGCACGGTCACCGCCACCAGCATGGAGACGCTCACCGCGCAGGCGATGGTCAGCGCCAGATCGGCAAACAGCTGCCCCTCCACGTCGTTGAGCAAGAGCACCGGCAGGAAGATGGCGACCGTGGTCAGGGTGGAGGCCACCAGCGCGGTCCACACCCGGCTGGTGCCTTCCAGCGCCGCCTCCGCCTTGCTCAGATCCCCTCGCTCGTGGCGCCGGTAGATACTTTCCAGCACCACGATGGCGGCATCGAGTACCATGCCTACCGCAAAGGCGATCCCCGCCAGCGAGATGACGTTGAGGGTTCGCCCCAGCACCTTGAGCAGGCAGAAGGTGAGCATGATGCTGATGGGAATGGCGATCGCGATCATCAGGGTCGCCTTGAGCTGGCGCAGAAAGACCCAGAGGATGGCGCAGGAGAGCAGCACACCGAGCCCCAGGTTGGCGGTCACCATGCCCACCGCCCGGTTGATGTAGAGGGAGGCGTCGAACGACTGCTCCATGTGCAGCCCGACCGGCTCCAGCACCTCGCGGTTGAGCTCGCCCACCTTGAGCTTGATGGCCTCCAGCGCCGCCAGGGCGTTGGCACCGCTCTCCTTGAAGATCTGGGCCGCGATGGCGGTGTTGCCGTTCTGGATGCGCAGTACCGGGTTCTCCTCCCGGGCCAACCTGACCTCGGCCACATCCCTCAGGTAGATGGGCAGGCCGTCGCGCCAGTCCACCACCTTGTCCCCCAGGGTCGCCACGTCGTAGCGGCCGGCAAAGCGCAGCTTGTACTCCCAGCGGCCTATGTCGAGAGTGCCGGCGGAGACATCCCAGCCGGTGCTGGCCCGGCTGGCCAATACCGGGATCTCCACCCCCAGCTCGGCGGCGCGGTAAGGGTCGAAACGGATCTGGATCTGGCGCTCGTTGATCCCCTCGATGTCGACCGTCGATACCCCGGTGATCCGCTCCAGCTCCGGCTTGACCCGCGCCTCGATCAGCGCCTGGTGATCGTCGATCTGCCCCTTGGCACCGGGCAGCTGCTGGATGAAGAAGAAGGTGAGGGTGTCGTTGCTGCTGTAGTTGTTGACATAGGGGCCGCCAATCTTGTCCGGCAGACCGGAGACCCGGTTCAGACGGGAGATGACGTCGAGCTGGGCCCGCTGCATGTCGGTGCCGAGGGCAAACTCCAGGTCGATTTCGGTGAAACCGGGGAAGCTGTTGCTGGTGAGGTTCTTGAGCCCCTGCACCCCCTGCATCTCCTGCTCGATGGGGTCGGTTATCTCCGACTCCATCTCCTGGGGCGAGGCCGAGCGCCAATCCACCGAGATGTTGAGGTGCGGACGATCAATGTCGGGAAACAGCTGGATCGGCAGCCCCCGGATGCTGAGCAGGCCCAGCAGAAAAATCAGCACGATCGAAACCGCCACCCAGATGGGGCGTTCGATCGCCGTTTTGGCGAGATTCATTCACTCTTCCTGAGTTTGTTGTTGTCGGCCATTCCGCTGGCCTTGCTTCCTGCCCCAAGGGTGAGGGGCCATTGCATTAAACTGGAATTAATCGAGGTTGTAAATGCAGGGTTAACAAACAAAAAAACCGGCCATGACGGCCGGTTTCAGGTTCAGGAGTGAGTACTATCTCAGGCGGCGTGCACCACCGGATTTTGCTGGGATAATCCCTCCAGCTCGCCCGGGGCGAAGTTGTCCACCTGGATCGCCTCGTAGCGCAGGGCGTCGGCGGCCAGCAGCTTGTCCGCCTCGTCCTTGCTCAGGATGGATTGGGACAGGGCAGCGGCAACCAGCTCCGGCAGCGCCAGCTTGCGAGGCAGTTTGCCCTCTTTCTGGGCCTGCACCAGCTTCTTCTCGTAGGGCTGCACTGCGACCATGGCCTGGAAGGCACGCTCCATCAGACCAACCGGGTCCGCCTCGTCCTTGCCGACGTAGCACAGCGCCGTCAGACGGTCGCGGAACTCGCCCGGCTTCATCATGGCCAGACAGATGGCGTGGCAACGATCGTCTGCCGGCATCTGGTAACCCACGCCGAACGGGAACACCACGCGCTTGAGCACGGCACCCACCACCTTGTTCGGGAAGTTCTGGAAGAAGCCCTCGAACGCTTTGCCAATCAGGTAGAGGTTGCGCTCCACCGCGTACTGCACGAACGGCAGATCGGAGACCATGCGGCCCTGATCCTCGTAGTGCTTGAGGGTGGCGGAGGCCAGGTAGAGGTGGCTCAGCACGTCACCCAGACGGGCGGAGATCATCTCCTTGCGCTTGAGATCGCCACCCAGCATCAGCATGGAAACGTCGGCGCACAGCGCCAGCCCTTTACTCATGCGAGAGAGCTGCTTGTAGTAGCGGGCAGTTTCGCCAGCCACCGGCGCGCTGTTGAACTGGCCCAGGGTCAGCCCCTGGAACAGGGAACCGAGGAAGTTGCCGGCACCAAAGGCGATGTGCTTCAGCAGCAGGGCGTCAAACTTCTCAAGACCGCGCTCCACATCGGTGTCGGCCGCAGCTTCCAGCTCGGCAAACACGTACGGGTGGCAGCGGGTGGCACCCTGCCCGAAGATCATCAGGTTGCGGGTCAGGATGTTGGCCCCTTCCACCGTGATGGCCACCGGAATGCCCATGTAGGCGTAGCCGGTGTAGTTTTTCGGGCCCAGCTGGATGGCACGACCGGCGTGGATGTCCATGGAGTCATCCATGATCTGGCGCGCCATCTCGGTCATGTGGTACTTGGAAATCGCGGTGACGATGGCAGGAGCCTGACCCAGGTCCAGGGAACCTGCAGTCATGCGACGGGCCCCTTCCAGTTGATAGGTGAGGCCGCCGATACGGGCCAGCGCTTCCTGCACCCCTTCAAACTTGCCGATGGACATGCCGAACTGTTTGCGCACGTAGGAGTAGGCGCCCACGGTGCGGCTCGCCATGTGACCGCAAGCGGTGCCCAGGGCAGGCAGCGAGATGCCGCGACCGGCGGAGAGGCACTCCACCAGCATGCGCCAGCCACGACCGGCGTAATCCGGGCCACCGATGATCCAGTCGAGCGGGATGAACACATCCTTGCCGAAGGTCGGGCCGTTCAGGAACGCCAGCCCCATGGGGTAGTGGCGATCGCCGACGCGCACGCCGGGGTGGCTGGTGGGGATGAGGGCGCAGGTGATGCCGAGCTCTTCCTTGTCACCCAGCAGTTTTTCCGGGTCATAGAGTTTGAACGCCAAGCCCAGCACGGTGGCGCGGGGGGCCAGGGTGATGTAGCGCTTGTTCCAGTTGAGGCGAATACCCAGCACCTCTTCACCCTTGTGCATCCCCTTGCAGACGATCCCCTTGTCCGGGATGGCGCCCGCATCGGAGCCCGCTTCCGGCCCGGTCAGGGCGAAGCAGGGCACTTCCTTGCCGTTGGCCAGCCCCGGCAGCCAGAAGTCCTTCTGGGCCTGGGTGCCGTAGTGCATCAGCAGCTCGCCCGGGCCAAGGGAGTTCGGCACCATGACGGTGACTGCCACGCTCAGGCTCTTGGTGGCAATGCGGGTGACGATGGTGGAGTTGGCGATCGCCGAGAATTCACGGCCGCCGTAGGATTTCGGGATGATCAGGGAGAAGAAACCTTCCTTCTTCAGATAGTCCCAGACCGGCTCCGGCAGGTCTTTGGTCTCGTTGACGATCTTGAAGTCGTCGACCATGGCGAGCAGGGTTTCGACCTGGTTGTCGATGAAGGCCTGCTCCTCGGCGGTCAGCTCGGCTTTACCGTAGCCGTGCAGTTTTTTCCAGTCGGGATTGCCGCGAAACAGCTCCCCATCCCACCAGACGGAGCCGGCTTCCATGGCCTCCCGCTCGGTGGCCGACAAGGGCGGCAGTATCTTCTTGAAGATGCCGAACACCGGGCGGGTGACCACCTTTTTACGGATGGAGGGCACGCCGAGCACAACGGCTATCGCCAGCACCAGCAGGACAAGCAATGTGATCATACTCAAGTTCCTTCTATTTCACTGTTTCCGTTGATTTATTGTTGGTTGTTACACGGCCAGGGAGAGCCTGGTCGACTCCACGGGCGCCCCGACACCGGACGCCAGATAAGGAATGACGTTGCGTACCAGCCCCTCCACATCGAGCTGCTGGCCGAAATCGGCCTGGGCGATGTCGCGCAGCGCATCGGCCGAGGCCATGGTGAACACGACGGTGCCCAGGGTGAAGTGCAGCCGCCAGAACAGATCCGCCGGCGACAAGGCCGGGTTGGCCTTGGAGATGGCCTGGGTGATCCGTTGCAAAATGGGGCCGTAGTGGGCAGTGATGAAGCGACGCAGGTGACCCTGGCTGTCGATGTAGCCGCGACCAAGCAGTTGCATGAAGATGGCCGGGCCGTTGGTGCGCACCGCCACCAGCTTCATCAGCGGGTCGACGAAGCTCTCGAACACCTGCAGCAGGGTCAGCTGCTCCTGCGCCATCAGGGTATGCAG
Organism: Aeromonas sp. QDB34; assembly: GCF_027705405.1. NCBI lineage: Bacteria > Pseudomonadati > Pseudomonadota > Gammaproteobacteria > Aeromonadales > Aeromonadaceae > Aeromonas > Aeromonas sp. QDB34. The sequence goes on along the minus strand of NZ_JAPDBT010000029.1, from coordinate 2,732 downwards.
GCGTGCATCCAGCTCGGGCATGAACAGGCTCAGATAGCGATCGAGCACCGCCTGGATCAGCTCCTTCTTGGAGCCGAAGTGGTAGTTCACCGACGCCAGGTTGACATCGGCCTCGCTGGTGATCAGACGCAAAGAGGTATCGGCGAACCCCCGTTCGGCAAACAACACCTCAGCGGCATCGAGAATGCGGTTTTTGGTATCGATTTTACTCACAGGACACCTCACTTAAACGAATGTTTAAAAAGTACGTTTCACAACCTTTTGTGTCAAGAGAATGTGAACAGGTGTTAGTGAAATGTTTTTGTTGAAAATGGGGAACAAGGCGGGAACTTCACGGACGAATCGGACTCTATATCTATGCCACTGCAATTAAACATTAAGTCTCGCCCAACCTGCTCCATGCTAGTTGGGCATTTTTTTGCCCGGTAACCGCGCAGCACGCTGGCAAACAGGCAAAAAAAAACCGTCGCAGGGCGCGACGGCGGGGAAATGAGGTTGCACCATCCTGATCCAACCCATCGATGCGAGTTCAGGCTTTCATCGATGACGCCATCATGACCGCCAAGCGTGTTCAAACTTTGTCAGCCAGACCCCAATTTGTGACAAAGTATGACAAGCCACGACATGGTCTCGACCCGCTGCCTTTGCTATGCTGGCCCCTCACGCCAGAGGGGAAGATAAGATGAAGTACACGGTCGATACCCACACCCACACCATCGCCAGCACCCACGCCTACAGCACCATTCACGACTACCTGCCCATCGCCAAGGCAAAGGGGATCAAGCTGTTCGCCACCACGGATCATGGCCCCGACATGGCGGATGCCCCCCACTTCTGGCACTTCGTCAATCTGCACGTGCTGCCACGGGTGGTCGACGGGATCGGCATCCTGCGCGGCATCGAAGCCAACATCAAGAACATCGATGGCGAGATCGACTTCCCCGAGCGCTACGAGTCGCGGCTCGACATGATCATGGCGGGCTTTCACGAGCCGGTGTTCCCCCCCTGCGATCAGGCCACCCACACCCAGGCCATGATCAACGCCATCAAGAGCGGCCGGGTCGACATGATAAGCCACCCCGGCAATCCCGCCTTCCCCATCGATATCCAGACCGTGGTCAAGGCGGCGGCAGAGTATCGAGTGGCGCTGGAGCTCAACAACTCCTCCTTCAGCCACTCCCGCCCGGGCAGTGAAGGCAACTGCCGCGCCATCGTCGAGGCGGCGCGGGACCTGGGTGCCTACCTCACCTTCGGTTCCGACTCCCACGTGGCCTTCAGCCTCGGGGATTTCGAGCACTGCCACCGGCTGGTCACCGAAGCCGGCTTCCCGGCAGAGCGGATCCTGGCACGCTCCCCCCGTGCGCTGCTCGATTTTCTCGAAAGCCGCGGCCGGGCCCATATTCCGGAGTTCGCTGACCTCTGACATTGACCGTAACTCCATGAGCTCACTCATAAAACTGAGTGCAGCTCATTGACTTGCCCTGCTGTTTTCGGGAATCTAGTGACACGCCGGTATAGCTCAGTAGGTAGAGCAGCGCATTCGTAATGCGAAGGTCGGGGGTTCGACTCCTCTTACCGGCACCATATAAAACAAATGGTTAGCTTCTTATTGAAGCTAACCATTTGTACTTTTTGGCTTTGGGTACCACGTGGGGTACCACATCGAACAAACGGTAGGAACATTACTGCATCCACTTACCTGGCCACCGGCAGGTCCTCCCAGCGGGTGGTGTAGCAGGGGCTCAGGTGCTCTTGTCGCATCATCCACTCAGGCGACCCCGTGCCTTGGCTGGCAAAGCCTACGCGCCCTAATCCCTTGGCTTTGATCTGGTCCATCACTGCCATCAGCGCATCCGATTGAGCGGAGGACGGGGCAAACAGATCGGCCTGTTGCTGCTCTTTGGAGGTGAACTCACTCAGCATGACGCCCCCCTTCTGATAGCGGTAACCGTCGCGCCAAATCTGGGCTAGCAGCACGTTCACTTGCTGCAGCAACAACCGGGTATCATCGCTAGGGCAGACCAACCGTACGCCAGCCTGCTCACTGTAGTAAGGCGCTCGTTCGTCAAAGGGGCTGGTTCGCACGAACAGGTGCACCCGCTGGCAACACATCCCCTCGGCACGCAGCTTCTCGGCTGCGCGAGCCATAAAGCCTGACAACGCTTGGGCCATTTCTCCACGGCCAGTCACGCGCTCACCAAAGGAACGGCTCGAGAGGATCTGCAGCTTCGCCGCCGGTTCAACGGTCAGCTCTGCGCAAGGCAGGCCACGCAGCTCCTGTACGATCCGCTCGACCACCACGCCGTATTGGGCGCGTAACCCTTTGGCATCGCTAGCCACCAGATCAGCCACGGTGTTGATGCCTTGTGCCACCAACTTGGCCCCCAAGCGCCGTCCTATGCCCCACACCTCGTCCACCGGGGTGATAGCCATCAGCCGGGCACGGCGCAGCTCGTCACGCAAGTCCACGACGCCGCCCGTGGCAGGCCACTTCTTGGCTGCATAGTTGGCCAGCTTGGCGAGGGTCTTGGTGGGACCAATCCCGACCCCTACCGTTAGTCCGGTCCACTGCCACACTCGCTGCCGGATCTGTTGTCCATAGGCTGTCAGGTCCCCGGCAAACGACTCCGACAGTGACAGGAATGCTTCATCAACGTAAAGGAAAGAAGAACAGCCATGGACATGACTTCAGCTCAGACATTCCGCTACTCAATCTCTGATGTCGGATGTCC
>NZ_JAPDBT010000028.1:0-35465 GCF_027705405.1 Aeromonas sp. QDB34 | reverse complement strand
CGGGGTGACGTGAGCGCGTTAAGGATCAGGGTGTTCACGTTGGCCGGAATGGCTGTTCAACTTCGCCGGAATACGCAATCACCATCCAACGAAAGCAGGTCTATCTTGCGGTATGGAGAGATCAGGCGATACTCTGGCTGCTTCATCGCGGTAGTGTTGTCGCCAGCATCAGGGCCAGAGTCCTCCGATGCGCCTCCCAACCCAAGAGACGTGCGCAGAGGGCAATGTGGGTCGTGGTGACCATGCTCATGGTGATTGACTATCAGGTACCTATCTTCCGCAACCTGGCGCACAAACATCCTCGCGTCCGGCTTCTTACACCCACAGAGTAGCCAATACTTATTGTGGTGCAACGTTGCAAGAAGCTCCTGCGTCTCAAGGCTATCGCGGTTGTCTGGATGCAGGATTATAGACTTCTCGAGACGCCTAATCGGTTGAAGCGTCCCCCCCTTTACAACCCAAACACCCGCCATAAAAACCCCCCTCTAAATTGACAGCCGTTTATTAGTCCTCAGTTGCTAGATAATGCCACAAAACTTAAAGGGGGGTGTTGTGTTGGTTAAAGAGAAAGCGGTGAACCCTTGGGGTGAGTTATACGAATTTCTGACCGGGAAGGACAAGCTCAACTTTGCTCTTGAGCCAGAGATGAGAGTCCTTTATACAGCGATCAGAGATTTTTCCGCCCACTGTGCAATTTTTGACTCAGCAACACCCAGCTCAATGGCCCCCAAAAATGAACTTCCGTTGCTGCTTGTGGCAAGCCATTGCCTACAAACCGAGAAAACTCCGGAAGCCGCCGCCCATATGGCGATAGCAAGCTGTTCATTAGGGAGGCTGCACTTCTACTGCCAGGGGGAAAGCTGGAACCCTGAAGATGAAGCCCTTCACTCTTTCATCGGTCGAATGTACCCAACACAAGTTCAGTGTATAGGACCTATTGAATTGATCACTGGGAATGGTTAGGGAATAAGTGGGATCTTGAGGGAATGAGTGGGATCGGAAAACCAGAAGTGGCGCGGCCTGTAGAGAAATCGAAACTCTGCAGGCCGTGTTCGTTATGGCGGATCCACAAAATGATCAATGGATCTGAAAGCGGCTGAAAATTCCGAGCGAATTGATCAAAGGAGTTTTCGTGAGGCCGCGTTTAAACCGGCTTTAAATCTGTTTCATCACTCTCCTACGTCGTGGGCAATGTGGACGACCTGACCGATCACTTCGAAGGTGTGCTGCTCGTCCTTCGGTACCTCGATCGGCTGATAGTGCTTGTTGTCGCTCAGCAGCAGCCAGGCGCTCGGCAGCACCTGCAGGCGCTTGACCCATAGCTGGTCATCATTGCGCACCACATAGATGTGGCCATCAACCGGGCGCGTTCTGCCCAGGTGTACGACCAGGGTGTCGTTGTTGCTGATAGTGGGCTCCATGCTGTCGCCTTTACTCCAGACAATCGCCAGCTCCTTCTCAGCAAAGCCGCGCCACTTAAGCCACTTGCGGCGAAACGCCAGGTGGCGACATGGCGCCTGATCAACCTGCGTCAATGCTCCGTGCCCTGCGGATACCTGCACCCGATAGCCAGGTATCAATGCAAACTCTTCCAGAAACTGGTTTCCATAAACAGCCGGGCTGTCCTGGATCTGGTTCACTTCCTCCCCTTCGTCAGGTACCGAGATCAGGTACTCCACCCCTGGCCCCTTCACGCCTTCCTGCTTTCTAAAGTCCCACCCGTCACGCTTCGCCTTCTTGTGTACGCCTTGCGTTGTGCCAGGCATTCCTGGCAGCTCGGAGATCTCCTTTGCTGTCATCCACACGTTTCTCAAAACACCCTCTTTAGGAAACTCAGTTTCCGAAAATTGATAAAAGTTTCTTTCTTTATATTTCAACAACTTAATGAGAAATCGCAGAAACCTTTTCAGAAACTACTTGATGCTGATAAGTTTCTGAATAAACTGATTACAGAAACTGGTTACATGAAGTGATAACCAGATGGTAATTCAGAAGCGAGGTAAACGAAATGGAAACTGAAATCAGAGCCAGTGACTGGCATCGATCTGATGTGATTTCAGCCCTCAAAAAGCGGGGCACCAACTTGGCGAAGCTGTCACGTGAGAACGGTCTTGGCAGCCAAACCCTCTATAACGCCCTGATGCGTCCGTGGCCGAAAGGTGAAGGAATCATCGCGACGGCGATTGGCGTGAAGAAAGAAGAGATCTGGCCGTCCCGCTATCCCACCCTTGCTGAAGCCGTCTGAGGAGAACCGTTATGGAGTGGTTTTCAGTCACAGACGTACTCGGTCTTCCAGGCCTTCCAGGTACACCGCAAGGCGTCAGGAAAATGGCCAAAAGCCAGGGATGGGAATCTCGTCGCAAGGAAGGCGTTCAGGGTAAAGCGCTCGAGTTCTCCGTTTCCAGTCTTCCGCCCATGACCCAAGCCGCCCTGCTGCGCAAGGCGGGCAAGGTCAAGGTCGGCGGCATGACGCTGGATCTGCCCAAGCCCCAAGCGCCGCGCTACTGCAAAGAGCAGTTGTGGGCCAACTGGAGCAAGGCCAATGACAAGGCCCACGCCAAGGCCAAGGACCGCCTGAAAGCGGTGCAAGCCGTGCATGCCCTGGTGGCGAACGGCAGCACCCTGATGGAGGCCTACCAGCATATCTCTGCCGAGTTCGCCATCGCCCTGCCGACCCTGCGCCGCTACTGCGCCGCCGTGAAGGGGTTCGATGACTGCGACTGGCTGGCCGTGCTGGTGCCCAAGCAGCAGCAAGCCGCCACCGAAAGCCGCGCCGCCCGGCTGGCCCCCGTCAGCGATCAAGCCTGGGAGTTCTTCAAGGCCGACTACCTGCGCCGCGAGCAGCCTAACGCCTCGGTCTGTTATGAGCGGTTGAAGCTGGCCGCCCGCGATCAAGCCTGGGCCGTGCCCAGCCTGAGCAGCCTGATGCGCCGCCTGGAGCTGGAAGTGCCCAAGCCCCAGCAGGTGATGTTGCGCCAGGGCGAGCACGCGCTGATGCAGCTCTACCCGCCGCAGGAGCGCACCATCGAAGGGTTGGATGCCATGGAGTGGATCAACGGCGACGGCTACCTGCACAACGTCTTCGTGCGCTGGTTCAATGGCGAGGTGATCCGCCCCAAGACCTGGTTCTGGCAGGACATCTACAGCCGCAAGATCGTGGGCTGGCGCACCGACATCAGCGAGAACACCGACAGCATCCGCCTGTCCCTGATGGACGTCTGCAGCCAATACGGCATCCCTCGCGAGATCACCATCGATAACACCCGCGCCGCCGCCAACAAATGGATGACCGGGGGCGTGCCGAACCGCTACCGCTTCAAGGTCAAGCCAGACGATCCGCTCGGCCTTATCCCGCAGCTGGGCATCAAGCTGCACTGGTCCAGCGTGCTGCTGGGCAAGGGCCACGGTCAGGCCAAGCCGATCGAGCGTGCTTTCGGCAAGGGTGGTTTGGAGCAATACATCGATATCGCCCCCGGTTTGGATGGTTGCTACACCGGCCCCAATCCCATGGCCAAGCCGGATAATTATGGTGAACGGGTGGCTAATGCAGAGGACTTTCTGCGCATGGTTGCCGAGGGTGTGGCGATGTACAACGCCAAGCTGGGCCGCCAGACAGAAGCCTGCCGGGGCGTCATGAGCTTTGACCAGGCCTTTGCCCAGAGCTATGCCCAGGCCACCGTGCGCAAGGCCAGCCGCGAGCAACTGATGATGATGATGCTGCAGGCCGAGGCCACCCGCGTCAGCCAGCACGGCACCATCAGGCTCGAAGCCGGCGGCGCCATCGCCAGTCGCAACAACCGTTATTACCACCCCGATCTGGCCCAGTACGCCGGGCAGAAAGTGGTGGCCAAGTTCGACCCCCAGCGCCTGCACGAGGCGGTGATCGTCACCACCCTGCATGGCCAGACCATCTGCGAAGCGGAGTGCCAGGACAAAGTCGCCTTTGGTGACACCCAGCAGGCCCGCGAGCACAAGCGCAAGCGCACCCAGTTCGTCAAGGCCAACAAGGCCGCCGCACTGGCCCAGCAAGGGATGTCTGCCCTAGAAGCCGCCGCCCTGCTGCCCAGCATCAGCGACGAGCCTGCCCCCGAAACCAAGGTGGTAGAGATGGTGCGCCCGGTGGCGCTCGGCAATGCCGCCCTGGCGGTGCAGCCCGCGCCGCTGGCCGCCAGCCAAACCCAGACCGAACCCGCTCCCGTCATCGACTACGAGGCCCGCTATCAGGCGAGCGTCGCGGCGATGGCCGAGCAGATGAAGAGAAACAGCCTTTAACCGGCGTTTACCCAAGAAAAAAGCGGCCTGCGAGGCCGCCTGAAAGGAGAGTTACATGTCAAACGTAGTCACTTTAGACCAGAACAGCAACACCGGCAGCGACGTGATCGCCCGCGTCAAAGCCCTGCTGGAGCAGAGCACCGTCACCCAGGCGCAGATCGCCAAAGAGATCGGCGTCTCCGGCTCGACCGTCAACCAGCTGCTCAATGGCAACTACAAGGCGGACCCGACCGCGATGGTGCAGAAGCTGGCCAACTGGCTGACCGCCCGCGACCAGCGGGCCGATGCCCCCCGCGATCCCGGCTTTGTGATGACCGACACCGCCAAGCAGATCATGGCCGACATGGGCTATGCGCTGACCACCCAGAGCATCGTCATCATTCACGGCATATCTGGCGTGGGAAAAACAACCGCCCTGCGCGAGTTCCAGCGCAATAACAACAACGTCTGGGTGATCACCACCAGTCCGAGCCGCGCCACCATGACCGAATGCCTCTACGAGCTGGCCATGGAGCTGGGGATGGAGAACGCCCCGCGTCTGCGTGGCCCGCTGGCCCGCGCCCTGCGCCGTCGCCTGCGCAACACCAAGGGCTTGATCGTGGTGGACGAAGCGGACCACGTAGACCGCCCCACCCTGGAAGAGCTGCGCATCCTGGCCGAGGAGGTCGAGGTGGGCCTGGTGCTGGTCGGCAACAGCCGGGTTTACACCCAGCTGACCGGCGGCCCGCGCAGCGAGGACTTTGCCCGCCTGTTCTCCCGCATCGCCATGAAACGCGCCCTGACCAAGGCCAAGAAGGCCGATGTGCTCGCCTTTGCCAGCGCCTGGAACATCACCGGAGCCGCCGAGCTGGATCTGCTGCTGCGCATCAGCGAACGCCCGGGGGCCCTGCGCCTGGTCAGCAAGAACCTGAAGCTGGCGGTGATGTACTCGGGCGGCGAACCGCTGACCGAGCAGATCCTGCTGCACACCTTCAACAAGCTGGAGGGGGAGTGATGGCCCTTGGACCCAATACAGACGCCGAAATCAGACGGCGCCTTGCAAAGGAGTTCGGCAACCCCGTCCCGTGGACTGGTCGATTCACCCACATCCACCTGCTGAGCGGCATCAAGGGACGCGAGGTGAGCCGCAGTGATGGCGAGGTGGTGATCGAGAACGAGAAAGGCCTGGCGCAAGCCTATGACGAAGACCAGCTGCACCTGTTCTGGGCGCCGCTGGCCCGTGATTCACAAGGAGAAAAGGCATGAACATTCGCACTAACAGCATCGGCGTCATCGCCCAGCGTGTCATCGCTACCCTGCGCAAGAGCGGCTGCCAGGTGCTGGCCGTCAAGGCTGCCCAGGTCCGCCCCATGATCGAGATCGCTTACCCCACCGACGAGCTGAAACGGGACGCGCTCGAACTGAAAGAGCAGGTCAACGGGCTGCGCCGCCGCGCCTACGCCGCCCGCCTCGGTGGCTGCATCGTCCACTGGCACGAAGACCTGCCGCAAGACGACTTCGAGCTGACCGGCAACATGACTGCAGTCGAGTACCTGCACCACCGCGCCGCCGGCTTTCCGGCGTAGGGGAAACCATGAACGGCATATGTGAAATATGCGGTGGCATCACCGCATCACAAACAGCTCAAGAAATTGGCATCGGCGATGAGGTGACCTTCACAGAACTGACCATGTCAAGGGCTGGCATGGCACGGGTCCGCGCGAAAGAGGGAACGGTCAAGGCAGTAAACGGCGACTACCTGACGATCAAGCAAAAACGAAGCAGCAAGACCTATCTTCGCCACAAGACTTCCGTCTCGAAGATGGGCAACCCGAATCCACTGACATTGGCATTGAGCAACCCATGCGAATGCAAAACTACCGAATCAGAGAAGGAATAACAGCCATGACCAACCAACCCGACAACCTGCGCAAGAACGCCCTGGGCCACTTCGTACCGGAGTCCCTGATCGCCCCGCTCGACCTGCTGCGCGATGACCTGGTGACCCGCCTGTGCAACGAGGCGCACGAAGAGAAGCTGCGCCTGCTGGCCCGCAAGGCCAGCATCGCCCAGGAGATCGAAGCCTTCATGGATCTGTCGGCCGCCGAGTACGGCGTGCAGTACGGCGGCACCAAGGGCAACGTCACCCTCACCAGCTTTGATGGCCGCTTCCAGGTGGTGCGGGCCATCGGCGAGCACCGCAAGTTCGACGAGCGCCTGCAAACCGCCAAGACCCTGATAGACGCCTGCATCGGCCGCTGGAGCGAGGGCAGCAGCAACGAGATCCGTGCCCTGGTGGATCATGCCTTCCGCGTCAACAAGGGCGGCCATGTGGACGTCAACCAGGTGCTCTCCCTGCGCAAGCTCGATATCCATGATGCCGAGTGGAAAGAGGCGATGCAGGCCATCGCCGACGCCATCACCGTGGTCGGCAAAGCCGAGTACATCCGGTTCTATGAGAAGACCGGCACCGGGGCCTACAAGGCCATCGTCATCGACTGGTCGAAGCTGTGAGGCCCGCCATGTTGAACCTGACACAAGAAGTAATCAAACAGTTGGCGCTGGCCCAACTGCTGGCAGACCGGAGCGAAGACCAGGGCACCGAGTTTGAAGATGGCACCTATGAGCAAGGGGTGCGGGATGCCCTGGGCTGGATGTGCGGGCTGCTCGATAACCCGCCCTACAACCCCGACGAGTGGCCCGTCACCGAAGAAGAGCTGGCCATCATGACCGAAGGCCTGGGGCTTATCGGGATAGACGATGGAGTTTGAAACCCGTTATGGCCCGCTGTACGTCACCCGCCACGCCTTCCAGCGTTGGGTGCAACGTACCGGCCGCAGCGAACTGGAGATGCTGGGCGCCCTGTCACGGGCGTGGCGACCAAGCAAACGCCAGCTGCGGCGGATCCGGCAGCGCGAGGCGGGATGGAGCCCGCGCCGGATCCTCGAATGTGACCATGCCTACTTCATCTTGAAGAACGGCTCAATCGTCACCGTTTACGACAAGCACTGAACCGCATTTAAACAGGAGCAACACCATGAGTAATCCGGCTTTGAAGGGCGACGAGATCGCCCGCAATCCCAACGGTTATCTGGCGCTGGCCACCCGTGCCGCCGAACTGGAGCGCGAGGGCCGCTATATCGCCGCCCTCGACCTGTGGAAGGCAGCCTGGAAGGTGGCCAAGAACGGATTGAATCAGGAGTGGGCCAAGGGTCGCGTCAATCTCTGCAGCACCTGCATCCACCGTTTCGGCAAGCGGGAGGCGTGATGAGCGACAAACGCATTCTGGCCAAGATCAAGAAACTGATGGCCATGGTGGAGCGCGGCAACCCGCACGAATCCGCCAACGCGATGAAGAAGGTGCAGGCGCTGATGGCCGAGCATCAGCTCTCCAGCGAAGACGTCGCCTTGAGCGGCATCGACGCCAACAAGGTGAAGGCCGCCAACAACAGCGAACGCCAGCCGAAATGGAGCTTGTTGCTGGTCAGTCTGGTGCGCCAAGCGTTCGGGGTCGAGGCGATCATGTGCCATGAGCAGGTGGGATGGGGGCGCAACACCGCCGAGGTGATGTTCATCGGCCCGGCGGAGCGGGTGGAGATCGCCGGCTACGTCTACACCGTGCTGGCTCGCCAGCTCAAGGCAGCCCGGGCCGAGTACATCAGCAGCCTGAGCAAGCGCATGAAGACCAGCACCAAAACGGCTCGCGCCGATCTGTTCTGCGAGGGCTGGTGCAACGGGGTGTATCACAAGATCACTGCCCTGGTACCGAGCGAACAAGAGAGCCAGCTGGTTGCTCAGTACATCGAGAAGCATCACCCGAACCTGAGCACCGGTGAGAGCCGCGCCGCCAAGGCGACCAAGCGCGATCAGTCCGCCTCGCTGCATGGCTGGATGGCCGCCAAGCAGGTGGAGCTGAATGCCGGTGTCGGTGGCCAGGAGCAAGCCAAGTTGGGGGCAGCATGAACGGTGAAGCCGCCTTCTGGATCCTGGTCAACGTGATGGCCCTGTTCTATGGGGCCTTCGTCGCCGGTCTGTTCACCGGCCTGTTCCTTGTCAACTGTGGAGCCTGAGATGAACAACGTGGAATTCCTGCTCAATACCAGCGTGGACGATGGCAAAAGCTCCCTGGAGTGCCAACTGCAAGGCAACCCGCAGCAGGCCCTGGACGATGCACAACTGGCCATCGACTTCATCAACCAGTATGGCCAAGCCGCGAAGCACCGCTCCCGCCTGGCCATGCTGGCCATCATCGTCAACAAGGCGCGTAAAGCGCTGAAAAAGTGAAGGGGAACATCATGGTTACACAAGAGAAAGCCGAAGAGCTGGCCCAGAAATATTTGCAGCAATACCTGAACGAATGCGGCCTGGATAAGACCAGTGATGCAGGTAATGCGCTGATGAAAATGTGCAGTGTCGCTGGGGTCATGATGGTCGCAACTGTCGGCTATGACGATGCAGTGCAGCGCATGTATGGGACCGCCTCTTTCATCGAACAAAAGATGGTCGGTGTGAAGTTCATCCAGCAAACGGTGAACTGAGCAATAAGCGAAACGGGGGTCGTTCCCCCGTCTGCCCAGCGTGGTGGCTGGGCACTGATGAGCAGCCGACCGGGCCCGGTCATAACCCACTCCTGAAACCAGTGAGGACGCTATGACCCGAGAAGTGCTGAACAACCTGTTAAACCGGCTCTATGGCGAGATGACCATCGCCCTGGGCTGGAAAGAGAAGCTGGTGCTGCAGCGCCGGTTTATCGCCCTGTCACGGGGCGCAAGAAAATACCACGCCAACGATATCGCCGGTGATGCCCTGCGCGGCGCCGAGCAGTTGCTGGCAGAGCTGGAGGTTGATCGCCTGCAGTGGAATGGCAAGGGGGCCGTATGCACGGTGAATACACGCCACTGATGAAGCCGGGCCTGCTGGAAAAACGGCTGGCCTCTGGCAAAGCCAGGATGGACCCCGAGATGGGGCTGGAGAAGTTCTGCTCTGGCTGCCACGAATACTGGCCGCAAGACACGGCTTTCTGGTCAGCCCGGCATCACCCCCATGCACCGGATGGCTTGCAGCACTACTGCAAGGCTTGCGAGGGGAAAATCGCCGTCAAGCGCCGGGAGGGCAAAGCAGCATGAAGCTGACCGCCTACCAGCGCCGCCTGGTGAATTACGTCAAGGCCAATCACGCCTGTTACCCCAAGCGCAAGACCAAGGGAATGAGCAGGCGGGATCTGGCAGAGCTGGAGCGCCAGGCCGATGACAACGCCATGGCCTGGCTGGACCGCACCGTCCGCCAGTGGCGGGATGGCACCCCGCCCAAGACCAACAAGATTTATGTCGCTGCGCTCTCGGTGAGCGAGGCGGATGAGGAGCAATACGATGACGAATAAACACAGCTGGGAAGCCCTGGCGCAAAAGATCAAGCAGGTTCCTGACTACCGCCACAAGAGCGCGGCCATGTTGGCCGAGGCATTGGGAGAATGTTCTGAGCGGCAGATGCTGAGATGGATCCGTACCCTGACCGATAAGGGACTGATCGAGCCCCGTTCGCTGATCACTTACGATGGGTTGCTGACTGTTCGCCGCATCCAGCGTTATCTGGCCCAGCATCAGGGCACTGTGTACCTGGGTCTGCTGGCTAAAGAGGTCTATGGTGCCGGCAACAATTACTCCTGGCTGCGCTGGCTGATCCAGAAGGCGGTGGCGGAAGGCTTCGAGCTGGATGCCTCGCGCATTAGCAGCGAGACCATCCCCACAAAACTTCGGGCCAAACGCCGCGAAGTTGAGGGCAAGCCACGTTTTATCAGCTGGGAAGAAGTTGATCCCGAGCACCTGCAGCGGTTCGTCGCTCTCCATCAATTCATCGGAGGCCGCCATGCAGCCTGATGCCAAGCGTCTGCTTACCCTGGTTCACGTTGGCCGCCGCGAACTGGGGCTGGATGACGAAGACTATCGCGCCCTGCTGGAGTCGGTCACCGGATCCCGCTCGGCCAAGGGGCTCAAGGCCGCCCAGCTGGAGGCCGTGATCACCGTCATGAAGGGGCTGGGGTTCAAGGTGAAGGGCAACGCGACGGGCCGCCGTTCACCGCCCAGCGCTGCCCATGTGCAGGCCCCCGAGGTGCGCAAGCTGCGGGCCATCTGGATCACCATGAAGAATGACGGCCTGCTGCATGACGGGTCTGAGGATGCCCTGGGCAGTTTCATCCGCCGGATGACCGCCAATGCCAACGGCGGTGCAGGCATCAACCGGGCGGAATGGCTCACCTCCATCCAGGCAGAGCGGGTGTTGGAGGCGCTGAAAAAGTGGCACATTCGGCTGATGACCGATGCCATCCTCGCCCGGGGTGACTCGGTACCGGAGACCCTGAGCCACCGGCCCGATGCCAAGCCGGGCTATGACCTGATCCGGGATGCTTTCGAAAACCCGGACCAGCGCCCGCCGCGAATCATGGTGGTCGATGGCAGCAAGCCAGTCGGTCAATCACTGGATAACGAAAAGGCCCCGTAAGGGGCCTTGGTTTTGATGGACGCTGTATTATCAGTGGCTTAATGTGGTTGTGACGTTGGAATAAGAGGCAGGATTATGAGCTTTGATACGAGAAAATTTGATGTCGGTGTAGCCAGAGTAGTTATTTTAATTGGAGCTTTCGTGGGAACGTTAACCACATTGGGTCCTCTTTTTTTTCTCTACCACATTCTGAGTAAAGGGGCGCCGATGTACCAATGGGGAGCACTTAGCCTATCATTATTCGGCTTCTGTTCCTTGTTCATTGCAGCAGTGTTGAGAGTTAAAGGTGGGCTTCCTTGGCTATTCGCCATGGGTATCCCTGCTGTACAGGTTTTGCTTTTTTGCTATATCGCCTACTCCCCTCATGGAAAAAGCGAACCCTCTGCAACCAAGCCGGCGGTTGAGCCTGTGGCTAAAGAGGTGAACATCAGTTTCCAAGGGGAAAAAGATGGGGTAGACCGCACTCAACAGATTCAAGCTGCATTTCTGGATCTTGCCGCAAAGTGCCCTGCTGCGGCCGATGCCGTTTCCATCGTGGTGCAATACGAGCAGGGAGATAGCACTGCATGGCGAGGTGAGAAACTGGGTTGGGAAAACGATCTCTACTTTAATGCCGCCGACTCAGGCGGCGAACACCACCATTTCTATCTGCGGCAGGATGGAAAGAAGGAGCTAATCATCAATGCCAAGCAGGCCAGCCTGGACTGGTGCGGTATCGACGCGATGATGAAGGACTACTATCTGGTCACGCTATAGCCCGCCCCTTGGGCGCCCTGATCCAGGAGGTTATGATCTCAACACCCAGCCATGCTGGGTGTTGTTTTATCCGGGAGGGAGCGGCCATGAGCAATCGCGAAGAGCAGATCGAAATGTTTGGTGAAGCTGTGGGCAAGAACGAGGTGGGTCATCATCTTGACCGCCTGCTGGATGAAGATGCGGAGGCCGCATGGCCGGAAACCCTGCGGGATCTATACACCCTGATCGAGCGCACCGTCGAGCAGCACCGGAATGATGAATCCCTGTCGGTGATCCTGCTGTCGGAAATCGTCCAGACCTTCGGCGGTGCCCGCTTCTACCTGCCCCGAGGCAAGAGCATCGAGGTGATGGTGCGCAGCATGATGGTCTGGAAGGCCTTCACCGGCAACAACACCTATGAGCTGTCGCGCCAGTTCAAGGTATCGATGCGGGAGATTCAATATATCCTGGCCAGGATGCGCAAACTCGAAGCCCGTTCCCGCCAGCGGGATATGTTTGCCGGCACGGAACAAGCCGCCCCGTCATTAGTCAGAAAGCACGGGCGGTTATATTAATTTGACGTTCGTGAAATTCACGGCAATATGACCCGCATATCACCCAGCACCATATTGAAATAGACAAAGGGCCCGTTGGCCCTTTGTTATTTCATGGCGAAATCCGTCACTCTCAACCCTTCCACCCGCATACGCACACTGAATTAAATCCCCTACCTATTCAGGTGTGCCATGTCTTCCATCTATGCCCTTATCAAATTCGAGGAGGGTTGGCGTTCAAAGCCCTATCTCTGCACCGAGAAATACCCCACGGTCGGGTTCGGTTTTCGCATCGGGCCCCAGGGTGCCGACATCAAGCTCTATCAATTCACCCTGCCGATGCGGGCCGGTGAAGCCTGGCTCGATGCTCTGATCGCCAATCTGGAAGTGGAAATGCGCCGCGAGCCGCAGCTCGCCATGGCGCTGCAGATCTGCGCGGCTGATCCCGCCCGTCTGGCGGTGCTGCAGTCGATGGCCTACCAGATGGGCGTGCAGGGGCTGGCCGCCTTCAAGAACACCCTGCAGGCAGTGATCGAGCGCCGTTGGAACGATGCCGCCGCCGGCATGCTCAACAGCCGCTGGGCCAGGCAGACCCCCGATCGTGCCAAACGCCACGCCCAGCAGATGCGCACCGGCATCTGGGCCCCGGTTTATGGTGGCTGACATGGGCCGCAACTGGCAGTGGAGTTTCGACCATGGCCACGCCAAGCGCCTGGAGCGCGAGCGCGAGGCCGCCGAGCAGGGTATCGCCGAGTGCGATGTCGATCGCACCGTGCCGCTACATAGCCATGACGGCACCATGCAATCCCAGTTCGCCAAGGGCTGGCGCTCGGTCACTCCATCCGAAATCTACGATGCCCGTCACCGGCATCGTTTCAACATCCTCACCACTGGCAACGACAAGGTGGCCGAGCACTGCGCCCGGCTGCGTGCCCTGTTCGCTGATCCCGCCAATAAGGAATCTTCATGCTCCCGTTAATCCCCGCCCTGGCCGCGCTCGCGGTGCAGCAGGGCCCCGCGATGATCCGCGGTATCGCCGGTTGGTTTGGTGGCAGCGAGACTGCCAACAAGGTGGCCGACATGGTCGAGCAGGTCTCCGGCATCGGCCTGACGGCCGCCCAGCAGCAGGCCAGTATCGAAGAGCAGCTCGGCCGCATCACCGACCCGGCCGCGCTGGTTGAGCTGCAAAAGCTCAAGGTCGAGTTGGAGAAAGAGCAGACCCGCCGCCAGGAGTTGCAACTGGCCGATAGTCAGGCCGAGCAGGCCACCACCCAACAGACCATCCGTGAAGGGGATAGCGCAACGGATGAATACGTGCGCAATACCCGCCCGCTGATGGCACGCCAGAGCTGGTATGCCACCGCGCTCTATGTGCTGGCGTTCGAAGGGCTGCGCGTTGCTGGGTTCGGTGACGGGGCTGATCTCTCAGTGATATCCCTGCTCTCATCACCAGGATGGGCCTATATGGGATTGCGTACCATCGACGGGTTTGCCCCCCATCCAAAATCATCTGGCCAGAAGGTAAGCGCGGCCATCACCGGGGCCGTGACCAAATTGATGACGAGGGCCAAATGACCGACCTGTTTGACCGTGCCCAACAACAAGAACAAGAGAGTCGCGACAGAGCCATCGCCAACCAGCTGGCCAGACGCGGTACCGAAACCCCAGACCAGGACGCCGCCGGCAACCGCTTCTGCCTGAGCTGTGGGGAACAGATTGCCAGTGACCGGCTGGAGGCCGCCCCGGACGCCGTGCGTTGCGTCCCCTGCCAGAGCTGGTGTGAGCGCGAGGGGAGGCATCGCCATGGGGTTTGACTGGATCCCGAAGTGGTGGGGCGTCATTACCACCACCGTCGCGGTGCTGGCCACCTTGGCCACGTTGTGGTTGAGCAAGACCTTTGCCCGCCGGGAAGACCTTAGCAAGGTGGAAAACAAGATGGCCGATGTCAGCAGCCGCGTCTCAATTCTCGAAGACAAGGTGGAGTCGATGCCGACTCAGGATGAAGTCAACGCCCTGCGTCTCGATATGGCTGAGATGCGGGGGGATATCAAGGCATTGCGCGAGGCGCTGCAACCGGTAAACCACTTGGCCAGGCTGCTGCTCGAACAGCGTTTAAACGAGAAATAAACGGGGGTTATATGTCGTTCAGAGAATTTGTGCTGGCAGATCAGCGTTTGCTGATCCTGCGCAGCTTGCGGGAAATGACCGGCTGCTCGGCCAACGAATCGATCCTGGATGAGTGCCTGGAAGCCTATGGCCATAGCATCAGCCGCGACGCGGTGCGCACCCAGATGCGCTGGCTGGAAGAACAGGGGCTGATCACCGTCGAGAAGGTGGGCGAAACCCTGGTGGCCAAGCTGACCGGCCGGGGTGACGACGTGGCCACTGGCCAGGCCGTGGTGGATGGCGTCAAGAAACCGCGTCCGGTGTAAGGAGAGAGCCATGAGTATTGTGATCCCGACTTGGCTGATGTGGGTGATTGGCATCCCTGTTGGTCTGCTGGTCTTGGCGCTGGCGGCCGTTGGCATCGCCTTCCTTCTTAGTTTTGGAAAGGTGAGGTGGTGATGATGGGGGCCATGATGAAGATAAAAAGCGCCCTGGTGGGGCTGATGCTGGGTGGCCTGAGTTTCATGTTGAGCAACAGCCGTGCCGACCCCGGTATCACCCCCATCGACACCATCATTCGGAAAGGGGAGCAAGCCAAGCACTCCCGCAACGCCTTCAATGGTGGGCTGCCGTCCGTCAAGCGGGCCCAGCGTCAGGCCAAGGCCAAGCGGGCTGGTCGTCGTGCCCGTCGACTGGGTCACGCATAAGGAGAGCGAATATGTCTACTACACCGAAAGTAACGATTGAGAAAATCAATGCATTGATTGATGGGGAGTATTACTTCACTGCTGAACAGGGTGTCCAAGCCGCCTTTGGCGAACAGGATGAATTGACGCGACTTACTGGCGCACATGGTGAATTGCGGTATCTGACCTTCTGTGTGCTGCGACTCAAGAGCGGCTTTACCGTGACAGGAGAGTCTGCCTGCCTATCGCCAGAGAACTTTAGCGCCAAGACCGGCCGTGAGGTGGCCCGTAAAAATGCCATTGATAAAATTTGGGCGCTCGAAGGATATCGCATCAAATCAGAACTGCATCAAGTAGCAGGCCACGCATGAAAGCCCGCCTGCTGGATATCGCCACCATGATGGCCGTTGGCTACCTGCTGGCCCTGCCCATCGTCGGCGATCCGGTCCATGCGCTCTGGGGCTGCACGGCCCCGCTCGTTGACAAGCTGCTGGGGTAACCATGACCACCAAAACCAAGAACACCAAGAGCAAGATCCAGCAGCTGCCGGAGGATATCCGCAGCCAGCTGGCGGCCATGCTGCGCTCTGGCTCCATGTCGCAGAAGGCCATCCTTGAAGAGGTGAACCAGCTCATCCTGGAAGCCGGCCTGCCGCCGGAAGAGCAGATCAGCCGCACCGGGCTGAACCGTTACTTCAAGCGGATGGAAGAGGCCGGCAGCCGCATGGCGCAGGCCCGTGAAGTGGCCGAGGTGTGGACGGCCAAGCTTGGTCAGGCCCCCACCTCCGAGCTGGGCAAGATGCTGCAGGAGTTCGTGCGCACCATGGCGTTCGAAACCTCCATGAAGATGATGGACGCCAGCGAAGGGGAAGACGGCAAGATGATCGACCCCAAATCGCTGGGGCAGCTCGCCCTGGTGATCCAGCGCGTCGAAGCCGCCGCCATGACAAGCCACAAGGTCGAGAAAGAGATCCGCGCCGCGTTCGCCGCCGAAGCCGCCACCGCTGCCGAGAAGATCGTGAAGCAGGCAGGGCTGACGGCAGAGACCGCAGCCCAGATTAAGCAGCAGATCCTGGGGATTGCATGATGGACCATCTGACTCAAGCCGAAAACGAACTGCGCAACCAGTCAGCGGCCGCCATCATAGGCGGCCAGTTCGATCCCAACGAGGTGCTGCTGCCCTATCAGAAGCGCTGGATCGCTGACCAAGCGAAAATCAAGATTGCCGAGAAGTCGCGGCGAACTGGCCTCACCTGGGCAGAGGCAGCCGATGCTGCGCTCAATGGCTCGATGTCTGCCGCCGCTGGCGGTTGCGATACCTTCTATGTCGGCACCACCAAAGACATGGCCCGCGAGTTTATCGAGGCTGCCTCTATGTGGGCAAAGGCCTACAACTTTGCCGCAACCGAGATAGGCGAAGAGGTGCTGGAGAGCGAAGACAAAGACATCCTGGTCTATGTCATCAACTTTGCCAGCGGCTTCAAAATCAAGGCGTTGTCATCGAATCCCAGCAACCTGCGGGGGATGCAGGGCAACGTGGTGATCGACGAGGGCGCCTTCCACAAAGACCTGGCCGCCATTCTCAAAGCGGCCAACGCCCTGACCATGTGGGGCAGCAAGGTGCGCATCATCTCGACCCACAACGGCATCGAGAACCTGTTCAACACCCTGATCACTGAAACCAGAGCAGGCAAGCGGCAAAGCTATTCCATTCACCGCATCGATATTGAAACCGCCTGTAATGAAGGGCTTTACAAGCGGATCTGCCAGGTCAAGAAGAAAGAGGAATGGAGCGAAGAGGGTGAGCGCAAGTGGCTGGCAGAACTGCTGTCAGACTGTGCCACCGAAGAAGACGCCCGGGAAGAATACTACTGTGAGCCAAAGAGCGGCGGCGGTGCCTATATCAGCCGTGGCCTGCGCGAACGGGCCTGCCGGGTTGATGGGCCGGTGCTGCGCTTCACGGGCTCGGCCACCTTCAACAGCGCCAGCGAATCGGAGCGCAACGCCGAAATGCAGGAGTGGCTGGAGGCCGAGGTCTTCCCCGAACTGATGAAGCTGGACCGCCGCCATCGCCACGCCCTGGGCGAAGACTTCGCCCGCTCCGGTGACCTGACATCGTTCGCACCCATCATGGTGCTGCCGGATACCCGCCGCCGGGTACCGTTCCTGGTCGAGCTCAAGAACGTGCCATTCAAGCAGCAGGAGCAGGCCCTTTACATCATCTGCGATCGCCTGCCGCGCCGGGATGGCATCTGGCTCGATGCCCGTGGCAATGGCCAGTACCTGGCAGAACAGGCCGCGTATCGCTACGGCCAAGAGGTGGTGCAGGTGATGCTGTCGGTCGGCTTCTACCGCGAGAACATGCCGCGCTTCAAGGCGGCGTTTGAAGATGACGAGCTGGAGCTGCCCAAGCACGAAGACATCATCACCGACCTGGGCCAGATCCAGATCTACCGGGGCACCCCCGGCATCGACGACAGCCGCACCCAGGGCAGTGATGGCAACAAGCGCCACGGCGACTCGGCGGTCGCCATCTTCCTGGCCTATCTGGCCAGCCGGGCCGAGAGCCATGTTTACGAACTGCACCGCATCGCCAAGGTGGGTGCCCCCCAGAAAGACCAGGACGGGCAACGGCAGATGAACCTGACCCGTGGCCTGCGTAACGGAGGCGGATTACTGTGACCACCATTCTCGATGCACGGGGCAACCCCATCAAACCCGACAAGCCGGCGCTGAGTGAAGACATCGCGCTGGCCCACACCACCAGCGTGCGCAACCAGCGCCCCAACAGCGTGGCCAGCACCATCACCCCCCAGCGTCTGGCGGGCCTGCTGCGCTCGGTAGTCGATGGCAACAACCCCCAGGATTACATGACCCTGGCCGAAGAGATCGAAGAGCGGGATCTGCACTACGCATCGGTGCTGCGTACCCGCAAGCTGGCCGTGGCGGCCTTGCCGCCCACGGTCGAAGCCGCCAGTGAGGATGCCTTTGACAAGAAGCTGGCCGACGAAGTGCGCCTGCTGATGGAGAGTGACCAGACGCCTGAGCTGTTCTTCGACCTGCTCGATGGCCTGGGCAAGGGCATGGGGGTGTGCCAGATCCTGTGGGATACCACCGTCACCCCCTGGGTGCCCAAGGATTACAAGTGGGTCGACCCCCGCTATCTGCGGCCAGATGCCGAGACCCTGAGCGAGATTCTGCTTATCAGTGACGATGCTCCCCAGGGCAAGCCGCTGGAGCCCTACAAGTTCATCGTCCACCTGCCGCGCACCAAGTCGGGCAGCATCTGGCGCAACGGCCTGACCCGCCTTTGCGCCGTGATGTACATGCTGAAAAGCTTCACGGTGCGGGACTGGTGGGCGTTCGCCGAAGTGTTCGGGATCCCCATCCGGGTGGGCAAGTACGGCCCCAACGCCACCCCCGAGCAGATCGCCACCCTCAAGAACGCCATCGCCACCATTGCCAGCGACGCCGGCGCAGTGATCCCAGACAGCATGATGGTGGAGCTGGTTCAAACGGCGAAGGGGAACGGCGGCGATACCCTGTTCGAGAACATGGCCCGCTGGGCGGACGAGCAGACCAGCAAGGCGGTGCTGGGCCAGACCATGACCACCGACGATGGCAGCAGCCGCGCTCAGGCCACGGTACACAACGAGGTGCGGCTGGACATCGCGAAGTGGGACGCCCGCCAGCTCGAAGCCACCATCAACGAGTACCTGGTCAAGCCGTTCATCGTGCTGAACTGGGGTGTGCAGAAGGTATACCCGCGCGTCTGCATCCGGGTACCGGAGCCGGAAGACCTCAAGATGATGGTCGATAGCCTGATGCCGCTGATCGATCGCGGCATGAAGGTGAGCGAGAGCGCCATGCAAGACAAGTTTGGCTTGGCAGCGCCCAAGCCGGATGAAGTCACCCTGCAGCCGCTGAGCGCCATGCAGGTGCAAGCCGTGCAGCCGCTGGCCATGAACAGGCAGCAACAGCGCCTGGCCATCAACCGGATCCAGCAGCCGAACGAACAGGCCATCGACCAGCTGACCGAGGAAGCGATGAGCGATTGGGTCGAAGTGGGCGGCGAGGACTTCATGAACCCGATCATCGAGCTGGCCGCCACGGCCGCCAGTTTCGACGAGTTCAATGCGGGCCTGCTGGCCCTGCAGGAGTCGCTGAGCGCCGAGCAGTTCACCCAGCAGCTGGCCGACTACACCTTCCGCTTGCGTGGCATGGGGGATGCACAAGATGCCTGAGCCAAAGGCGTCCGCCTTTCCGCCCAAAGAGGCGCTGGACTGGTTCAAGAAAAAGGGGCTGCAGCCTGGCTTTGACTATCGCGACGTGTGGAAAGAAGAGCACGCCAACGCCTTCACCGTGGCCAAGATGCTCAACGCCGATCTGCTGGTCGAAGTACGGGCGCTGGTCGAGCAGGCGCTGGAGCAGGGGCAGACCTATCAGCAGTTCGCCGCTGCCATCAAGCCGCTGCTGGTCAAATCCGGGTGGTGGGGAATACAGGAGATGGAAGACCCCGCCACCGGCGAAACCAAACAGGTGCAGCTCGGCAGCGAGGGGCGCATCAAGACCATCTACCGCACCAACATGCGCACCGCCCGCGCCGCTGGCCAGTGGCAGCGCATCGAGAGCACGAAGAAATATCGGCCATACCTGGTCTATCAGCTGGGGCCTGCCCGCGAGCATCGCGCCCTGCATGTGAGCTGGAACGGCATCACCCTGCCCGTGGATGATCCCTGGTGGCAAACCCACATGCCGCCGAACGGCTGGGGCTGTCACTGCTGGGTGCGCCAGATCAGCAAGTTCGAATACGCCAAGCTGGAAGGCACCCAGGGCTATCAGTTCGCCGCCCCGAACGATGGTAACCGGGAGTGGGCGAACAAACGCACCGGGGAAGTGGAGGTCTTGCCCAGCGGCATCGAGCCAGGGTGGAACTACAACCCGGGCAAGGCGCGTCAGCAGGCCCTGAAAACCGACTTGGCAGCCAAAGAGCAAACCCTTCGCCAAACGCTCTCAGCGCCGCTGTGAGCGTTTTAGGCTACCAGCGCATGACTGTGGAGTCCGCCGCTCAATATGAAGCGATTTAAAGGGTGTTTAAAGATGGTGTGAGGTGGCGGCAAACCTTCGCGGTGGCCTCCTTATCCAGTCTGTTGCATTGCCCCCTCTTCTCGACCATCGGGATCCTGTGTACCCTGTTGATGTCCGGTCATCACCTAGCGCCGGGCATCCCTCCCTTGTCACCCCATCCTGATATCTGACGAAAACCGTCACTCACATCGCCACGACCCGTGGCGCCATGCTCTCAACGTCCACACACATACCGTGTTCCATTCAACCCAGCCACCCGGCGGGAGGTTGTTATGTGACGGAGCGAGCCATGCCCAAGATCCACCTTGCCCTCTGCTTTGACTTGTCGCGCCAGACCGTGCGCAACGAACAGGTCTGGCTGCCGCTGGTACCCCCCGGGGTATTCAGCGGCAATGACGGGCGTACCTGGAACAACAGCAACCCGGATGCCGTGGTGGCCTCGTTCACCAAGAAGCGTCCGTTCGACGTTGAGCATGCCACCCACATCAAAGGCCCCAAGGGCGAGAAGGCCCCGGCCATCGGCTGGATCCTCGCCCTGCAGAACATCGGCGGCGAAGTGTGGGGCATGGTGGACTGGAACAGCGAAGGGCGCGAGATGCTGGAGAAGAAGGAATACGCCTTCTATTCCCCGGCCTTCACCTTCGACGACGCCGGTACCGTGCTGAGCATTGCCAGCGTTGGCCTGACCAACGAGCCCAACCTCGATCAACTCCCTGCCCTGAACCGTGAGGAAACTCCAATGCCCTTGCCCGTTGAACTGACCCAGGCCCTGGGTCTGGGAGCGGATGCGGATACCGCGTCCGCGCTCACCGCCATCAATACCCTCAAGGCCGATCACCAGCTGGCCCTGAACCGTGCCGCTGCTGGCCCGGACCTGACCAAGTTCGTCCCGAAAGAGACCTACGAGCTGGCCATGAACCGCGCCACCACCGCCGAAGCCAAGGTCCAACAGACCGAAGAAGCACGGCTGAGCGCCCTGGTCGATGACGCCATCGCTGCCGGTAAGGTCGCCCCGGCCAATAAAGAGATGTTCCTGGGCATGTGCCGTGCCGAAGGCGGCGAGGATAAGTTCAACGCCTTCGTGGCCAGCGCCCCGGTCATCGCCGACGCCAGCCAGGTGAACACCACCACCCAGCAGAACGGCGAGCTGAGCAAAGACGAGCTGGCCATGTGCCGGATGATGAACGTCAAGCCCGAAACCTGGAAGGCCACCAAAGCCGCCCAGCAAGCCAAGTAACAGGAGTTCATTCACATGGCACTTACGCAAGCACAAATCGTTGAAGCCCTGACGGTCGGCGCCAGTTCCGCCTTCGTCGAAGGCCTGAGCGTCACCACCCCCACCTGGAACAAGATCGCAACCAAGGTCGGCAGCACCGGCAGCGCCGAGAACTACGGCTGGTTGAAAGACCTGCCAGGGATCAAGGAGTGGGTTGGCGCTCGGATGCTGGTTGAGCTGGGATCCCATGGCTACCAGATCGCCAACAAGACCTATGAAGCCTCCATCGTTATCAAGCGCGAAGACCTCGAAGACGATGCGATCGGCAAGTACGGCGTTATCTCCAATGGCTGGGGTCGCAAGATCGGTCTGTTCCCGGATCAGAACTGCTATGGCCTGTTGAAGAACGGTTTCTCTACCCTCTGTTTCGA
The DNA here is from genome assembly GCF_027705405.1 of Aeromonas sp. QDB34. Classification (NCBI taxonomy): domain Bacteria; kingdom Pseudomonadati; phylum Pseudomonadota; class Gammaproteobacteria; order Aeromonadales; family Aeromonadaceae; genus Aeromonas; species Aeromonas sp. QDB34. Next base: position 13,901 of record NZ_JAPDBT010000028.1, on the reverse strand, counting down.
TGGTCAGAACTTCTTCGACACCGATCACCCGTTCGAAACCGCGACACCCGGCACCTTCTCCAACGTAGTGGGTGATCCGGCTGCGACTGGCGCTCCCTGGTTCCTGATCGATAACACCCAGATCCTGCTGCCCATCATCTTCCAGGAGCGTCGCCCGTTTGCCCTCGAATTCGTCGGGGCTGATAGCGAATACGCCTTCTTCCAGAACAAGGTGGCAATGGGCCCGGATGGTCGCCACGGCTATGGCTTTGGCCTGCCTCAGACTGCCGTTGGTTCGAAAGAACCGCTGACCGCCGCCAACTTCGAAGCGGGCAAGCTGTTGATGGCCAGCTACAAAGAGACCGATGGCGAGACCCCACTCGGCACCATGGCCCGCCTGCTGGTCGTCGGCCCGAGCAACGAGTCTGCCGCCCGCGAAATCCTGGATCGGGCAAATCTGGAAAACGGCGAGTCGAACATCAACTACAAGAACGTCGAGCTGCATGTCAGCCCGTTCCTGCCGTAACCGGTGACCCGCTGGCCTGGGCAGAGCTTCACGGCGATGAAGCCCAGGCATTTATCAACCCGGCCTGGGTGGAGCTTCCAAGCGTCGAAGCCCAGGCCACCAGGAGAACCCCATGGCCACGACCACCAAAGCGCTGAGTGCTGATGCCTGGGTGCTGGTCTCCGCCGCTGGTAGCGGCACCCTGGAGAACCAGACCAACCAGATCGTGCTCTATCGCACCGATGCTGCGCTGCCTGACCCGAGCGTGACGGTTGGCCATCACCTTGGCCGCGACCACCGTGAGGCCTGGAGCTTTGATCCCCCCCAGAACCTGTACGCGCGGATGGCTCAGTCGGGCAGCGGCGTACTGGTTGTGACAGAGGGCTAAGCCATGCCATTCGGGAAGGCGTTCGTCTACCAGGCGCCCAAGCGCAAGAAGAGCGAGGTGTTTTGGTCAGGCTGACCGGACCGAATGCCGTGCTGGCAGCCGATACCAACCGCGACCTGATTGCCTGGGTCAAAGCGTTGCCGGCGCCGCAGTTCGGCACCCTGGCCCCGTTCTTCAATACGGTGAGTGACAAGCTGAACGCCTTCAACAGCGACACCAGCCTCTCATTCAAGCTCAATCTGGTAGGCAGTTGGTCCGGTGGGTCGGCCCAGCGTTCGATGCAGCTCGACTTCATCGGTACCAACGGAAACCGCCTGGTGGCGAGCCGTGATGTGCAAGTCACCGATGACACGGTCACGCTGGCCACGTTCTTCTCGATCGATGCGGGCGGGAACATCGTGACCAACGGCACCAAGCCGGTGATCCGCTCCAATAACGGGTCGTTCACCGCAACCTCCATCCTGCTGATCGCCGAGCAGGCCACAAGGCAAACCCTGATTTCGGCGGTGTAAGCCGCCTTTACCACCCCTTTACAGGAGCATTGACATGGCACCTCGCAAGAAGGCAGACGACAAAAGCGCGCAGCTGGATGCTGCTGCCGTGGGCACGGGTACCGAGCTGGTGCAAGCGCAAACCGAACAGAAGAAAGACGGGACCGTGCTGGTAGACCCGGACGCCGAAGCCGCACGCCTGGAAGCAGAACAGCAGGCCGCCGAAGAGGCGCGACTGGCTGCTGAAGCTGCAGCGGCAGCAGCGACCACCCAGAACGCCGGTGACCAGGGCAGTGCCGCAGCCATCGGCGCCTCCAGCGAGCCGGGGGCGAACCTGAACGACGCCGCGCCTAGCGATCTGCCTGACTGGCTGCTCGGCCAGTTCGACGTCAAGGCCAAGTCGCCGGCCGGCTTCTGGCGCTGTGGCATCCATTTCCTGCACTCCAGCCCCACCCGGGTGTTTGTGGTCGAGAACAAGGCCGCTGTGCCCCATGACCACGACTGCGCGATCCCGTGCTGCTACCTGACTCCGGAAGAGGCGAAGCGCGTTCACCAGGAATCTTGGCTGACCGTGTTGCCCGATAGCGAATTCACCAAGGACTAACCCATGGCCATGTATCGCAAGAAGCCGGTAGTCATCGAGGCAATCACGTTCGACGAACTGGTCGAGTATGGCTGCACCCATGGCGGAAACATCGTCAACGGCATGCCCTGGTCGTTCGAATACAAAGGCCAACCGGTGACTCATGAAAATGACGATTGTTACCTGATCCCCACGCTGGAAGGAATTATGCGATTCGACCGTGGAAACATGTTGATAACGGGCGTCAATGGCGAGATCTACCCCTGCAAGGCTGACATCTTCGCGGCCACCTACGACAAGGTAGAGGACTAACCCATGGCCATCTACGCGACGAAGCAGGACCTGATCGACCGTGACGAGGGCATGCTCTACAACTTCGCCCTCGATCGTTCGACCGACACCCTCAACGACACCTGGATCAATGAGGCACTGGCCACCGCTGATGACGAAATCAACGGCTACCTGTCTCGTCGCTTTGTGCTGCCGCTGCCGACCGTGCCGGATCTGCTCAAGCGCCAGGCCGTGGTCATCGCCTTCTACTGGCTGGGCGATCGGGATAACCAGGTCACTGACCTGCTCCAGGACCGCTATGACCGGGCCATCGCCAAGGTGAAAGAGATTGCGGCCGGCAAGGTGGATCTGGGCCTGCCCACCCCTGACATGCCACCCGAGGGCGCTGTCGGCAAGGTCGAGCTGGTGCAAGAAGGCGAGCGCTTGTTCACCCGTGACTCACTGCGTGGGGTGCTCTGATGGCCGTCTCGGTCGAGGTATCAACTCATGGCGAAGAGCTGGCCCGCTATCAGCGCCTGCTAGAGACCCTGGGGCGCAGCGACCACAAGGCTGAACTTCTGAAGCTCATCGGAGGCGAAGTCGAGGACTATACCCGCCGCCGCATCAGCGACGAGAAGACAGCCCCTGACGGCACACCCTGGGCGCCCTGGTCAACGGACTATGCCAAGACCCGCCATGGTGGGAACAGTCTGCTGCAGGGTGAAGGTGGTTTGCTCGACAGCATCGAATACCAGGTGCAGCGCAATAGCGTGCGGGTGGGCTCGGCACTGGCCTATGCCGGGGTGCATCAAGACGGGTTCAGCGGCACCGTGCAGGTGCCCGCGCATCTCCGCAGTATCACCCAGGCATTTGGCAAGGCACTCAAGTCTCCGGTTTCTCAATCGGTGGGGGCATTCACCCGCCAGATGGAGATCCCCCAGCGCGAGTTTCTGGGGCTCTCCAGTGACAACCAGACCGAGCTGCTCGCCGTGATCGGCGAATTCTGGCAAGACGTGATGAAGGAGGCAGGCCTATGAGCCGCCCGGATTTTGGCACCATCGGCAGTACCGTCTCGGCCTGCGAGGCCGTGGTGGAGTACCTCAAGCCCTACCTGGAAGCGACCGGCCCCGGCGCCGATCGCAAGATTGACCGCGTCCAGACCGTGGAGCGCCATATCGGTCGCTTCAACGAGGCTGACGACATCAAGCGCTGGATGAGTGGCAAGGATGGCGGCATCCGCATCTGCGCCCAGCGGGTAGTGGCCATGCAGAACCAGGGCGGCCGGTTGATCGGCACCGTCGAGTTCGTCGCCTTCGTCTTCTGCGCAAAACAGTTTGCCTATGACAAAGACCAGCGGGCCGAGGTGATCGCCTGCCGCTTGGCCAAGGCGCTGATGCTCACGGGCGGCTGGGTTGGTACCAGCGCCAGCGGAAAGCCTGACGGTCTGCGGGCGGACAACCTCTACACCTCCGCCATCGACAAGCTGGGGCTAGCCATCTGGTCGGTGACCTGGCGCCAGGACTGGCCACTGGATGACCCCATCGACGAAGCCACCCTGGACGATTTCCTGCGCTGTAACTTCAAGGCCGAACTGGCCGATGGCGCCCCCGTCTGCGAGGCAACGATCAACCTGCCTGGCCCCACCCCATAGGAGCACCCGTGGAACTGCACCTGAAACCGAAAGAAGGGCTGACCCTCCGCAAGCCGGATGGCAGCAAGTTGGCCGCCGAGGGTGAGCGGGTACCGCGCACCAGCTTCTGGCTCAAGCGGCTCGCCGATGGCGATGTCGAGCATGTGAAACCGGCCGCCAAGGCCACCAAGAAACCGCAAGTGAAGGAGTGACCATGGCTCTCGGAACCATCCCCAATGACGTGCGCGTGCCGCTCGTCTATATCGAGATCGACAACAGCCAGGCCCTGAGCGGCAACATCGCCCAGGATCAGAACGTGATGCTGTTCGGCCAGATGATTGACGCGGGCGGCGACGCCGGTACCGCCACGCCGCTGCAGGTGGTCGAGGTGCCGGTCAGCGAGTCGGCCATCGATAGCCTGTTCGGTGTCGGCTCCATGATGGCGCTGGCCGCCAAGCGCTACCGCAAGGCCAACAGCTACACCCGCACCTTCGCCTTGCCCATCGGCGATATCAGCGCCGGCGCGGCGGCGGCCGGGTCGTTCAAGTTCACCGGCCCCGCCACCCAGGCGGGCACCCTCTATCTGTTGATCGCTGGCCAGCTGGTCCAGGTGGGCGTGGCCGCTGCCGCCACCGCTGCCACCATCGCCACCAATGTGGCCGCCGCCATCACCGCCACCAAAAACCTGCCGGTGACCGCCGCCGTGGATGGGGTCGACACCGCCAAGGTCAACATCACCGCGAAGTGGAAGGGCCTGACCGGCAACAGCATCGACCTGCGTTACAACTACAACGCCGGCGAGCAGCTGCCGCCCGGGGTGACCATCACCACCGTGGCCATGACCGGTGGATCCGGCGCCCCCGACATGGCCGCGGTCATCGGTGCGATGCCCGATGAGTGGTACAACCACATTATGATGCCGTTCAACGACACGACCAGCCTCAATACCCTGCGTGACGAGCTGCTCGAACGTTGGGGCCCGCTCAAGATGAGCGAGGCCATCGCCTATACCGCGTTCCGGGGTACCTACGGCGAAACCATCACCTTCGGCGAGGCCCGCAACGACTTCCTGATCTCCTGCATCGGCACCAGCAAGTCGCCGAGCCCGGTATGGGAGTGGGCGGCCAGCTATTGCGGCATCGCGGCCTACCACCTGGCCATCGATCCGGCGCGGCCGCTGCAGACCCTGGTGCTGCCCGGCATCCTGGCCCCGGCCAAGGCAGACCGCTTCGCCTTTGACGAGCGCAACAACCTGCTCAAGTCCGGCATCGCCACCCACCAGATCCAGCCCGGCGACGTGGTGGCCATCGAGCGCGAGATCTCGATGTACCAGCTCAACAGCTACGGCGACCCCGACCCCAGCTACCTGGACATCACCACCCCGGCCACCCTGGGCAAGATGCGCTATGACATCAAGGTGATGGTCACCAACCGTTACCCGCGCCACAAGCTGGCCGATGATAACGTGCTGGCGCTGCTCGACCCGGCGCAGCCGGTAGTGACGCCGCAACTGATGAAGGAAGCCATCCTGGAAGTGGCGCTCGGCTGGGTGAGTGCGGGCCTGATGGAAAACTTTGACCTGTTCAAAGAGACCCTGGAGGTGACCCGCGACACCAGCGATCGCAACCGCCTCAACTGCGTCTGCCACCCGGACGTTGTCAACCAGCTGCGCGTCTTCGCAGCCCTGATCCAGTTCAAACTGTAAGGAGACCACCATGGGACAAATCCTGGGTGAAGTGACCATCCGTGCCAACGGCAAGCAGCTCAAGACCAAGGGCGGCGCCACGCTGGACCCGGGTGGCAGTGATTGGACCCAACATGTAGGGCCGGGTGTGGTATGGGGTGAATCCAAGAAATATTTGCCGCCAAAGATCGAGAACCTTTCCATCGCCGCTGATGAAGATGTAGATATCATCGATATCAAATCCATCAGTAATGCCCAATTGGTTTGGGAAGGTGATAACGGCGTAAGTTATATGATGACCGGTTGTGTGTGCGGCCAAGCAACCCTGAATGAAGAGTCTGGTGACATTAAAACCAGCTTCATGGGCCGCAAGATTGTAAGGATTTAACTATGGCCGTCATGACCTTTAATCTTGAGCATGGTTATAAAGTCACTGGTTCTGATGGCGAGGTGACTTATGAAAAAGAAGTCGGCCTTCGAGAATTAACCGCCAGCGACATTATTGATTCGCAACTTGAAGCTGAGCAGGTTGTTGAATTAGCCAGCGGAAAGGTTGCTGCTTACACATCAGACGTTCGTATGGGCCTGAATATGTTGTGTCGCCAAGTGGAATATATTGGCGAAATTCAAGGTCCGCTGAATATGAAAATGTTGCGCAATCTTCATCGTGATGACCTGACCTTGCTGCAAACCAAAGCCGCAGAGCTTGATCGATTGGTGCTGGAGGAGATTGCCAAACGGGGGCGAGTTCAAGCGGCTGGCTGAACCATTGGAGGCGTTTCTCTTTTTCATGGGGAATCGCCTCCCAATCAGCGAGCTGAAGTATTACTCCATCCGCCGCTTGTTCAAGATCCATGAACAACTCAGCCGCCCGCCATCACCATCCCGTCGTAAATAGAGGTCATCATGGCCAATAAGCTTGTCACCGATATCGTCATCAATCTGGCTGGCAATATGGCCGCAAAGGCCCGTCAATATGGCCAGTCAATGAGCCAGTTCGCCGCCCAGAGCAAGAATGCACTGGCAATGATGAACTCAACTATGGCCGCTACCAGTCAGGGCATTGATACCTTCGGCAATCGGCTGGTGTTGGCCGGTGCAGCATCTGCTATCGCCTTTGAGCGCACATTTATCAAGACTGCCGCTGAGTTCGAGCGGTATCAGATTATGCTCAACAAGCTGCAAGGTGGGCCGGAAGGTGGCGCCCAGGCGATGAGTTGGATCAAACAATTCACGCAAGAAACCCCCTATGCCGTCAACGAGGTGACCAACTCGTTCGTCCGGTTGAAGGAGTTCGGCCTCGATCCGATGGATGGCACCATGCAGGCCATTGCCGACCAAGCCGCCATGATGGGCGGCACGGCTGAAACCTTGGATGGAATTGCTTTGGCACTCGGTCAGGCATGGACAAAAGGTAAACTGCAGGGCGAAGAGGCGCTGCAGCTGCTGGAGCGTGGCGTGCCAGTTTGGGACTACTTGCAGAAGGCCAGCAAGGAACTGGGCAAGAATAACGGCCTTGGTTACACCACCCAGCAATTGCAGGACATGGCCAGTAAAGGTCAGTTGACCAGGAAAGCGATCAAGGACCTTATCGACCAGATGGGGCTGGCATCGAAGGGGGCAGCGAAAACCCAGATGGAGAGTTGGAACGGCATGATCTCCAATATGGGTGACAGCTGGACCATGTTCAAAACCGATGTGATGGATAGCGGCGCATTTACTGTGCTCAAGCAGGAGCTTGGTTCGCTGCTCAAGCAATTGGACGAGATGAAAAAGACCGGTGAATACGATGAACTGGTCGAAAAGATTGGCGGCAATCTTGTGGATTCCTTCAAGGCTGCCGCTGAAGCAATTCGTGATGCCAAGGAGCTGGGAGCTGAGTTGATTCCTGTGCTCAAGTCTGTCGGTGATACCGCCAATGGTATCGCTGAGATGGTCGGAGGTTATGAAAATCTGGCCAAGATCTTGGGCAGCATCTATCTGCTAAACAAAGGCGGTCGATTGCTGGCACCAGTAGCCAAAGGGGCCATGTCTGTTGGCGGCTGGGCCGCCGGGGCTATCTTCAGCAAAGGGAAGGGTGGCGCCGGTGGTATGGGCGATGCAATCAGCAACCTGGGCGCTACCCCCGTCTATGTAGTCAACATGCCTGGTTCTGGATTCGGTGATGGATCTCTGCCCGCAGCAGGCAATCAGTCCGGCAACAAGGGAACACTCAATGTTCAGAAGTTGATCGCCGGCGGTACTGCGCTATATGGCGTGTCACTTATCCCTGAACTGGGTGGCTTACCGAAATTTAGCAGGGCGGAAGAACGCGCAAAGGAGCTGGCAGATAAGGGGACCGGCCTTTTTAATCTGAGTACGGATGGCATTTCTCCTGCTCCCGGCATACTCGATGTGTTCGATGAGATGAAGGCCTTTTTCACCAGAGATATCACGCCACCCCCGCGTCCTGACAATCTTGGTATCGACATCAAGGTCAGCGATGACCGCATCACCGTCCGTTCCCGCGACGTTGCCCCCGGCATGCAGGTGCGCGTGGATAACGGCCCGTCACTGATGCCGTAAGGAGGCTTTGCATGAGCTTTGAAGAGCGTTTGACTGCCTCCATTCGGGGCGTTGAGTTCCTGCTGAACACTGTGGATGGCAAGGGCGGCCGCCGCGCCATTCCCCGCGAATACCCCAAGCGTGAAAGCGGCTGGACCGAAGACAACGGCGCGGCGATCACCAACGAGCAGATCACCGGCAAGCTGGTCGGCAACGATTACCTGGATCAACTCCGCACCTTGCTGGCCGCCCTGAATCAGCCTGGTGCCAGCGAGATGATCCACCCCTGGTGGGGTGTACGCACCGTGCAAGTCGGTGATGTCAGCCATCGCCTGGACAACGAAGAAGACGGCGTCGCCTATGTCACCTTCACGGTGTGGGAGGCAGGCAAGCCGCTCTTTCCCTCTGCCGCCATCGATACCGCTGCGACCCTGGGCAATGCCGCCGATGCCGCCAATGGCGCCACCGAGCAATCCTTCCTGGACAACTTCCTGACCGGCATCGACAACATGGGCCCCATGGTCGATACCCTGCTGGATGATCTGGACGAGCTGACCCGTGGCTTGCCCAGCCTGCCGACCCAGTTCCGAGAATGGACCGATCGCCTGATGCGGGCCAAAGACAGCGTGGGTACCTTGCTGGCTTACCCTGGCGAGCTGGCCCGCGAGGTGACAGGCATCGTCGAAGACATCAAGGGCGTCGTCACCGACCCCATCCGGGCGCTCTCTGTCTACGACCAAGTGATCCGCCGGTGGGATGGGATGCGGGCAGAACTGGCGATCACCGGTGGCCTGCCGAGCGGCATCCTCAGCGATGCCACGACAGGCAGCGCGTCGTCTGTTTCGACCCTCGATACTGCTGCCGAACAGAGCGCCGCCCTGGCCAATGGTGCGGAGTTCACCAAGCTGGTGATCCGGGCCTCGGCCACCGCCGCAACAAGTGCCATTGCCAGTGCCAACCTGGGCACAGATCGCGACTTCACCAACGACCCGGCAGGCACCGTCACCATCGGCCAGTCGCTGACCGGTGACCAGGTCAACAACCCGCTGAGCCGCCCGGTCGTGATGAACGGCGTGGTGGGGGCTGATCGCAACGTGCAGCTCACGGCAGACGATCTGGAGCGCATGGCCAATGAATGGGCCAACCGGCTGGCCGAGCTGGCGGCCGAGGCCGTGGAAGCCGAAGAGAGCGAGATCTGGCGTGCCCTGCGGGATCTGCGCCTCGCGCTGTTGAACGATAGCCGCGAGCGCGGTGCCCAGTTGCCTCGCCGCCGCCAGTTGGTGTTGGCCACCACCACTCCGTCAGCCCTGTTGGCATGGCAGCAGTATGGCGATGCCGAATACCGCGATCGCCTGGTCAGCAGCAACGCCTTGCGTGATCCAGCCTTTATCACCCCCAGCACCCGGGTGGATGTGCTCGACGAGGTGACCAATGGCTGAGCCCATCACCCTGCGCGTCGATGGTCAAATCTATGGCGGTTGGCAGCAGGTGCGCATCACCCGCAGCCTGCGCGATATCGCCGGCGATTTCGAACTGAGCCTGACCCGCAAATGGAAGAGCGCCGGCGAGATGGTCATCAAGCCGTTGAGCGCCTGCACCGTGCATATCGGCAACGACCTGGTGCTGACCGGTTATGTCGATGACTTCATCCCCAGCTATGACGCCCGGGAGGTGAGCTGGGTGGTCAGCGGCCGCAGCAAGACCAGCGATCTGGTGGACTGCTCGGCCATCTTCAAGGCCGGTGCCTGGTCAGGTGTCAAACTCGACCAGGTGGCCCGGGACGTCTGCGCCCCCTTCGATATCGAGGTGGTTGTGGAGTGTGACCTGGGGGATGCCTTCCCCCGCGTCACCATCGAGCAGGGGGAGACCTGTTTCGAGCTGCTCGATCGCTTGGCCAAGCAGCGGGCGGTGCTGCTCACCACCAACGAACGCGGCCAACTGGTGCTGACCCAGGCCAGTGATACCCACATGGGGGCCAGCCTCATCCTGGGCGAAAACATCCTGGCCGCTCGCGGCAACTTCAGCATGCGTGACCGGGCATCAGAATGGATCGTTAAAGGCAGCAGTTATGCGGGCGGTGCGACCTGGGATAACGCGGCCCCCGCCACCATCGGCGGCCAGAAGGCTGTCATCAAAGACCCTGATGTCACCCGCTATCGACCCCGCATCATCATCGCCGAAGACGTCACCACCGTAGCCGGGGCCAGCAAGCGCGGCCAGTGGCAGAAGCAGCGCAGTATCGGTGAAGGCACCCAGACCGAGATCACGGTCGCAGGATGGCGCACCCAGGGGATAGAAGGCGACCAGGGGCCGCTCTGGCGCATCAACCGCATGTGCCCCATCAAGGACGAGATCCAGGGCCTGGACGAGAGCTGGCTGATTGTCACCGTGACCCTGATGGAAAGCGACAAGAACGGCCGGGAGGCCATCCTCAACCTGACCCCGCGTGAAGCCATGCTGATCCCCGCTGAGGTCGTCAAGAAGCAGACCAAGGAGGTAACCACATGGTGACCCTGCGCGATGTGCAGAAGCTGATTTCCCCACTCTGGCGCCGGGTGCGTTTGATCGCAGACCGGGCCATCGTCACGGCCGTGACTGACTCGTTCAACCGACAGGGGTTGCAGCTCAAGGTGCTGGCCGACGAGGCCGCCTCTGATGTCGAGCGCTTCCAGAACTACGGTCACACCAGCGTGCCGCCAGCAGGGTCTGAGGCCATCGTGCTGGGCATCGGTGGGGCCCGTGCTGGCCTTGTGGCCATCGCGGTCGAAGACAAGGGCGTGCGCCCCAAAGACTTGGAGGCGGGGGACAACTGCCTGTACCATCTGGAGGGCCACCGCATCATCCTGCGCAAGAACGGGGTCATTGAAATAGAAGCGAAAACCGTCACTCTCAACGCCACTGAAAAATTCACCATCATCTCCCCTGATAACGAAATTCAAGGTCCGCTGCATGTCACCGGCCCCATCACCTCTGATGAAGATGTGACGGCGTCAGGTATCTCACTCAGCGGTCATGACCATGAAGAGGGGGTTGGCGCCCCTGTGTGAGGGGCGATGACCACAGCAATCATCTGGAACAACGAAACCGGCCGAGGCGATATCGACATCACCTCGGCCGGTTTGCGTCAGGATGATGGCCTGGAAACCCTGGTCCTGCAGATCCTCTTCACCGATGCCCGTGCCGACGAGTCCGATGTGCTGCCTGATGGCACCAGCGATCGCCGTGGCTGGCCGGGGGACACCTTCGCGGACGAACCCTGGGGCAGCAAGCTCTGGCTGCTCGACCGCGCCAAGCTCACCACCGACGTGCGCAACAAGGCTGTTACCTACGCGCAAACCGCCCTCGACCGCCATTTAAAGCCCGATTACGCCAAGCTCGTCACCGTCACCGGGTCTATTCCGCAATTTCAGATGCTGCAGCTCGATATCGCCATCACTCGCCCAGATGGCAGCGAGCTGAGCCTGAGCATCAAGCAACGTTGGGAGGCGCAAGCCAATGCCGTATAGCGTGCCCACCCTGCGCCAACTCATCGCCAGCGGAGCGCTGGATCTTGAAGCCAGCTTGGGCACCGTGTTGCCCAAGTTCGGTATCGAGCTGGCGCTGAACACGGCGGTCAGTGCCGCCATTCGTGACGCCTACGACCACCAGGCGTGGATCGTTCGCCAGATCATCCCGACCACCGAGTCAGACGATCAGACCATCATCGAGACGGCCCAGTTTGAAGGGGTCATCCGCAAACAAGCCACCTATGCCGCAGGCCCTGCCACCCTCAACGGCACGGTGCTTGCGCCGGTCGGTACCGTGCTGCAACACAAGGATGGTCGTCAGTATGCCGTGACAGCCAGCGCCAGCCCCAGCAGTGGTACCGTCGCCGTGGAGGTGCAAGCCGTCGATGTGGGGGCCAGTGGCAACTTGGCCGCAGGCGAAGTGCTGACCTTGGTAACCCCCGTCCCCGGGTTGCAGTCCAACGGCGTCAGTGGCGACATCAGCGGCGGGGCAGACATCGAACCCATCGCCGAACTGCTTGAGCGCCTGCTGTTCCGCAAGCGCAACCCTCCCATGGGGGGCGCTGTAGCCGATTACGTCGCCTGGATGCGCGAAGTATCTGGCGTGACCAGGGCGTGGGCCTATGACGTTTGGCAGGGCGGAGGAACGGTCGGTATCGGCTGGGTTTTTGATGACCGGTCTGACATCTTGCCGACCCCGACAGACCAGCAATTCATGATGGATTATCTGTTCCGCCATCCTGATCCGGCCACTGGCGTTCTGGTTGGCCGCCCGGGTGGCATCGAGCCGGTCTTCATCGGTCCATTGCTCAAAGTAACGGACTTGGCCATCACGCCGATCCCGGATAGCGCAGAAATTCGTGCGGCCATTGAGGCCAACCTGAATGGCTACGAACGCACGCTCCAGCCCGGCGATACCTTGTTGCTTACCAAAATTCAGACTGCCATTGGCTCAGCGGCCGGGGTGAATAACTACACCTTGGATCTGGCTGCTGATGTGCCGGCTGATATCGATGAATTGAACGTCATCGGGGTGATCACATGGCCCACGCTGTAGAGCAATGGGGTGAATCACTCCAGCAGCAAATGCCCCGTGGCCGCGCTTGGCCACGTGATATCGATGCTTCATTGCCGAAGTATGTCATGGGCTTTGCCAAGCGCCTTGCCGATCTGGAACTCAGTGCAGACCAGCTGCTGCTGGAAATGCGGCCCGAGACCACCAACCTCTTGTTGCCAGAGTGGGAAGCCTATCTGGCGCTGCCCGAGTGCGAGGCAACAGAGCAATCGTTCGAGCGCCGCCGCGCTGCCGTGGTCGAGAAGTACCACCGTAAAGGCGGCCTGCAGACCTGGATGATTGAGCAGATCGCCGCCGCCCTGGGCTTCACCGTCAAGGTCTATGAGCAGTGGCCCCATCACGTGCTCAGAGACGTCAACTATCCACTCTATCCCGCCTCTACGCGCTTCGTGCTGCGCGTGGACGTGCTCGACATGCCAGAAGACCTCTTCACGGTCCTGGACAACGTGCTGACCCCTTTGCGGGGCAATGCGCCACTGGTGCTCGAATGCGTGCTCAATCGCCTGAAACTGGCGGGTTTTTACTACGACTTTAACTACGAGGTGTAACTATGTATTGGCCTGACCGTGGTAGTGGTGTACCTGTTGAACCTGCCCGCAGACCGGTTGCGTCCGCAGTTCGCCAGTATTTTACTGAGGGTGGAGAGGGTGTTCCTCCCACCGTTCCTGGTGGTGATTGGTTCAACCAGATAACCAACGAGATGCTGAACGTGCTGGAAGCAGCTGGGATTGAACCGAGCAAGGCGGATGATGATCAGTTGCTGCAGGCCATTCTACGTGTTTCGAAGGCTATGAGTGCCAGTGAGGCCCTGCGCCGCAGCTATGCAAAAGCTGGATACAATGTTGTCGGAACGTTTCAAGGTGGGTTCACCATCGTCACCGCTAGTGATGTTGGAATTGATGAAACAACAGGAAAAGGATACACAGGACCAGTTGGCTGGGTTGCTCCAGGAACTGATCCGACTAGCGGTGGGTTTGTTGACCGTAGTAACGATATAACACCAATATCATTTTCATCTGTTGTGGATATGCTGCAAGGGGATGTCCCAATTGGAGCATTAACTTCATCAGGTGGGACCACTTGGCGCCGTGTATCGCTATCTACCCCGTCAGTTATTTCTGATTATGCCGCAATTACAGATATTTCACTCCACGACTTTAGTTCTCTGGGGCGTTGTTTCCCAAATTGATGCAGCTTGAATGGAACTAACTGAGGACTCGGTGATCTGATCACCACCATCCTCTTC
>NZ_JAPDBT010000027.1:12786-42727 GCF_027705405.1 Aeromonas sp. QDB34 | reverse complement strand
ACGATGTGTCTATTATGCCAAAATGACGATTTAATGGACACTCAAACGAAGCCGTTTTACTATGTCTGATAATTTATGAATTGGTGGATAAATTTGCTTAGCGTACAGATCCGCCCCATTGGGCTTCAAACCCCACCGACAGTCGGTGACGTGGCACAGCTCACAATTCAGCCTCATTCAGGGTTCATCAGCTCCATTTGAAGTAATATGTCAGTCCCATAACGGAGGAATGCCATGAGAAATGTAGCGCGGAAAGGGGACCCAACAAGCACGGGAGGGGTGATCCAGGATGGTGATGGCGGCTGGCTCACCGAAGGGGCGCCAACAACCTATATCGGGATGATAGCGACCTGCCCAGCTTGCAAAGTCGGACAGGGCCCTATCGTCGCCGTCGGCCCCCGTTCCATCATCGGCCCGGGCGGGCCGGTCGCACTGCAGGGCGATTATGTCGCTTGCGGCTGTCCGCCGATGAGCAACACCATACTCCCCGCCCAGGGGACGACAGTCGGCGACAACAAAGGGCCCCGGGCGAGAGCAGCCAGCGCCCCCGCAGAAACACCAGCACCAGCTCCCACCAGTTCGCCGGCGACCCCTCTTGTCCCGCTGATTGACCCCACGGAACATCGGATCGGCATCTTCTTCGATGGCACCCAGAACAACAGACACAACAGCGAGCTCAGGGCGCTGTGTGAAGAGGCAAGCGAGGTAGCCTGCAAATCCATAGAGAAGCTGATAGGCACTGAATCCTCATACGACGGCGGCCCAACCAACATTGCCCGGCTGCATCAAGCCTATACCGGCCCAGCAATCTACATCGAGGGGATCGGCACCAGTGCCGGCAAAGCCGACTCGAATTTAGACATGGCCTTCGGCACCGGCGCAACTGGCGTCATAGCCAGGTCAGAGGAAGGCTTGGCCAAGATCAGCACCATGATCGCCAGCCTACCCGCCGGCCCGGTATCTGTGGATGTCTTCGGCTTTAGCCGGGGCGCTGCAGCTGCGCGACATTTCGTGAACATCCTTCTGGAATTGAACCTGGGGCGCCAGGTGCACGTCGCATTCGTTGGCCTCTTCGATACCGTAGCAGCCATAGGCCTGGACGCCAGCAATGACGAGAATGCGCCAGTTCGCCTCTACATTGCTCCCGGGGCCGCGGAGAAGGTTGTCCAGCTCGCCGCCAAGGACGAGTACCGGCTCAATTTTGCGCTTAACTCCGTACAGCCAGACCACACGGAACTCCCGCTATTCGGTACTCATAGCGACGTTGGCGGCGGGTATCTAGACCAAGTTGAGAAGACGCCAATCATGCGCCCCTATGATGCCATCCTGAAATTTGGTGATGACGCAGCCTATAAGAGATTCCAGGCTGCAGCCAACGCCAGGCTCCAGGAGGAAGCTATCCCCCTATACAAGGGATATGCGAAAGACAGCAGCCAGATAAAGCCGACCATCAGCTCTTTCTCCGTCGTATCCAAGAGCGACGCGCCAATGGTGGGCTATGTGGCCAACGCGATCATGACGCGCACGGTCAAACCTGAACTGCAGCTGCTCGCCGGCCACCTTATGCAGACTATCGCGCAGGAAAGCGGAGCTCCGCTCACCCCCCTGTCTGAGCCGGTTCCCGGGGCGCTGGCCTTCTTATTCGACCAGTACTTGGGCCTGTGGCATGGAAGCGGTGACCTCAAACTGTCCAAGGAGCAAAACGAGATGCTGATGACGGAGTATGTTCACTGCTCCGATAACTGGACGCCGCTCGGCCCCCTCTACGTGAACGCCCCCGCCCCTGGTAGGGTTCGTCGCATCTACCAGCAATCACCAGGGAAGTGACCTTATGAAGCGAATAGTCATTGTCCTAGCCCTAGCCCTCCCCCTCGCACTTGCAGCGTGTGGCGATACCCAGGAGAAGAAACAGCCCCGTAAGCCGCCAGAGGAGCGGGTGATCAGTGAGCCAGCACATGGATTTGGTGTCCTTTTTGGCAAGCCAAACCCCGATTACACACCGCCAGGGAGGCTAGTTGATAGCCCGGACTTTAAAGTGACTCTCCCAGAGGACCGCTGGGAAGAGGTCAGTATCAGCAAAAAAGAGGGCAAGCCAAGCGCGGCGGCAGGTGTAGATAAGTGAGAGCTCGCTGGGCTGTCACTCTCCTGGCGACAGTAGGGGTCTTGGCCATAGCCACCCTGTTTTACACCAGGTCAGATCTACCGAAGGAGGAAAGGCCAGGTATCACCCCCTCCAATCATGGAGTGGGTGTCCTTTTCGGTTCGCCAAAGTACCAGGTAAAAGGGGAGCTCGTGGAGGGAGGCTTTTTGGATAAGCCCGAAGCGCCTCCATCCCAGGCGACGCTTGCAAATGATCCCCTCAAGGCACCGAGCCATGGGGTTGCCAGTAAGAGCGAACAAGGCAGCACGAAATAGTGGCATGAAGCGAATAGCGATTGCCCTACCCCTTTCCCTCGCACTGGTGGCATGTGGTGATGCCCAGGAGAAGCAGCTGCGCCGTAAGCCGCCGGAGGAGCGGGTGATCAGTGAGCCGGCTCATGGGTTTGGCGTCCTTTTTGGTAAGCCAGACCCCAATTACACACCACCAGGGAGACCAGTTGATAGCCCGGACTTTAAATTGACGATTCCAGAGAAACGCTGGGAAAAGATGACCCTCAACCGATATGGAGAAGTTGTACCTAATGAGGGCAAGCCGAGCGAGGCGGTAGGTGTAGATAAGTGAGAGCTAGCGGGGCTGCCGCAACATGCCCAGGATAAGGAAGCCCCGGCGAACTGGCCGGGGCTTCACTGTCATATCACCGCATCGACGATACCCCACATTTTTTCCCTATTTCGACAAGAAAACCCAGCAACGGCGTGGCTTGCATCGCATCGACGACTTCACCCCTTCCCAGCTCGGCGGCGGGCCATAGCTGACTCGCCGGCCAGAATGTCACGGCAGTAGCGGATCACCATTCGCTCTCTGGTCCAGCGCCCGGCCTGCATGATCTCCAGGGTGTTGTATCCATCGGCCGCCAGATCCTGGGACGCTCCCACACGGGCAGAGTGCCCAGACCAGCGCGGGATGCCCAGGCGCTCGAGATCCAGCTCCATCCACGCCTTGGCAAAGATATTCTCCACGGGGTTTGAAGCCCAATGGGGCGGCAGCTGATGGAGCGGGGGAGGGCTGCCGCGCTGCGCTTGCCTGCTGGCGGGTGTGTGACGGCGAACTGATGCCATCGCTTACCGCCCAGCCGGATCCAACCGCTCACTCGACGAGGGTGGATGGTTCCCAGTGAGTTCGAAGTGAGATGGATGAGGGAAGTGGGTGAGTACGGGCTGTAATGTGTATCCCCGCTCAGGCCTCGCTTCTACGGGGCTTTGTTTAATTGGTGAGCGGCCAATGCCCGCCCCAAATCCGGCCATCAAGGGCAACCTGGATCCTCCTGCTTGCAGCACTGCAATTTTCCGCGAGAATAAGCGGGGCCAGTGGCCCCGCTTCTGTTTCTGAGAGGGGGCGCTCAACATAGCCCCCCTGTCGTCATGGCGACCACTGGCCAGGTCTTGACGACGACCGACAGAGTGCTGCAGCCGCTCGGGGCACCCCGCTGGTCAGCCCACCCCTACCTCTCCGCGGTGGTGCGAGACCTGATCCGGCTGGCGTGCTGCTGGGCCATGTCCCCGGGCTGGACGGCAGACAGGGGGGGGTATCACCTGGTGGACGGCCCGGTCCGGCGGCCTGGCACTCAGGAGGGAGTGATCGAGGGGAGGAGCAAGTTGCAGTGCTGCAACCGCCCGGGGCCCCCTGCTGGCCAGTGACTGCACCGAAATGGAATCACTGGTGGGCCAAGGTTCCACCCAGTAGCTGCGCGATCTGATCTAGCGGGACAACTGCCCCGCCTTGTTGTTGAAAATTTGACATGGATGCTGCCGGTAAGTGCCCCTGCCGCGCTGCGCTTGCCTGCTGACATGTTCGTTGCGGCGAACAGAAGCCGCATCTCAATGTCCAGCTTGCACAGGTATAATGGATGCAACGGCTTGCTCCAGGGAGGCAAAACTGCCACGGTTTGTTGAGCGATCCCATGCCCCTCCATCGAGACAGCGAACGGTATATCTGATGCCAGATGGCCAGTACTTGAACCATTCTTCTCTATGTTCAGCATTGCTGCTACCAATGTCTGACCATTCACAAGTCTGTATATATGGCATATCCCACCAGTGTTCTAGTTCTAAAGGATCTCGATTCTCATGGGGAGTTGAATCGAAGTCATCCCGTTGGTAAGGGTTAATCGGGATCCTATCTGTTGCCCAATTAACCTGGTTAGAGTAGTAATGCTGTGGAAGATATACACCCACTTCATCTGCACCATTGTCGTGTTTGTGATGTTTTATCATAGGAAATACTCTAGGTTAGATTGATATTAATCATCCCATAAATGCCAAAACTTTAATAATATCCTGTGGGACTCTCCCTGTTAATATAAGGAATTTCCTCCAAATACCATATGGCACTTTTGCCTCACCGGATTTGAACTCCCGTATACGCCTATCACTAGAAAGGCCAAGCAAGAATGCCAGTTTTTTATCAGTGTTATATTCAGGGAAATGGTGCTGGAAATGTCTGAAGTATGAACCGACGATGTCAGGATGTGGTGGAGCCCAACCTTCATTTTCACGAAGTAAATGGTCAGAAGGGAGCGTCCATTCGACGATCTCTGACTGAGGGGGGAGTTTAGGGGCAAGGAGATTGGCTTGTAGCTGGGAGATCGCATCTCTAGTTGCAATTTCATACACTATGGATTTCTGTTTATCGATGCTAGGTAACTGAATTTTCACGATTTTACCCCTTTGTTGATATCATGGGGAGTATTCCTCCCCATGTGCTCTATCGCGGTGACAGTTCGATATTACGAACGTCTGATGCCCTGATATTGACTAAGCTCAATGTTCCTGTGGCTCTAGATTCCCATTGGCCGGTTTGATGAATATGCATCAAACAGTAGTAAAGGTAATCGGGGAGTAGTAAGTCAAGCCGTTCCACCCTTATTCCCAGGTGTTCAGGATTATAATCCCTTGTCACAGAGCCACAGGTTTTTAAAGAGCCTCGACGCACTAGCCAAAAATGAGCTTCTGGAAAGTTTGTCTTTATAGTCGCCAATTCAGAAAGTTTCATCTCGTTCCTATCGGTGGCATCTACTAGCCCCCTCAGGTGAGTGGCTTTCTGTGTGCCACCGTTAACTACATATTAGGCGGATTCCGCCTAATGTTCAATGCGATTTTCACTTTTAAATAAAATAAATATTCAACTGTGAATAGGGTTGGTTTTAATTTAATAGAGGGGCGAGCACAACAGCAGTGCTGCAACCGCTCGAGGTACCCCGCTGGCCAGCAGCCCCAGCCTCTCCCTGGTGGTGCGAGATCTGATCCGGTGGGGCGCTACTGGGCGATGGCCAAGTCCCCGGGCTGGACGGCAGACAGGGGTCATCACCTGGTGGGCGACCTGGTCCGGCGGCCTGGCTCCCTGGGGCGGGTGATCGCGGGCAGGAGCGAGCTGCAGTGCTGCAACCGATCGGGGCACCTCGCTGGTCAGCCCACCCCTACCTCTCCGCGGTGGTGCGAGATCTGATCCGGCTGGCGTGCTGCTGGGCCATGTCCCCGGGCTGGACGGCAGACAGGGGTCATCACCTGGTGGGCGACCTGGTCCGGCGGCTTGGCTCCCT
This sequence comes from Aeromonas sp. QDB34, assembly GCF_027705405.1. Classification (NCBI taxonomy): domain Bacteria; kingdom Pseudomonadati; phylum Pseudomonadota; class Gammaproteobacteria; order Aeromonadales; family Aeromonadaceae; genus Aeromonas; species Aeromonas sp. QDB34. The sequence continues at coordinate 37,028 of NZ_JAPDBT010000027.1, read as the reverse complement.
GGGGCGGGTGATCGCGGGCAGGAGCGAGCTGCAGTGCTGCAACCGCTCGGGGCACCTCGCTGGTCAGCCCACCCCTACCTCTCCGCGGTGGTGCGAGATCTGATCCGGCTGGCGTGCTGCTGGGCCATGTCCCCGGGCTGGACGGCAGACAGGGGTCATCACCTGGTGGGCGACCTGGTCCGGCGGCTTGGCTCCCTGGGGCGGGTGATCGCGGGCAGGAGCGAGCTGCAGTGCTGCAACCGCTCGGGGCACCTCGCTGGTCAGCCCACCCCTACCTCTCCGCGGTGGTGCGAGATCTGATCCGGCTGGCGTGCTGCTGGACTATGGCTAAGTCCCCAGGCGTGGCGGTGCGCCGGGGTCATCACCTGGTGGTGCGAGATCTGGTCCAGTGGAGCATGCTGCTGGGAGATGCATCTCCCTAGACGTTGCTGTAAGGCAGTAAATGAGCCTGTTCAGCAACTCATGTCTGAGGGCCCATCAACCGAGCATAGTTGGAATGGAGGTTAGGAATGGAGGATTAAGAGGATAGACTGATAAACGGATAAGATATTGAAACGGGCAGATAGTTTCTGCCCGTTTCATAGAGTCCTTTAGATAAGGAAATCGTCCAAGCTCTTCCCGGCGGCAACAGCGTCAGCAATAACCTTTGGCATGCGCCCTTGACCGGTCCAGAGCTTTTCATTGCCATCATCGATATAACGGTATTTCGGGGGCCGGGGAGCTCGTTGTTTTTTCGTACTGGCAGCAGGGCCTGCAGGCACTGATGCAGGTATGAGTTCGCTCGGATCAATCCCAGCCTGTTTCAGGAGTTCTGTGTATTCAGCCAGTTTCTTTTGATGGTCTTCGCGGATTTGCATTTCCTTGAGCTCGGCTTCTTCGCGCTCTTCGAAAATAGTTTGAAATTTTTCGTGGACTTCCTTCAGTTGTTCAAAGGAGATTTCACGCAAAGCGGCACGAAGGCTACGCACGTTAAGCAGTACTTTAAGAAATTCGTTCATTATTGAATCATCCCCAATAATATGATCATGGCTGTGTGGCAAAATCGAATGTTGATTTGATGGAGGAAAGTATCAGGTAGCAAAAAATAACTGTCAACAAAAAATAATCCTAGTTTGTTTAAACAATGAAATTTTAACCAAAAGATAATCTTCCTTCTGATTCAATGCGATAGCTTCTTATCTGGAGAGTTGGAACGTCGTAGAAAAATGTGATTTTAGAACCTCATTCGTGGGTTGTGTAACTAACTCTTCGAGTGTTATGTGTCGTCGTTTAGGTCTAGTTTCTTATGAGATCAGTACAGAGCGAATGGCTCTGATCATGATGCATAGATGTCTCATGCGGAGATGATAAATTGAGGGCCATAAATGTATTAATAGCCCCCAATTTCAACACTGTTCGTTGTGGTTACTGCAATTAATTACATCAAGCCAGAGATTGATTTCGCCAGTTGTTCTTCAAGAACTGGCTTGGCATCGGTGAATTCCAGGTTAACTTGATTTGCAGTGCTAACAATTCTTGTCTGGAACTTCTGACGCGATCCACTTTGCGTGCTGCTTTGTTCTTTAAAACCGGACGTCCCTTGTTTCAGCTTAGTGCGGTCATTGGTCACAACAGTGACCCCATTCGGGACGCGCTCAGCAATCTGCAGGTCGGTGATCATGGTGTACGACGTATCCTCGATCATTGCGTCGGCTGCGACACCGACCAGCGCCCCAACAAGCCCAGCGCCTACAGCTGCGCCTGTAGAACTGCTGTTGTAGCCGATGACAGAAGCGCCTGCTGCTGCGCCAAAGGCACCGGCCCCCCACCCTCCTTCCAACGCAGACTGTGCTGCTCTCAGGTCCATTTTTTCAACTTTGAGCACATTCGCCTGGATCCAGTAATGGGCATCTTCTGGATTAGAGATAACGCGATAGCCTTTTGCTGTTATTGACTGGACTACTTTCGAGTCAACCAACAGATCTTGGTTGGAGGTGTTTTTGATCTGTAGATAAACCGTTTTTTCGCTCGGAGACACCGGCTCCAAAAAAATGGTCTCGGACATTTTGGTTTGAACATCGAGGTTCCGTTTTGCGACGGCAGTATGCACCGCGCTGCAACCAGTTGTGAGTGCCAGAGTTGAGGCCAGTGTGATCGCAAGAATATGCTTGTTCATGGGTTCTCCAGGGGTCTAAAAAGTGGTTATGAATTCGTGCTGTTTATTCGAGCCATCCTTGAGTAGATGACCCAGCACGTTAGCGGTGTAAAGCAGGCGGATGCCCGGGATCTGTTGTAGAAACTCTTTCAGCCGAGGGAGTTCTCTTTTATCAATTGAGTAAACATCACCAGCTTGAGTTGAGAGCCGAGCCATCGCTGACTCTCCAGCCAAAATAATGCTCTCTGGAGCAGAATGGGCATGACTCACTAATTTGAATGAGGCGATTGCTCTATGAACTGGCGTGAGTTCCAACATGTGGTTATCACGGATGACAAATGTCATCTCTGTCCGTTGGGGTTCACAAAAATAGGAGATCGACAGATGGCATTCAGGAGGCAATGTGAGAGCAAAGGTGGCCCGAATAGTTTCTGGCGTATCGAGCCGCGAAGTCACAGGCGATTTCATCATTCGTAAACATCCAGGCCTTCATCCAATTGGATGGTTAACGTGAACGGCTCTTCAAAGTATTGATAGAACGGATCCTCCGCTGGAGGGGGAACGGCCAGACCCAAGGAAAGGAACAAGTGTGCGGCTTGTTCTGAGGGAAACCCGGTAATCGTATAGCCCGGTGTATCGACAGAAATGTTCCGATCAGAGACCAATACAGAATGAGTCATACGCATGCCTTATCAGCTCAACAATAACATTTTGCCACATTCTAAATCAAAAGCGTGTGCTGAAAACAGTATTATCGACACCGCCTATAGGGAGTGTTTTGATTTTATCTTTGTCTGCTATTATATTTGCTGCGGTAACAGGAGTGGCGATGATGAGCGAACGTGTAGAAATGCTGAAAGAGTGGGTCAAACATCACACATCTACGGAGCAGACTGATCCTGACAAGGAGAAGACGCTCGCTGATACTCTTGATTCACTGGGCCCGATATCAGATGAAGTCAAACTGATTGCCACATTGGTCTATGTGTTGGGGATAAGCCAAAGCACGATCGCAACGAAGTTGGGCATATCACGCACCGCGGTATCTGCAAAACTGCGGCCAATCACCAACATCCTCAATCCAGCAAAACCCAGAGGCGTAATCCGGGATGAAATTTTGAAGGCGTTCCCAGCTTTGACGGCCGAAGAATTAACCTTCGCCGTAAAGCGGGTTCATAACCTGAAGAATCATCGATATGACCCTGAACGTAGCCTGAGCCAATCCGCGGCCGTCCAGCAGGTGAAGTCTGAGGTTGCTGCAGCGATGACCGCCAAGCAACCCTATCTAGGAGCCCCAGGTGTGGGCGTAACAGCATCTGGAAAGGGCGTTCAATACACTGTCAACGGCATCACAGGGACGCCTTCTGAGCTGCTCCGTACAGTGACAGGCCTGCCCCCGTCTAGCCCTGAATTCAAGCGCTTATATCGGCAAATCTACAATGACGCACAGAAGAAAAGCATGGACGCTGCAGTGAGGGATGTGATCGGGAGATTATCTTCAGCAAAATGATGGTTTGCAGCACTGCAAAGTTCGGCGGTATCTCACATACCGCCGAAGAGAAGCAGGAGTTGTTCTTACCTAGTTCAATGTACTCACGATGGCTTTCTTGGCATCATTTTTCGTGAAAGGGCGTATGGTGTTCTGAGTGTTTCGAGATAGATTCAGGGTCAGCCGGCAGATCACCAGGTTCCCCTGTAGGTCTGAGGTCACCACATTCGATTTCTCCGTCCAGTAATACCAACTATCGTCATATGACCAGGCATGCCTCCCTTCCACCTTTCCCATGTACGTCAAATCAGACAACTTCACTTTCCCGCTCACTTTGACTCGCTCCTCTAGTCGGTATCGTCTAATTGCATATCAAGAACCACTTTCCAGGTCGGTATTGAATGGTAAAGGTCCTCCCACGACCATTGACCATCGCCATGACCTTTATGCCACCGGCGGAGGAGTGACCGAAAGGTGTCATCAGAAAAGTTATTACCATTCACCTCGTGCTCGCTCCACTCACTGTACCACGCACCGAGCTCTTTCCTCGGTATGCCAGACAGTGCTTGCCATGCCCGTTCGACTTCGGTGTCATAGGCCGCATGTTGCACGCACCTACGCTTCATCTCAACTTTACGGTCCCTATCCAGGTGTATATCGATGTGATGAAGAGTCCGCTGTTCCTTTCTGTGAGCCTGATATGGGAAGAGTCTATCCTGCAGATCCAGAGGAAGTGGATGAGGGAAGAATGCACCTCTGGTAGCGATTGCTGTATCAAGGGCATCCAGAATCCGGGCTTTTGACAGGTACCGATAAGCCCTCTGGTTGTAGAGTGGGATGATCCGCTGTAGTGAGGTAGCAGTGATGTCACTCCTACCGGTCAAGTGCCGGAAAAATGCCTTTGCATAGGGTATTTGTCCGACAACCTTTCGACTCAGTACATACTGCTGTGAGTATGCGACAGCAGCAGGAAGGGGATCATAGGGAACAATTGGATAATGCATAGTTATGTCCAGTAGGGCCACGCACCCCGGCCAACGGGTTCGGAAATCATTTTCCACCCCAATATAATAGCAGATGTTGCCAATCAAGCAACGTCTGCTATTATAAAAAAACACTTGCGTTCATGATTATTAAGAGTAATGTAGATTAAAAATAACGGCGTTAATTTTATTATGGTGGAGCATGTTAGAGGGCCTGGTAGGCCAAAAGTCCGACCTGAAGAACGTGTCACACCTAAGGACGGGATGGCTGAAGTTCGCCGGAAACGTGCGGCTCAAGGCATTGTAGAGCGTCGGTTCCTTATGCATCAGGACGATGTCAAAAGGTTGGACGCTATGATGAAAGCGGCTGGCTTCGGTCCTAAAGAACAGAGTGAGTTTCTTGCAGCGTTGCTTCTTGTTGCAAGTGGGCAACCGTACTTTGGGCCACCATTCTCATTACCGATCAACATATCTGAAAGTAGTTAAGGACATTACGTCCAACCCGTTGGCCGGGGTGCGTGGCCATAGGAGGCATTATGTTGCCGAGCAATTTCCAAGAGTCATTACGTGTCCGTCAAGTCAAACTCATCCCATACCGTGAAGGATGGATATGGCAATCGCGATCTCCAGCATTCTATGAGTATGGGCATCCGCTACCGACTCAAGAGGCCGCCTGGGAGAGTGCAGCCGCCGTTCTCCAGCAGCATGGAATTGTTAAATGGCAGGCTTCTGAAGCCTATTGGGTGAGCCGTGAGGTGGTCGCTGTGGTGGAGGTCAGGGAAGTGGCCGGCCATCGCTTACAAGTGGTCGACTCGTACTACGTTGATGGTCGTTGTATTGCCGCATCAGAATTGCAGCACTGCAATATCAGCTCGCTGGGGCACGCAATCGCGGTGGCCGTGCAATACGATGGCGCTTTTAAAAGAGTTATGAGCTCATCGCCCGCAATCCTGCATGAGCTCAGTGGCGAAGACATAGAGCTCTTTTCCTGCCGGCAGGGGTGGGCACCGAAGTGTGTGGTTCATGCTGCGCAGCGCGCCGCTGCACAGAAGCAACAGTAATCAAACCGTGGCCGGGTTACGTGGCTTAAGGACGAATATGGAACAGCATCAGCAAGAAGCAGTGCAGTGTGCAATGTGGTTGGCCCTGGGACGTCAAACCTGTATGTCCAGGAGCGGGAGTGAAGTTGTCTTTTCAGCAAACTCCAGGAAAGTGACGGGGGGCAGTAATGCCTCTTCGGAATATCGCATAGCACTTCAACAGCTAACATCCGTTGGCATCGCAATAGAGTCGGTAAGTGTTCAAGGCATTGAGGCATTTCGAGCGTGGAAGAAGCAGAGAAACGAGATGCTGCGACAGATGCGACAACGGATCATCGTTACAAAGGAATACGTGCAGGGCGGAATTCTGATGAAGTCCGTCAAGTATCTTGATGGGTTGCAGAGTAAAGCCGTCGTCACTCGGCCATGCAAGGCCGACGACCATCATTTGTTGAGCTCCACTATCCAAGAACTTCAGGCGCTGTATGGCGTAGAACCGAAAAACATCCAAGTTCATTGAGCCGGGGCCGGGTTACGTGGCCATAGGGAAAACATGTACAAATTCAAGATTAGGGAAGTCCGAACGGCGTGTGCGGCAATAGGTTTGGATCCGTTGTCTACACGGCAGATTGTCCAAGTTATGTGCAATGGAAAATCTCAAGCGTCTGTTGCCAAGAAGAGTGACATCTCCCAGCCAGGCTTACATAAACGCATAGCCAAGGTCAGAGCTGCTCTCGGACTGAAGGGGGGGATGACGGTATTTGTGGGTAAGGACTGTGAATTCACGGGTAATCTGTCTCAAATTGCCGCCGCCTTCGATGTGCCCAGGAGGACATTGTCTTGGCATGTCGAAGGGATGAGGCCGGAGAGTGCTGAGATGATCCAGGCTCTTGAATCGTTTATCCGCAAACGATCCCCTATGTCGCAGGGTAAATAGGGGGCCCCTTCGGCTCGCGCTAAAGCGCTCGTCCGTCCCACTCGTCTATGCGGCCGGCTTCGCCGACCGCAGACTCGCCGAGCCCGTTCCGGTCTCGGGCTATCGCTAGGGCCGGATGCCTAAGAGAAATGCAGCCTTGATATCGCTGTCCGCAAGCGGACCCACCCTCTCCGTAGTAACTGTCCTGTCCCGGGCCGCAAATACGGTTTGGCAGGGAGGGGGGGGAGCCTGCCCCAGGTAAACACTCCAAAGAAGTTTCGGCCGACCTGCCACCTTCCCGAATATCAACAACGGAGGGGCGGCCTTATACTCGCTTGCGCTGCGCGCGCTCGTCGGCTCTGATGGTCAAACTGGTGACATTGCAGTACTGCAAGCATTGAAAGGCGGTTTGCAATCTGCTATTATTTGTAGGTCGGTAAGTGATATCGAACCCGTTGGCCGGGGTGCGTGGCCAGAGGTGTTTAATATGCAATTTCAGATGTTTTCAGAGCGGGAATTAGCCGTTATGGCTGAGGCCAATCAGATCGCTAAGCGAGCGCTTTGTGCTCACTCAGAAGCATTTACTTCTCCAGGCGTGGTCAATACGTTTTTGCAAACACATCTCCGCCCGAAGTGCCGCGAAATATTTTGTGCACTTTGGTTGGACAATCAACATCGTATGGTCCTCCTGGATGAGGTCTTCCAAGGGACACTGGATAGTTGCACTGTCAATCCGCGAGACATTGTGGTCAACGGACTAAAAGTCAACGCTGCTGCTGTTATCTTTGCTCACAATCACCCCAGTGGTATAGCTGAACCTAGTAGACAAGATCGGGCTATCACTGAGCGTCTTGTCTCTGCTCTGTCGCTTGTGGATATCAGAGTGCTGGATCATATCGTCGTAGGTGAACAATGTGTTTCATTTGCGGAGCGTGGGTGGCTGTAAGCCACCCCTATTCATGAGGAGAAGTGATGGAGATTCAAGCTGTCTATCTGGCTGGTAAGGGGGTGCGCATGGCCCCCCCACAATGGCAGACGCCGACGAGCCAGCAGGTGGAATCAAAGATTCATGAGCTTGAGCTCGTAGGCGAACCAGACGTAATGCTCAATGTCTCAAGTGATGAGCTGGCACGCTGGATCTCTGGTGATGCGCAGATTCCATATGCATGCTGGGTACTGCTGCTCATGCTCACTGGTGAGTCCGTTACATGGTGTTTTGGTCATGACCTGTGCTGAAGTCGTCAAGGGGAAACATGAAATTTATCACTGATATCATTGGAGATGAGCCGGAGCTATTGACTCCTCTGATCGCAATGGAGCCGCTGGAGATTGTCGATCTCTTCGATAAAACAGTTGTGTTGTTTCGATATAAAGCCCCCCCAGGTGGTTGGACACACGAAGCACTGTGCTCACAGAATATCCCGCTTCATAGACTACAGGGAGCCGATGCTTACCTTGGAAATGAGTGGGTCGGTTCGACAGAGGTGTAATGAAGATAGCGGGCATCTTCAGGATAAATTGCAGTTGCACTTTGTTTCATATCTGCTATTATATGTTGGTCGGCACGTAATGCCGAACCCGTCGGCCGGGGTGCGTGGCCATAGGAGGTCTTAAGTATGCAAACTGCAGTTGTAGAGCGTCAGTCATTGAAGGTTCACACCGTATCGGCTCAGCATATTCGCCTGCTGAACACCTTGGGCACTGGTGCTATTTTCATGGAAAACCTGGTCTTTTCATTCATGGATAACCTGTGTGCTGAGTATCAGGGGGGGAGTTGGGAGTATTGCGAGGATTCCCTCACTGGCACATGGTACATGAGGCCCGTCGACACCAGTCAGAGTATCCATATTTCTGTATTTGGGAATTTCTTCGACGAAAAGGTTTCGCCGGATGCAGCAGGCGTCATCGTGACACTTTTTGCCTTGAACACGCTGTGCTATCGATTCCAGAACGAGCCCAAGGTCTTTGAAGCCTTCGAGCGTCTGAAGGAATTTGCTGCAACGCATCAAGAAGGTGGCGCTATCTACAGAGCGATTGACTGACAAAAAGGAGGGGGCAAATGCCCCCTTCTAGTGTTTGCAGTACTGCAAACACATTGCATTAAGTTTCATTTCTGCTATTATACCTATGTCAGCGATGATTGCTGACCCTGTCGGCCGAGGTGCGTGGCCTGAGGATATGAAATGAACGACCCCATCCAGATATTTGAACAGATCGGCACTTCCTCTCGCGGGAAATGCTCCCTCTATGTAGTCCGCGAAGCTGTAGCGGATACGCGCCAGTTACGGCCAGTTGCATTTGCAATGACTGGTCGGACAGGTATCAACCGCCTCGACTTTACCTGTACCAATGCAGATCGCCTTAGTGTGCATTGGCAAGGATTCTGCGAAAACAACCGTGATGGCTGCGGTGAGGTGAGGTGGTGCACCAATGGGTTCATTCTCGAGGTGTAAGCGTGTAATTTGTGGGGCGCGCTCGTCGCCCCATATCTGGGCTGAGAAGGACTGTTGCAATGAAAAAAATGACACTTGGTGATTTTTACCAAGAGCATTGGGGAAGTGACCCGGCTCGCTTCCTTGAATCTCAATGGGGGAAATTGGCGAACCTGGCTACTGCAGCCAATCTGGTTTGGGATCAATGCAACATCACAGTTTCTCCATTTCCCAGGGAGAGCTTACGCCATCGAGGGGAGGCACTGAGTTACGCCTCCAAAGAGGACAAAGGGCGGGTCATTGTGACTGTATACACCTCGGAGGTTATAAACCGCCTGAACCGCACAGCGTCCGAAAGGTTACTGGTTCCGGTCGTGAGCTTTAGGAACTATCGGAACAGCGTGAACTTTGAGGGCAAGTGGAACGGATATGATGCTCTGTGGGATGAATTCAACAACTGGCGGAATGGGCATCCTGTTTCGAAGCCAGAGCAACAGGACAAGTTCCCCCATCATGTTGGGTTAAGCACTCAGGATGCCAAAGGCCAAGAAGTGAGCCTCATCGCCTGCAAGGCACAATTTGACGGATGGCCTTTGATGATGCCGTCTGAAAAATTCCCATACTGGTCTCGTAAAGGTCTCGATGGCCTACACCGTGTACTCCCAATGCGCTGCGGCCATGCCAGGGTGAGAAAGGGAGAGGATGTCGAGTGTCTGGCAGGTTGGAGCAGGTCAAAGATGGATTTTGTTGCTATCGCGACCACAGACATCGAGAAGAGATTCAGAGGCTACACCCGGATTCAGGCCGATGGCGGAAAATTCCTCCCTAAAGGGCTAAACCCATTGGGGTCATATGTGTCAATAGGGAACGCGAACCGTCCTACCCCGAAACTGCTATGTGAAGGGGTTGCTACTGGCGGCGCTCTGCACAAGGCTACCGGCTGGCGTGTTGAAGCTGCGCTGTTCGCCGATAACTTGCCTGCTGTAGCTGAAACCTTTGCACAACATGCGCCAGATGAGCTGTGTATTGTCGTGGCCGACAACGACCGATATACCCCTGAGCATGGCAACAAAGGGGTGCATAAGGCGTGTGAAGCAGCAGCGATCCTCAAAACAAGGGTGCTTGTGCCTCAGTTTTCAACGACCGAAGGGAGGCCTACAGACGGCGATGATCTTTACCTCATGGGGGGGATCGATGAAGTCAGGCGCCAGTTGAGTGAGGGAACGTACCTGGACACCGATTTTTGCCAGAGCGTAGCAGGCATTTTCTGCCTAATATAACTTGCATTAAGTTTGCAGTCTGCTATTATGGGTGGGTCGGCAAGTTATGCCGAACCCGTCGGCCGGGGTGCGTGGCCATAGGAGATTTGTATATGGAACAGCAAGCTGCAATTACTCTTTTTCACCGTGACCCTGAACAGCCCCGTAAGAATTTCGACATGGAGTCACTGCGTGAGTTGTCTAAATCCATTCTGCGCCATGGTGTTATCCAACCGATCGTTGTCCGTCCCCATCCGAAGCGTGAAGGCGAGTACCTGATCGTGGCTGGAGAACGCCGCTGGCGAGCCGCGAAGTTAGCCAAACTGGATGCCATCCCTTACCGTATGGTGAAAGAAGGAGAGGGGGTCGATATCAGAGCGATCCAAGCGGCAGAGAACCTGCAACGGCAAGACCTTACTCCATTTGAATATGCTCAGTCAGCGCAAAACTGGCTTTCAGAAGCTAACCCTGATGGTTCTAAGCGGGTGCAGAAGGATTTGGTGGCGGCTTTTGGTCGAAACTCCACCTTCTGGTCAAGAATCCTGCGACTCAACTCTTGTGATCCGCGGATCGCAGAACTGACCAAGAACGGGGCCGTGACCAACATCAATACACTCTCTGCTCTCGTTGCAATCAGCCAGCTGGATCCCGAGCGCTTCGAGCGGGTGGTCAGTGAGATTGAAGCCGGGACCGCGCCGAATAATCTCGAGCGACACACCGCCCGTCAGTTGGCCATTGCCAAATGGGAGTCCGAGAAGGGGAAAAAGCTGCCCCTACCAAATGCCCATGGTGTTTACAGCGAGTATGACGCGGAGCGGTTTACCCACTCGGCCCCACCCGCAGGAAATGGAGCCTATGGATTTGGGCAGGTGTGTGTGATTGAAATCGAGTCTGGGTGGATCTGGAAATGTAGCGGTGGGAACTTTAGCGGTCCGTTGATGGATCGGGAGGAAGACCGCTGTGAGACTCGTGAAGAGGCGATCAAGCGTGGGGCCGAGGCTATTTACAATCGTGCCTACAATGACGCAGTCAATGCAGCCTCTAAAGTGGGATTGAAGTGCTACAAGAGCCTTTTGAAATGGGCAGCCGAGCTGGCCGGGATCGAACCTGCTGATGTCGATGCTGCGCGGTCAAGGGTTGAAGAGGAAAGACTAGCTCAAGAGCAAGCTCGTCTCGAAGAATCCAGCAGTTTGGCCCAAACGGCAGGAGTGCAAACTGGTACCGGAACTGGGGATGAATCTGAGGAAGAGGGGGAGAAAACCACACAAGAACCCGTCAGCACCAACGTTGTCGCCATTCCTCAGGTGGCGGCATCTAATATCAGCACCAAGGATGCCAGCAGCAATGAAGACCAGCCGCTGGTCGCGCCTCTCGTAGCAGTGCCAGCTTCCATCGCGGTGGAAGTTGTACCGGATGGAGTTGAACTGGTGATCGATGGTGTGAAAAAAGTTCTGACGGTAGATATGGCCGATTTCCTATCAGACAAGCTGATGTCTGCAGTAATGACCAGACGAGAACAGCAAATCTGTCACTTACCTGCAATTCGGCACTGATTGCAGTACTGCAAAAGCCTCCCGCAAGGGGGGCTTTTCGTTTCATTGTGTAGTCGATTCCCCATGGATACCGCGCCGCGAGCTCGGCCAGACAGCCTCCGGCGTCTGCCACGCGCTCGCCGCTGGAGAGCCCCTTCCCATGGGTACCCGCGACCCTGCCGTGCGCTCAGAGCGTTCCTGGTAGCGCTGCAGACGGTACCGCGCCGCGAGCACGGCCAGACCGCCTCCGGCGGCTGCCACGCGCTCGCCGCTGGAGATCCCCCTCCATGGGTACCCGCGCCCCTGCCGTGCGCTCAGAGCGTACCTGGTAGCGCTGCAGACGGTACCGCGCCGCGAGCACGGTCAGACCGCCTCCGGCGGCTGCCACGCGTTCGCCGCTGGAGATCCCCCTCCATGGGTACCCGCGCCCCTGCCGGGCGCTCAGAGCGTTCCTGGTGGGGTTGCAGATGGTACCGCGCCGCGAGCACGGCCAGACCGCCTCCGGCGGCTGCCACGCGCTCGTCGCATGCGATCACCCCATGGACTCAGAGGCCTAGTTATCCACCGCTGGGGCCCTGCTGCCCGATGCCAGTCTGCAAGGGCCGAATTGTGAGTGACGGTCTTCGCCCTTCAAGCAGCTTTCGCGGCATATCCTCGTCGCAAGCGACTCGGTATTCCACGGTCTGCTTGACACTCATTCGGCCCTTGCCTCGTGGCATCGGGCAGCAGGGCAAGATGACCATGTCGGTTACTCCCGCGGCCTCAAAGGACGAGGTGAGATATGTCAAGAATGGTCTTGGGCGATAGCGTGGAAGTCATGGGAAAAATGCCGAATGGAGTGATCGATTTTATCCTCACTGATCCGCCCTATTTGGTGGGATTTAAAGACAGAAGTGGAAGGGAGATTGCCAACGATATAAGCGATGAATGGTTGGCTCCAGCCAGTAAGGAAATGTACCGGGTACTCAAGGCAAACAGCCTGGCAGTCAGTTTCTATGGATGGAACCGGGTCGATAAATTTGTGAGCGCCTGGAAAAGTGCGGGGTTCAGGATTGTAGGGCATCTTGTATTTGCAAAGCCCTATTCATCAAAGGCTACTTTTGTTGGGTATAGACACGAATGTGCATACCTGTTAGCGAAAGGCAGGCCCCCACTACCAGATGCACCAATATCAGATGTTCTGGAGTGGGAGTATTCAGGAAATCGACATCACCCGACAGAAAAGCCGGTGTCAATATTAGAACCGTTGATAGAGGCATTCACTAAGCCAGGGGATATTGTTCTAGATCCGTTCGCGGGTTCAGGTTCGACATGCGTTGCGGCTGCAAGATTGGGGCGTCGGTTTATCGGTGTTGAGTTATTACCTCAATATCATAAAGAAGCCATAGCAAGGTTGGAACCATTCTCCAAACGACAAGCTGCATGAGGTAGTGATATGAAAATTCATTCATTAGATAAGATAGAGTATGTCTCTGAATTGCTGCGACTGGCATCTGTGGCAATTAATGAAATATTAGTTATTGAGTTGACACATGAAGACAAAAAAAGTCGTGTAATTGACAATCTATTGAAGAGGCATCTTTGCACAATTGAGGCTGATGTTTTATCAGCATACGAGAAAACTGGCATCATCAGTTCTTGCTTGAATGAAATAAGGGGGGAATAAGAGGGGGCCCCTTCGGCTCGCGCTAAAGCGCTCGTCCGTCCCACTCGTCTATGCGGTCGGCTTCGCCGGCCGCAGACTCGCCGAGCCCGTTCCGGTCTCGGGCTATCGCTAGGGCCGGATGCCTAAAAGAAATGCAGCCTTAATATCGCTGTCCGCAAGCGGACCCACCCTCTCCGTAGTAACTGTCCTGTCCCGGGCCGCAAAGACGGTTTAGCAGGGAGGGGGGGGGGAGCCTGCCCCAGGTAAACACTCCAAAGAAGTTTCGGCCGACCTGCCACCTTCCCGAATATCAACAACGGAGGGGCGGCCTTATACTCGCTTGCGCTGCGCGCGCTCGTTTTAATATGTAGAATAAACCAGCCATTTTATTTTAATTGCAGCACTGCAATTCATTGCCTGATATAACCATCGTGATATAATTAAACCAGTTAGAAAACCGACGCCGGGGCGTGGCGATAAGGAGATGATATGAATACTGCAATGCCTGTTTCTGTTTCACCATCTTTCATCCCAAACAATGAAATTGGCATAATGATTGCCAATTTCAAAGAAAGGGTTGAATGCGTGGATTATGATGATGATGAAAATGCTCTGAATACAACCAGACTCATAACGGAAAGAACCTCATTCGTTGTTGAGGTGTCATTGTACGGCGGGATCACATTGTGCATTTCACGGGAACGTCTTAGCACGGAATTTTTCCCTTCATTTTCGGAATGCGATGATAAAGACGATAACGAAGTTGAAGTGGTTTATAGTGCAGCAGTGTTGAAGGCAAATGAAGCCTACGCCGAACAAGTATATAATATCGAATGGTGTTCTGATTGGCGTTCTGATTGGTTTCCTCATGAGAGCAGCATCGCCGATGGAATTAAAATGGCGTGGGAATATCTGAATAACCAGGGAAGCTCTACGGGTGATGAAGTGTCATTTCCGTTTCCAAGAGCGGGCATGGCTACAGTTTTTGATTATTCATTCAAACGCTGGCTCTACCGCAAGAATATGGATTGGGTAATGAGCGTAATGGCCAGCAGGTTTCAATCCCATTTTTCGAGTTAATAAATAATGCAGAAACAGTAATGCCATGGTGGGGAGAAAGTCAAAGCCCCACCAACAAAAATAACAATGTGAACGAGCATTATATTATCGTATAATAAAGATATTCGAGAGGCATCCTCTCAATCCCGTTGGCCGGGGTGCGTGGCCCGAGGAAAAGATAGTGAACGAAATAATTTTTAGCATCAGACCCCAAAGATCTACCGAGTATGTAAGACCAAACTACCCGAGCGCAGTAGACACGGCATTATTGAATATCCTGAGTGCCGAAGCCTTGTTATGCGAACTACGCGAAACAAAGCAGTTAGACCTCCCCGTGGCAAAACACCTAGAAAAGGCAAGCGATAGTGCCCTTAACATGGTGATATTCGCAGGCGAGGTACTGGGACACTATCTTGCGGCAGGTTCACCAGTTGCAGCACTGCATATATCAGTACGCATATCAAAGGCCAAGTTAAACTGCTTCAATCAGGTGCTGGCCCGCATCGAGGGTTTAGAAAAATCCTGGTATGTAAGGGATGCTTGGGAATATGGGTTAAGGACCGGGGAGTCAAAATATAACGAGATGTGGGGGACGGAGAGAACTCCTAATGCTCCCTGGTTGTGGGAGTAAGATTAAAGGGGCCTAGGCCCCTTTTTTTTTGCACGCCCTTCGTATCGTGATCATATCGTCAGACACTATCAGTAACGCACCATCTACCTCATCAGCCCGCTTCAGCTCATCAAAGTTAACAACCCGATAACCACCTCCCTGTTTATCTGTCAGGTAGATACCCAACTCCCTTATAAGCGAATCCGCAGCCTGAAACTGTTGGTGTTGCATAGGACTATCCCGAATTTTTATTAGCAGCCTCGATTGGGCTGTTATATTTTGCACGTAATACCAGTTGATGCAAATAGATTTTTACACTCATACGCCGTGTGGCTTTATTAAAACATTTTAACGCCGTTACACCCTTAAAAGCGCCTAGGGGCAGACCCAACGACCCTGGAAGGAAGCCTCACGGCAGGGGGAGAAGAAGGGCACACCCTACGCACCGGCTGGTGCAAGGGGTTCCATCGGATGAATCCCTTGCTGCGTCTGGCCTAGAGGGTGGGTTACGCGAAAGTTACACTATAGCCCATGAGAACCCATCTATGGGTTACGCAAAATGCATTATTGAGGTTACGATGGTGCCTTGGTGTGCTGATAATGCTATTATCGCGTAACGTGAAGAACGTTACGCGAGGTGATAAGTGAGGCAGAAAGACATCCAGGTTAGGCATCGTAGGTTCCTGGAAACCGAGGCGATGACAGTGAAGTTTAGGGGCTTGGCTCCTGAGATGATCCAGCACATGTCCAGAACGGACAGTGAGACCTTGAGTGACTGGATAAAGGACGCTGTTAGGTTCAGATTGCGTTATGACTTGAAAGGGGATTTGTCACTATCAGAGTTCATATCGCTTCAGCCTTCAATCCCCTTTAAAGCAATTGACGCCAATGCAGATGAGGTTGTTATTAGAGCCCTTGAGGAGTTAAACGCTATGGCCGGTCGGGCGGATAGCGATATGGCTCTTGTTATAAGGATGTTGTTCCAGATTACTCATTTCATGAGGGCTGGACTTGGCGATTTGATTTTTTCTAATCCAAATCTCAATACAAATGGAATCGACGGGCAAAGGGTTTTTGAGGAAGGAAAAAAGGTATCGCATGAATTCCTAAAGAGAGCAAGGGGGGAGAATGTCGGGTAATAATACCAGGTCGGAAGAGCTAGTTCGTGGTGGGCAGATTGTCCAGCATAAGTTCACGATGTTGGCTCAAGTTATAAAAACAGCAGCATTCTTTGGTGTGATAGTGTTTATAGCAACCGTCTATGCACGATACATGCTGGGAACTGACGACTATCAACGATACTTGTTTGGGACAGCGTTAAAGACTACGGTGTATTTTCATCCCAACCCTAAAGATACCATGGAGTTCATTACACCCAATGGAGACAAGAGAATAGTTCGAGTTGTTGATGTTATAAACAACAAAAGAGTGTCTGATAATTTTGATTACGTTATGACGCTCATCGAAAGTGGAATGCTCATTGGGGCAGGTCTATTTGTTTTATTAGTGCTGCTACTCATATTTTATTTCATAAGATATGGTAGGGAAACAATGAGGCGTGAGGTGATTAATGGCATTCCCTTGGAGCCAGATTCTCGGAAAGTAATAAATCTTATTGAGGCGATGAATGCCAGGGTTGGGTATGTATCAAGATACCATGTTGGTGGTATACCTTTCCTCCACAACACTGAAACTTTCAGCATTCAAATTACGGGTGCGCAAGGGCAAGGTAAGTCGCAAACTATTTGTGCCTTGCTTGATGAAATAAGGGCCAATGGGGACAGAGCTATCATTTACGATAAGCAGCGCTCCTTTATAAAGTATTACTATGACGAAAAGATAGATAGGATCGTCACTCCTTTTGATGAGCGGTCGGTAGGGTGGAATATACATGCTGATGCACATGCAATTCATGAATATGAGTCAATTGCACAAGCAATGATACCCATGCAGGAAGATTCCAACAAAGATCCATATTGGGTCTTGGGGGCAAGGACAATATTGGCGGTAACTGCGGCAAAGTTTAGACATGAAAACAGGTTGAAGACAAAAGATCTGCTACAGACTCTTTATAGCCTTTCGTTGGCCGATATTGCCAAGCTCCTCAAAGGTACACCTGCTGGTGCTTTAATTGACGAAAAGAACCCAAAAACATCTGAGTCAATTCGCTCCGTGCTTACTGCCTATATTAAGTCAATGAACTATGTCTTTGATGATGTGCCATATGAAGATCTTTTTAGTTTTAAAGAATGGGTGTCTGGTGGTTCTGGATGGTTATTTCTAACATCGAGGGGAGACATACATACAACGGTTAAGCCGCTTTTTACCGCAATGATTGAAGTGGTAATAAAAGCATGCATGATGCTTGATCAAGATAGAAATAGACGGATATTCATCATACTTGATGAAGTACAGTCTTTGAACTTTATACCGGCGTTTACCGATGGGCTTGCAGAATTAAGGCAGTTTGGCATTGTATTTGTAATAAGTTATCAGCTTCAAGCTCAATTAAGGACAATCTATCGGGAAACAGGAGCAACCACGATTAGTGGATTGCTAGGAACCAGGGTTGCATATCAAACACCTGATGAGCAAACAGCTTCTTGGTTAAGTAAGAACTTCAGTGAGACTGAAGTAAAAGAAATGGAGACAACTAAAAGCTTTGGGGGGTCATCATTAAGAGATGGCGTTACGGTAAGCCCGGACACAAAAAAAAGAGAGGTCGTTCCTCCTAGCATGATTATGAACCTTGAACCACACAATTGCTTCGTGAAAATGGCAGGTGGGTCAATTCCAGTTACACAACTTTATATTCCTTACAAACATCGAGATGAGATTGCAAGCCCATTTAAAGAAAGAGATTTGTCTCACCTTGCATTCGGACATCTGACGTTCATTGATGATCAAAGCCACCAAAGCACAGAAAACAATGAACATGCCAGACAGCCCAAGCCTGTTGACGTTGAGGGTATTGTTCCGCCTCGAGCCAAGCAATTACCTAAGAAGCCTAAAACTGTGAGGAGGGACAAAACAGAAGTTGCAGAACTGCAAATGCAGAAGCCACTGTTTGATCCCACATTTATGAGTCCATTTACCGAAAAAGAAAGTGTAAGTGGGAGTAGTGATAATGAGGCTTTGACGCTAGTGCTTACCGGTTCAGAAGCTGCGGAGATAATTGCACATGCCGATGGTCAGTATCTTGAGGTCACAACACTTGAGCCTCTGCATGAAGCTGAAACAGTTAATGATGAAGTGAGAAGCCTGGATAACAAGCAGACAAGATCACTTTCAGAACCGGACTTGGAGATATAGCCAATGCTATCTTTATCAAACATGACATCTGCATCCGGTGCCGCTCAGTATGCGGCATTAGGTGATGATTACTACATGGATGCCCCAGATATAATGCCAGAAGAATTATTGCCTGATGTAAGCACAGGCAACACCCCAATTCTTCAAGAAGATGAAGTGATAAGTGGTGGTACTGGTAGTAGTAAAGATGAAAACCCAGCTGGTACTAAAAATGAAGCTGCTGTAGATAAGCAAACGGGTTCAGAAAGGGCGGCTGGTGTGCATCCTGATGACAAGGAGAAACCGGTCCCTGAGAAGAGTGATGGAACCACCGGCCGACCAAGCCTCAATGAGGCAGATCATCCTGGAAAGCCAATATACAACTCGATGTGGGTAGGTGAGGCTGCTGCGAAAATGGGGCTCAGTGGCCGCGTCAAAGTCGAGGACTACAAGCGACTTCTGGACGGAGTTACTCCAACGGGTGAGCAGTTAGGCAGGATCAGGAACGGGGAGGTAGAGCGGCGCCCAGGCATCGATTACACATTCACCCCACCAAAGTCAGTGTCGATTATGGCGCTTGTGGCTGGTGACGAGCGAATAGTGAAAGCCCATATGGAAGCTGTGATGGAGGTTATGGCCAAAGTTGAGAAAGATGCTACGACCAGGGTTTATGATTCGGGCATGAGAGTGCCCGTGAAAACGAGCAACATAGCCGCAGCTCTCATGACACACACAACATCGAGAGCAGGTGATCCAAACCTCCACACTCACAGCAACATCATCAATATGACACAGCGGCCTGACGGACATTGGGGGAGCTTAGACTTCACCAATCTCTGGGATGACAGTAAAGGGCGTTATGGCGAAGTCTACAGCATCATGCTTGCTCGAAAGCTGACAGAACTCGGGTATGTAGTAAAGGCAATCGGTAAGAATGCTGAGTTCGAGATCGCGGGGGTTTCTGATCGTCTGATAAACGCATTTTCAAAGCGCAGAGATCAAATCAAAGAGGCCATGGCTGAGCGTGGGATGGAAGGACCACGGGATGCCGAGATAGCGAATCGGATGACCAGAGAAGCAAAATCAAAGCTCCCCTATCAAGAACTACAGCAAAAGTGGTACCAAGAAACCGGCCACGAACTGGGCTCTCTTCAAGCATTGAAGGAACAGTCACGCGAGCGTCAACGTTCAGGCATCGAGGTTGATCCTGTAATAGAAGCGCAAAAGGCCCTCAAGTTGTCTATCGAGCATCTATCACAGCGTGAGGCTACCTTCGAGATCAAAGACATCATCTCGTCTGCAAGGTCGGTCGGCATAGGCATGCTAACGGAACGTGCTCTTCAAGAGGAATACAGCAAGTTAATCCAATCTGGAGACCTAATCCCAGGCCAAAGAGACGTTAGTCGAGTAACTACAAGAGAAATGCTCGCTCTGGAGCAAGACAATATGCTCAGAGTTGAAATGGCGAAGAACTCCGTGCACCCAATAGGAGGAGGGGAGCAGCTCGAAGGTGTCCAGGCACGCTATCGCCTGCTAGACGATCATGTTGCTGCTTTAAGCACCATTCTAAACGCTGAAGATTCTCTTGTTGTCTTGCAGGGGAACCCTGGGGTAGGGAAAACAGTGATGATGGCTGCAGGGAAGGAGATAATCGAGTCTAGGGGATTCAGGGTCAATGGTGTATCTGCTTCGGCTACCGCTGCGAAGCAGCTACAAGCCGACTCCGGTATAGAGTCAACGACTCTGCAAGCCTACCTACTGGAAAACCGCCGATTTTTGGAGCGAAATGTAGATAGAGACTTGGCTATCAGTGAGCTAAAACGCTCCCCAGAATTCAGGCCTAGTGTTTTGATAGTCGACGAAGGGAGCTTTGTGGACACACTACGGTTTAATGAGCTTTTGCAAATCGCGGAAGCAACCGAAACAAGATTAGTGCTATCAGGAGACAGAAAACAGTTAGAATCTGTTGATGCGGGAAAACCATTCGCACAAGCACAAGACCATAGGGCAGAGAAAGCTGAATTAACCAAAATTCTTCGACAAAAGAACGAAAACATTAAACAAGCTGTTTATGATTTATTAGATCGGCGAGTGAGGCCAGCATTTGAAAAATCAGATGTTAGAGAAGTTCCAAGGGTCGGTCGTGATCCCGCAACACAAGAGGAAATGGTATCACACGCGGTAGACTTGTACTTTGAAGGAGATAAGCTTCAACGTGATAATACCTACCTGATTGTGACCACTAACAAAGAGGCTCAACAGGCAAATGCAGAGGTTCATGCACGAAGAATAGAGCTTGGAGAAGTGTCTGGTGACACCGTAAAAATGTCAGTATTTAAAGGGAAAGGTTTAACAAACGCAGAGATGAGACTCTCTCAAAAGTACAACCAGAACGATGTTATTAGATTTAACTTTAACGATAAAACAAATGATATAAAAGTGGGCAGCTACTATGTCGTGAGCAGAAACGACATATATGTTGAGGGTGAGAGAAAACTATTGCTGACATCTCAAGATGGTAAAGGCCAGTTAATCATATCACCTGATAAATTCCCTGACCTAGGCGGTGGGATGGTTGAGATTTTTGAATCTCGCATGATCGAGGTGGGACAGGGGGATGTACTTCGCTGGAGGAGGAATGACCTGTCGCGCGGCATGGTGAACTCTGAGAAGATCGTGGTTCAGGGGGTTGAGGAGGGGGGGCTTAAGTTCCTAGATGAGGCCGGGGTGGAACGAAGCATAACGCTGACGGACTATAGAAACAGGCATCTTGATTACGCCTATGCGGCCACGACCCATTCTGTTCAGGGGGGTAAGGCAGATAAGGTGATATCGTGCATGCATTCAAACAACCGGTTACTGTCTATTAGTTTAGCCATGGTGCAGACATCTCGAGCTGTAAATGAACATATATTGGTTGTTAATGACAAAGACAAGGTTGTTAATCGTATTGAGAATACAAAGTATGAATCTGAAGCCGCTCTTGAAATGTTCGGGAATAATAATCGCCCGCTAAATATGACAACGTTGTCCGACCTAAGGGAACTGGTGGCAATGCATGGTGTAGATTTGAAAACCGTATATGTCTCGTTAGTGGCTGAACTCAACGGCGATAGAGCTATGGCTCAGCGGTATATTAGGGCAGTGGGCGAAAACCCGGACATAATCGAAGCGGCAATAGTATCTGCAAAAAATTCCGAGGCTAATCACAATAAAACAGACCTGGAGTTAAAAGGACAAGATCAGCATCTTAAGGACGTAACCGCTATGCTTTCAAAAGGGGATATGTCGCTTGTGGAGGCACATGAAAGGCTTATGGAAGCTGGGTTGTCAAAAGAAACAGTTAATAAGAGTCTATCGCATTATTTTGCTGAGGAATTAATGAGTATGCCTGTTTCACCAGGGAATGATAAACCTATAGAGATTCAGAAGACTTATAGCTCACCAAAGCATGAAATAGACCTTGATATTTAACATTGGGCCGAAAGGCCCTTTTTCATTTTTAAATTCACACTCTGGTTCCTGAAGTGGGTGAACGAGGGGAGGGGGCATTGCAGTGCTGCAACCGCTCGGGGCACTCCGCTGGTCAGCCCACTCCTACCTCTCCGCGGTGGTGCGAGATCTGATCCGGCTGGCGTGCTGCTGGGCCATGGCCATGTCCCCGGGCGGGACGGCAGACAGGGGTCATCACCTGGTGGGCAACCCGGTCCGGCGGCCTGGCTCCCAGGGGCGGGTGATCGCGGGCAGGAGCGCGCTGCAGTGCTGCAACCGCTTGAGGCACCCCGCTGGCCGGCAGCCCCAGCCTCTCCCAGGTGGTGCGAGATCAGATCCGGTGGGCGTGCTGCTGGACCATGGCCAAGTCCCCGGGCGGGACGGCAGGCAGGGGCAATCACCTGGTGGGCGGCCCGGTCCGGCGGCCTGGCCCTGAGGGGCGTGTGAACGCAGGCAGGAGCGAGCTGCAGTGCTGCAACCGCTCGCGGTGCAGTGTCGGCCGGCGACGTTGCCGAGCTGGGGTCACCGGTGGGGTGCTGCTGGGCGATGGCCAAGTCTCCGGACGCGGTGGCACGCCAGGGCTAACACCTGGTGGGCGGCTCGGTCCGGCGGTCTAGCCCACAGGGGGCGGGTGATCGAGGGGAGGAGCAAGCTGCAGTGCTGCAACAGTTCGAGACACCCTGTAGGCCGGCGACATTGCCGAGCAGGAATCACCGGTGGGAACACTGCTGGGCCAAGTACCCGGGTGGGACGGCAGGCAGGAACCATCAGTTGGTGGGGGAGCCGGTTCGGAAAGCTGTGGCCCTGCTCGACAACGGGGCTCTAGGGGGGCAAGGGGCGATTCTCTTTGCAGTCCTGCAATAATTAGGAAAATACTATTTTCGAGCTGCGTTTAACACTTTATAAAATTACTATTTTGTCAAATTTAAATCTGCTATTATATTGAAAGTTAGATATTAATGGGAGGCCATATGTTGAGTAAGATAGAGATTGACCAGCAAATTGGTTATGGAAGCGACAGGGCTTTCCGCTATTACCTTCTATCATTTTCAGTTATGGCACTCGGATTTATATCAGTGTTTTTTGTGGGCGTGGGAATAATCATCCTACTCCTGTCAATAGCCAATGTGCACCATGAAGTAAAAGATGCTTACGCTAAAAATAACGTGTTAATTAAATTCTCTGAGAAAGAGATAACTTCTGTTTCTAAAAATTTTGAAATCGCATTTTTAGAGACGGTGAATGACGTTCAAGACGATGATGTTGATGAACACAACACTGGGCCATCTTCTCTTTCTAGTAGAGCGGGGTGTGCAGGTGACCGTGTTTATGATTATTTTCATGAACAAACGCAGAGAAATCTTCATAGGTAAAGAACAAAAAACCCGGCCTTGGCCGGGTTTTCTTTATCTCTTAGGTAGTGGTGAGCCTTCTTTAACTATTGAGTCATGCGATATCTCTACTGCTGGTCTCGCATCGGATGTATTTTTAGAGTTATCCCCAAAAATATCAAACCCACTGTTTTCTGGACTGCTATTACGTTGTTGAGCTGCAACAGCTTGTTCGACCATGCCTCTAACATCTTGCTGCTGAGTAGGGAAGGCAGTGCTACCCATCTGGACCGGTTGATTAAACTGATCCGCGACAGAGACGGGGCTTACTGTTGGATGCACTTGTACCTGGTGCGCAGCAGCATGAGCAGTGCGTTCGGTCGCAGCTTGCTGAATGACCTCCTCTCGAGGAAGCGCAGGTGTCCCCGGCTCCTGCTTAGGGCGTGAGCCAAGCAGGTAGTCATACTCCCGCTGAGGTTTAGGTTTGGTAGGGACAAGAACTTTCTCTTCTGCATTGTGGTCAAGGTCAGATTTAAGCAAGTTAAATTTATCTGGATCTCTGGCTTCTTTCAATTTCTGTTCAATATCACTTTCTGTAGCCTTATCAGGAGACATTTTAAATATTGAACTTGTCTCATTTCTATCCCCTTCGCTTTTGTTCCTATCTCCCATCATGGGGGAATCGCTAAAGCTGCTCAGCTTATTTTCCCAATCTGTTTGCATTGCATTTCCTTTATCAAGAAACGCACGCTCACCATCAGTCTGTCCAGGCTGCCTAATTGCTGCCTGGGGCACGGCGAGTTGTTCGGTGCGGAGCTGCGGTGTGTCAGTGGCCATCGGCTGCGGCTGACCGTTTGCGGGTACCACAGGGGCGCGCTCGGCGGCCAGGGGCGCGGCGAGTTGCTCGGTGCGGAGCTGCGGTGTGTCAGTGGCCATCGGCTGCGGCTGACCGTTTGCGGGTACCACAGGGGCGCGCTCGGCGGCCAGGGGCGCGGCGAGTTGCTCGGTGCGGAGCTGCGGTGTGTCAGT
>NZ_JAPDBT010000027.1:0-12778 GCF_027705405.1 Aeromonas sp. QDB34 | reverse complement strand
AGTTTGCGGGTACCACAGGGGCGCGCTCGGCGGCCAGGGGCGCGGCGAGTTGCTCGGTGCGGAGCTGCGGTGTGTCAGTGGCCACCGGCTGCGGCTGACCATTGGCGGGTACAGCTGCGGCGCGCTCGGCGGTCTGAGGCCGCAACCCTGATTGATCCCCATTGTTTACACCAAAACTACCCGGCGCAGGGGGAGGATAAGAGGCTGTTGATAGGGAGCTTGGTGCTGCAGGAAGTCCCGGATGTTGCTTCCCGAGCAGACTATTGACCTGTTGTTGAGCATATTGATCGGCAAAGGTTGCAGCATACATTTGCAGTTCTGCAACACGCTTAGGTGAGAACAGCTCAGTGACCTGCTGATCGCTTTTACCCGTATCTTTGAGCCAATTGACAAATGCATCGTTCAAGTTTGCTTGAACACTGGTATCTGCACGCTTGAATCGCTCAGCAGCTTGAGAAAGACGTTCCCCCTGGCTGATTTGCTCAGAACCTCGTTGAATCTGTTGATCTGAGGTTTCATACGCTTCGCGAGTACTGCCAGTTTGAGAGTTATGGGAGCCTGACGAAAGGGTCAAATTACGTTCTTTGGCAAATGAAACTACCTCCTCCAAAGAGCTTCTAAACTCCTTATTTTTTGCAAGTTCAGTCGCAACATCTCTCATCCGAGAAATATCGCGACCGTGACTGCCTTGTACCTGTAGATTGGCAGCGAGGCTTACTGGGCTCCAACCAGGTGTTTTCATTCCAACAGAAACCATGCCAATGAGTTCAGCACGGTCTCTTTCAGATATATTCATACCCTCCGTTGCTTTTTCCACAATGCTTTTAACTTTACTAGCAGCCTTACTTGCTGACTGCGTTTGAGAGTCGCGAGTAGAATTTGCATCGGAACTATCGCTATATTTAGACCACATTGTCTCCATCACGTTTGAAGTGACTTTAGACTGGGTTCTTACACCTTCATTTACAAGGCTAGTACCTTGCTCTTTATAGCGGCTGGCTTCAGAGGTTAGCGCAGCCCCAATTTGCTCAGTTGCTTGAACGTTGACAGCCCCGGTAGTTTCTGGCGCTTTGAGGGACTTTGAGCCATCAGCATGAGTGCTGACTTCGACACCATTGCTGGAGACTTCGAGCATGTTACCTGGCCCCACCATGCGCCTGGACAGATCGAGTTTATTAGCGTTCTGGTTATTCCAGCTGTGGTTGCCAGCATTGGTATTACCCAAACTTATATTGCCGTCAGCCATGTCCTTAGCGACAGCACCAGCAATTTGCATCTGTTGGGAAACAAGATTGGATACCCCCATACCCAGCCCACCCATCAGGCCAGTAAAGGCTGCTGCCATCCAAGGTACCTTGTCGATCATAGATGCTGCAGTCATGGCAAGGTTCTCAGAAACAACCTTGTGACCAATCATACTCATCATGGAAATAGATGCTCCAGCCGACTGGAATTCGGCAGCTCCTTTGCTATACATGATGCTATTCAAAATGGCATACATCATTCCCCAGGATGACAACCAGAAAAATCCCGCAACATAAGTAACAATGAACTTTTTAATCCCGCCTGGAAGCAGAGCAAGAGGAGCTGTAATAATAAAAGCCCCTGTCAGTATAAGTAACCAAACAGTCTTTTGATATCCAATCCAAGTGGAGGCCTGCATGCTAGACATCATAAGAGTTTGTCGTGTAGTCAATTGCATTCTTGCTTCGGCAAAAGCGCGACTAGCAGCATCGGCATCGGTACTTGCGGTATATTCCTGGGCTGCATCAAGCATTAAATTTGCAACCATGCCCTGCTTGACTACATCCTCTGCTTGAACAGATATGCCGACGAGGGTTTCATATGCAACAGGAATTACATTGACCAGCTGCTGTTTTGCTGCTGTGCTCGTTCGGCCTGGATAAATAAATTTGGATAGTTGTTGAAGCGCGGAGTCTACCTCTCCGTTGAGTTCGGTTGATAGCTTTACTGTTCCTGCGGCACACGTTTCCATTGCGCCATTATGATCATACATTCGACTTTTGACAGAGTTCTCCTTTGATGTAATGAACCCCCATAAGTCAGG
This sequence comes from Aeromonas sp. QDB34, assembly GCF_027705405.1. Taxonomy (NCBI): domain Bacteria; kingdom Pseudomonadati; phylum Pseudomonadota; class Gammaproteobacteria; order Aeromonadales; family Aeromonadaceae; genus Aeromonas; species Aeromonas sp. QDB34. The sequence goes on along the minus strand of NZ_JAPDBT010000027.1, from coordinate 10,710 downwards.
TGCTTTGAATAAGTCCTCATAAGTAAATTTGCCAATCTGCAAATCAAAAATAACGCAGTTTTGAAGGAAGGAACGCATATTTTTTGCCGTGCGAACATTTCCAACAACTACCTGAGATGATTGCTTTATGATGGTGTTTCCTAATAACACGCCAGATTCGGAATATCTAAGGTCCGTTGGCAGGGAGAAGGCCATGTCAACGGCTCTGCCATACGTATAATCTACCGACATCGCAGTTGAAATTATATAAGCAAGCCCATATGGAACATTATCGACCTTGATACCCGTGACAGCGGGATTTGCAACATCAGTAACATAGACGGTTGTCTTGGGTACAACGATAATATTAAAAAACAGGAATGCTCCGATGAAGTATTTAATAAAATTCGTCCAGGCCTGTGATTGTATTGCAATGAATGCAAGCGAACTAATCAAGCCAAAGACTAATGCCAACTTTGCAAGTGTCGAGAATGAGCTCTGGCCTGCTGTCATAACAACAGCATTAAGTACCCTGACCAGCTCATCCCCACCTCCAACAGTAAGTATTTCGTACATAGATACCTCTATTTAAGAGCTTGAGCGAAAGTGAAAACAGAGTTGATCTGGGACCCTGTCCTGCTTGCCAAATATTTTTCGAGTTGCATTGTTTTCTGCATCACATCAAACGACTGAGAGGTCTTAGCAGACGCTTCGGCTTTCCTGAGGTGAAGAATAGTGAGGTCTTGTTGAAGATCATCAGCCCACTGGCGTACTTTGGGCTCATTTGTTGCGGCAAACTGTGTATTAACGGTCCTTCGGACAGTACCAATAAGGTCTTCAAGATAGTTATAGAGAACATCCACAGCGACCATTTGAGCTAGCGAGTCGTAGTCATATGCAGTGCTGCCCGTACCACGATTATAGGCAGCATCGACAAGCAACATCTTATACACGGGGATTGTAGTTGCCGATATGAGATTCTTTTCTGCATTGGACAGCGAATCACCGGAGACGGCTTTATTTCTCATGCTGACGAGGTGGTCCTTAATTTTACCAGCAAAGCTCTCTGATGCGGATATTGTAGTAACAGTACTATCTGTCGGCGAAAGACAATCGGATAGCTCATCACAAGACAGTGAACCTTCGATTTTTCCTCCTTCGAGAAGGGCTTTAAAATCAGCAGGGTTGTTAAACCGTGGAGAGAAAATCTTTACTTTCGGGCGAGCTCCGCTGTTCTTGTTAATTACAGTCCCTGTAAGAGTCATAACTGTCTGTGCAGTTGACTTATCAGATGTAAAAAGACCATTTCTCATAAACGCCTTCCACACTAGATTGCTGTTAAGTGTGACAACGTCTTTGAATTCAGAGTCTGAATTTGCCTGGTTTGCTATAGAAGGTGCTTGGGAACGGTTATCGCATTGATATCGTTCTGCTGCTGCGTCTGTGAACAACCCCCGGCGACGCCCTAAGCTCTTGCATACTGCTGATTGCGCACCTTCATTGCTCGCCCATGGCCACATTGCAGCAACTGCTGCAGTAGCTTGTTCACAGCTGTTGATTTGGAACTGATTGAGCATATTTACAAGCTCGCGCAGCTGTTGAACTTTTTCTGCAATGACAGGACTCAATGTGCTTAATGCCAAGTCAAATGCAAATGATCCACCATTCTGAGCAATAGCTTTGGCCAAAGCAGTTAATTGCTCACTGGAGACCATAGAAAAGGCGCCAAAAAAACTGTCTATACCCGAACACCCGCCGCCAAACTTGGGTAAATTTACAGTTGCCATGTTGACGTTTCGTACAGGTACCCTGGCTTGGAAACTACCCCCGTTATAATAACCACCCATCTGACCATTAACGGCATCGGGAGATGTATAGTTGACAGTCCCGTCAAAGAAGTTGTTCATATCATCTTTAATGCCGGCAAATGACATCGAAGAGAACGCAACAATTGACATGATCGCCAGCTTGCTCAGTTTCATTTAGCGCTACTCCTAATTGATTCGAATTGACTGACCAAATTTTCAATATCGCTATATCCAAATGAAATACGATGAATTTTTTTGTCTGTTGTATCCATTATAAAAACCTGTGGAGTTGGATCCTCGGGGCGAACTCCTAATCTCCAGAGTGTGCCATTTCTGTCAGGTGTCCAATTTGAATTCCAGGTAATTAAGGGCTTGCCATCTCTACTGACAGCTTGTACTTCAATCCCAGTTCTTTCTGAAAAATCGTGAACTTGGTTAGCTATAGCGACACATGCGGTGCATGTACTTTCAAAAACAAAAATCCCCCAATATCGCCCAGAATCAGCAGAGGCGTTAGCAACCAAGGGGAATGTGGCAAGTAGAAATAATAATGCTACCTTCATTCTAGAAATCCTCTCCAGGTGCAACAGCTGTAAGTCTAAATATACGTTTTTCAATTTCATCATGGGCCAATATGCCGCTCCCTATTGAGAATGCAGAACCTTTGGGGGATTTAGGAGAGGGGCGCTCGAAGAGTACAAGAAGTGGGGCTGGGTGGCTGGCCACACCAATTCTTTTTTGAAAATTCCCACTAACATCTTGCTTCCATTCACCAGGCCATGTGGGTAAAGCCTTCCCACTTCGGGATATAGCCTGAATTTGAATTCCCCATTTGTTGGCAAAGTCGGAAACAATTGGTGCATATGCAGCTGAGCTCGGAACCTCAGTGTCATAAATGAAAAAAATACCATATCGGGTATTCAGGGATTGCATGACCTGAGCAAATTTGGTCTGCCGTTCGGTCTCCCATTCACGCTTGGCTAAAGTCCCAACTGGACGTTTGTTTGTATAATCAAACTCTGGGTTCGTCCAAGATAGACGTTCGTAGACGTCTCGGAAAAGCGTGGCTCGTTCTAGATTTGGGGTTATGTGATTACGCCGAAGATTGGCAATGTTCTCCTCCGTCGGTTCAAGGGTTGCAAGTGCAGTTGCCCTGGCTTCATCTTCCTGAAGCTTCTTCAGCCTGACCAGAGGATCACTTAGATCTTCAGGAGGGGCTGAAAATGTAGGCTTTGGCTGAGCGACATGGTGCTTTTTGGGGGCTTGTTCCGGGGCACTGGGCACCGGTTGGCAGTTCCAAGCCCAACCGTGCTCTAGAACACATAGTGACTCAGGCTGAGGTGTCGTCCAGTTTCCGGCGTGGGTGGGGGCATGAAAGAGAATTGCAGTGCTGCAAAGCAACGCAGTTGTACATGAATTGATGATCGTCATAGTGACCCTAGAAGCAGTTAGCCGACTAGGGTCAATAATACTATTATCGACGCACAAAAACTAATGTTGGAGTTTCGATAATCCTATTTGGTCATCTCAATGACACGGTCCTGCACTTTCTGCTGCAGTTCTTCGTTGGACGGGATATCAGCAGTTAGCGTATCGATATACTCTTGGAAGTTTATCAATGTGAAGTCCACATCCTGAAGTTGCTCTGGTGTCATGCCTGAACAAGTAGGGCTCTCTGCAGATCCCCAACTCATTCCAAGCTGCGGCCTAGCGCCTTCCTGGATGATACGGCTCAACATAGAATCGTATGCGCAGAATGATTGGGATGTCTTTATGCAAGTTCCAATAACGGGGATCTTCTTGGCACAATAAGTGCCAACATAGTGAACAAGCTTGAGCTTGCGTCTCTCGATCAAGCGCTTATCTGCATCGTCACATCCACCCATCGCGCCATTGGCCCAACCATCATCTTTACAACAATTGACAGAGCTAGCAGCATAAAGGCTGCAGGTTTCTTTGGTTCCAGTAAATATATCGATCTTATTTGGGTCTGCTTCAACCCCGGCTTGTAGGGCACCATTTAAATATGCGACAGCAACACCAAAGTCTGAATTCGGTTCGTACCCAGTATCAAAGCAGTCTCCATTAATGCAATAAGTTTTTGTTGAGCAATTTTCAACAGTTGTATCTTTACCTTGAACTTCGCATTTATATTGATATGACCAAGCTGCACATTTCCCATTATCTGATGAGGTTATGCAGTCCTTTTTTTCCAAAGTACATTTGTTCTTATCTACATCTTTACATGTAGATACGTTGTTACCTGACCCGCATACATATTGCTTTTCATATCGCCAACAGTCTTTAGTTACAGGCAAACCGTTAATAATCTTTGTGCCGCCTTGCTCAGTGCATATGTTATCCTTTAAATAGCATTGATTTTGAAGTTCATTGCACTGGGAATGATCGACTATGTCTTTTGTTATAGTCCAGTTGCTGTCAATCAGTTTAATGCCTGTAGCATCATGGAGTTCATCACAGTCATATACGAATTGCTGATTGTTACATACACCGTCCTCTCCCATTTCAGTGCATTTTTGAGCCTTGACCTCACAAATACCTTGTAACGGCTGGCAAGTGTCAGTGAAGTTACTGCCTTTGCAAGTATACGTTTTTGACCACTTCCAGCATTCCTTATAAATTGTCAGACCATTTATCACTTTTGAGCCAGCGCCCTCAGTACATATATTTGATGACTCTTTGCATGTCGGATTGTCGGTTATGGCAGCACACTGAGAATAATCAATGCTGTCCTGAGTTGTTGTGTATTCAGGAGGAAGTTCAGTAATGCCAGGGGAGGTGGTTTGTGTTTGACCACATTTATAAACGCTAGTACTAATTTCACAATCACCAAACAAGGAAGTTTTAGTGCATGTTGATGACTCAAGTTTGCACGTTCCTGAAGAAGAAATCCCTAGGCAAGAATCTTGAAAAGTGTCTGTTTTACACAAGTATTTCAATGAATATCGCCAGCAATCTTGGTAAACATTATGGCCGCCAATGTTTTTATTCCCTCCTGGTTCAGTGCAAACTCTGCTGTAAAGCCTACAGCTTTTTGCATCAGCGTACTCAATGGAAAGAAAAGCTAGTAGGACTAATAGTATTGCTTTCATACTAATTACCGATTCCCTTCTGTGCACAGTTATCATGCCATTTCATTGTCGGTGCGGTGTTGGCCGCAGCCTTACCGCATAGATTGTCAGCAACTGACCCCGAGGCGCAGCCTGAACTATTACATCCGTTTACCAGTAATTGACTTTCAGCTGGGCACTGTTTGTTAGCTGGATGTGTAACTTGGCGAACGCATTCACTATTCGATAGTGTTTCACCAGCAGAACAGACATATGAAGGATCAATGGCGGCTCCACCATAAGTACAAATCCAGTAGCCAGCTCCAGAATATACAACACGCTTCAAGGGGCCGAAATTTGGAAGTATTGGGCAATTACCATGCGGCATCGGAACGTCTTTCAAAGGCACGTCACACATTCTGGTACTTCCATTGTAACTTCCTGCAGAACAAACGGGAGTTGCTGCAGTTTTCACTGTCGCAACACACTGGCCTGCTCCATTCAGTGATTCTCCAGCAGGGCAAGTTATATTTGCTGGCCGTACACATATGTTACCAGATTTGTCCCATCCATAATCACACGCTGTCGTGTTGCTAGGAATTATTTCCCACCATTGCTCGCAAGTTTCTTCCGTGAAAATCTGAGTTTTGGTGCAACGATAACGATTGGTTTTCGTCACATTTATAATCCGGCCTACTGCGCAAGATTTTCCTTCACTCTCCCGTGTTTTATTACATTGATAGTCATAATCTGCATCTACTTCAACTACAACACCTTCACTGCAAGATTTCTCGACTGATGTTTCAGCATCTATACAGCTCACGTTTTCTACATACTTCTCACCTGGTATAGTTGTTGTGGTGCACTGGCTCTCTTCACCGCTGAGGTCTAATACATTATCAGGGTTTTTCTCTATATTTTGTGCGTTCTTAAACCACGTGTCATCTTTGAATGATGTGTCTCTCTTAGGTAAGCCGTAAATGACTTGAGCTGCCTCGCTATTACTTGTAGCAGCAGCCCCTTCTTGTTTTAATTGCTCACTGTTATTCATTAGATGATCATAGTTTGGATGTGGTTCTTCATAATTTGGAACATTCCATGGATCACCTGTTTTTACACTGTCGGTTGCATTGTTATTAATTTCTTTCGCGAACGGTTTGTGATCATCAACAGGGCCAGCAACAACTGAGAATGAAAAAAAGAGATATATTAGCAACGAGTTTTTCATTACCACTCCTTGCTGTCAGCTGTAGATTGCGTTGCTTGCTCAACAAAACTCTGCTGTAGCGGAACTAGGTGTTTAACCGCTCGTTCAGAAGACTGGCCAGATGAGGCGAATAAACTTAATGCATACTCCAATGTGACATTTCCAGCAACTTGGTCATATACAGGCGTGGCTGCGTCGCAGTTCTGTTCTTCAGGTGAGCAGGGAGACAAGACCCCATCAGTCAGAATGATAGTGGGAACTCTAGATACCTTGAATCGCTGATAAAGCGTTGGATCGACAAGTGTTTCAACGCCAGTACTATCAACTAAGGATTGCAGTGCTGCAACTGTTTGGCGCATGGAGTTTCCAACTAACCCTCGAATTACCAAAACACCACCTGCGGCAGAGGCCTGCTTTCCATAGAGCTCAATCATCTCAACTGGCATCGACAGCGATACAAACACCAGTAACGATGGTATTGATTCTCGTGGAGCCTCACCTTTAATCATCGACGCACTTGCAGATCCATATCGTCTGACCATCTCACCAATATCAACCGAATCTTTCGTGGCATTAATTGACGAATTTGATAATTCGGATGACTTTTGATTCTCCCTTACACTATCGATTAATAACTGTGCTTCAGCTCTGTTTGCCTTGGATTTTTCAACCCAAGAGGATATATCCTCTTGGAGCTGCGGCATTAGTAAATTCACATCCTTATGAGTATTCTCAATATTGGATCTCAGCTTTGAGTCAATCAGTCCATTTATGGTCTCCTCGCTATCGACAATACCTTGACCATGCTTAAATGCATCAGCGGCATCCAAGTTTTCAAGGGGAATTGATTTTGACGAATTAAGTGTTTCGTTAGCATCCTGTACTGGATTGGCAGCAACAGCATTGCAGCTGAATAAAATAATAAAATAGAGTGTAAACTTGTTCATGTTATGTTCCTTACCAAGCGCTTGCGCAGCAATTACGTTTTCGCCAAATTAACCAACCGAAATGCTCACCTTTGACTGGGAATTCTCTGGCCGTTTCATATAAAACACTTGACCTGCCAATTGGGTTGCAACCAAAAGGGCCACCTGTCGATGGAATAGGGAAGAGCATTTGTGTTCTATATTGGCTCTTACGCCAGACAGGCATTGGATATGATCCACATAGGCCCGCATCACCCATTGAGCCCCATAGAATACCTTGCCTATGAAGCTTGTAGATCATGCGCTCGGCAGTGAGTAGCGATGAATCAACTCCGCCATGATGAGCGTCGATATTTCCATCTAATGGGTAAACAGAACCACGGCATCCACTGCACCAAAATAGAGGGTCTAGCGGGAGCCCAAGGGTTGATGAGACACAGTCTGCTGCACAAACAGCTTGAGCTACTGGATTGGCAAAGAGAGTGCCTTCAGGGTTTATTAAAAACGTCAGTTCATCATCCATCCATAGTGGGTCAACCTCTGTCATATATGCGAGATCGAACCCCTGAGAATCCTTGCATGTTGAGTCAATAATAATATTTAATAAGTATGTGAGTGGGTATACATACCAATGCGCTTGATACGTTGCGCCTGCATAAGCGCTATCCCCCCCTCTTGTTCGACCCTGTCCATTATCAAGCCCGATATCAACTTGCTTGCCTCCAAGATTGACGAAGCATCCTGGCTTCCGAGTGACATCGACCATTCTTACTGGTTCCCAAAACCCGATGTTAATACCTACCCTAATATATGGAGGGTACGGCAGGGGACAGTAACAGACTGGGCTGGATGGATTTGGAGAATCAGGTTGTTTACCTGAGACAATTTGGGCTGAGCCGATAGTTATGGGGAATATGCAGGACCAGCAAATATCTGTGATCGGATTTGGGAACCGCCCTGTACATGTATCACCTGAGGTTGGGATATCACCATGACTATTAAATGAAAGCAGTGCGATTATTATGAGTATAGTTTTCTTCATATCTTAATCTCTTCTATGAGAAGAATCCTTCCTTCTTGCCTGACTACTGCAGGTACCTGCTGTATATTCCATCTTGTTGTGAGGAAGCCTGATTGGTCGAAATAAAACTGTAAAGAGTTTTTCTTCGCCAATTTAAATGGCTCCCCCTGTGTCAGTACAATCTTGGAGCGGTGCTTTTTCGAGTACCCTACGGCCCACTCAACTTGTTCTGCATCATCACCATTAATGAAAATAAGGTGCTTTGTAAGGGTCATTCTATCGAATGGATTTATTCTGCTACCAGCCCGTGCAATCACTTGACCACTTGGTAAGATCGCATCGGTATCTAGTGTCTGTGATGGGTCTATGCGCCTTTGGCTTGGTTCAATAGTTCGTATTATGCCATTCACGGGCTTTGGCCGTTGCGCTGTCTCAAGAGCATTTTTTGAAAATTGCTCATTCAGTTCTTTAAGTTTTCCCGTCTGCTCCAGGTGCAGAAGTTCTCTATTTATTACCGTCAATAGATCTTCTTCCTTGATAGGGTAAGTTGTGCCTTGCAGTCCGAAGTTTTTCGCGAAGCAAAGGTCAGAAAATAGGATAAGCACGGCCAATAATTTGATCTTCATGGATTAGTCCGAGTGAATTGTAGCGACTGTCATAGCTGTCTGGGTGTTTTCCTGCAACATAGTAATAATCAGGCGGTATCACCCCAGATTGTATAGGCTCAAGTGGAAGGCCATTTTGAGTGTGACTTTTTATATTCCCGACATACAAACCGTTTATCCAAACCTCATGGTTTTTAACGATTATTTTGTCCCCTGGCAGCCCCATCACTTGCTTAGTAAATTTTAGTGTTCCGAAAAATTTATCGTTTCGAGTCCAGAATTGAACATATTGATATCGTTCGCTTATCACAGTTCTATATGAAATGTAAAAATACGAGTTTGGCAAGCTTTGCGTTATATTTCTATTTATAACACCATAGTTCGTTACCCATACAGAGGAAAAGAGTACTGATGCAGCGCCAATAAAAATTAGAAACTGTCCTGCGTTTCGAGACTTCATTTTTTATCCCCTACCTGAGCCTCGATTATATTTCTAATGATAGGTGTAATATCTTCAATTTGAGATGCTACTGCCTGCTGCGGTAGAACAACAATATTTCCACCATTGGCGTTGTTGAAGGCGTCGATAGCATGTTGGACCCTGTCGTTGTAAGTTTGCAGTTCTGCAATCTTAGCGGCCCCCTGGTCATCAAGGTTTTCATCCTTTCGAAGTGCTAAGCTTTCTGCTTTCTCGCGAACTAATCCTGTTATATCGACTGTTACGAGACGTTGCTGTGACGCTTCCAGAGTCTCGACTCTTGGTTTGAAACAGATCTGGTGATATGCACTAACGGTTGAAATGGCTGCGACTAACCCAAATGCGGCCCCTCTCACAACTGGTGATGAGACATACTTTGTGATTGGCTTGATGTGTGTAGATAATGCCATGATAAACACCTCGATATAGCTTTACATGTGTCGATAATGGTATTATCGTTGCATCGCGTTTCAATGCAAGGGTAATTAAGGAGGAACTGTGAGAAAGGATGATTCCAACTTCGCGCGCTTCTGGCAGGCATATGGTGAGAAGACCTCATTCTTGCGTGAGAAGAAGTGGCGGTGGGTTGTAGGTGTGCTGGGTCTTTTACTGCTTCTGTGGAGTGCTTACTCAGGTGTGAAACACCATGAGCGGTTGGATGAAGCCAAAGCAGCCGGTGATCAATCAAGTCAAGAGTTCAAGTATTTGAAAGACTGAAACTTCTGTTGCAGGCAAATTGCCTGCAACGATATGCATTCTACCTGTGTGCATATCGTTGCAGTCTCTCCCCGCATTTGAACTGCGACCCGCCCGGCATACGGGCGGCATCTACCGCGGGACTATCTACGTTTTCCTTTAGCCGGCCTAGTGCCGGCCTTTTTATTTCGATTGTTTCCGATGGTTGATATGAAGTTCAGGTCGCAGGCCTGCTCTCAACCACTGTTCTCCGAACTGCGTCATGACTACTAATTCTTGATGCCTGCAAGTGAGCCGGTCGGCAATTTGCTGCATGAGACTTACCTACCGTGGACGCAGCCTGTCTATAGCCATGTCCCCAGGCGCAGCTGCTGGGTTGCATCGATGCGCGGCAGCGCCTTGGCCATGCGGCCCAGTCCGGCGGCCTGGCCCTCAAGATGGGGGATCGAGGGGAGGAGCAAGCTGCAGTGCTGCAACCGCTCGCGGCGCTCTGCCGGCCGGCGATGTTGCCGAGCTGGGGCACCGGTGGGGGGCTACTGGGCCATGTCCGCGGGCGCGGCGCCGAGGCCATCACCTAGTGGGGGGCCCTCAGGAGGGGGTGATCGAGGGCAGGGTGCACTGCAGTGCTGCAACAGTTCGGTGCACCTCACTGGCCAGCAGCCCCTGCCTCTCCCGAGTGGTGCGGGATCTGATTCAGTGGGGACATGCTGCTGGGCCATGGCCATGTCCCCGGGCTGGACGGCAGACGGGGGTCATCACCTGGTGGGCAACCCGGTCCGGCGGCCTGGCTCCCAGGGGAGGGTGATCGCGGGCAGGAGCGTGCTGCAGTGCTGCAACCGCTCGAGGCACCCCGCTGGCCGGCAGCCCCAGCCTCTCCCAGGTGGTGCGAGATCAGATCCGGTGGGCGTGCTGCTGGACC
>NZ_JAPDBT010000026.1:0-46353 GCF_027705405.1 Aeromonas sp. QDB34 | reverse complement strand
ATATCAAAAATTGTTTTTGATGCTCGATGCTGTGAGTGCCCACACAGATTGCTTGATTCAAATTGTTAAAGAGCGACGCAGCTTTTGGCTGCTGCGGGAGTGGCATTCTACTCAACCGCCTTCTCGAGTCAAGCCTTATTTTCAAAGGCTTTTCGAGGCTACCGACCGGCTGTTTGCGTTGCCGCTTGCCGTGTCGATGGAGGCGCATTATAGGGAACGGATTCTTTCTGGCAACCCCTCATCGGCAATAAAATTGCAAAAAACTGCAGTTTTTTAGTTATTCATATCCAAGCACAGCTTTTATACAAACTTATCCACAGAAACCGGTCTCGAATTGCTAGAATGGCCGAAAACAAGGAGGCCGAGATGGACTTGCGACTGAGACCTTACAAAGGAAAACGCCCGCAATTGGGCAAACGGGTATATGTGGACCCCTGCGCCACCCTGGTGGGGGATATCCAGCTGGGTGACGATGCCAGTATCTGGCCCATGGTGGCGGCGCGGGGGGATGTGAACCATATCCGCATCGGTGCGCGCAGCAATATTCAGGACGGTACAGTGCTGCACCTGACCCGCAAGAGCGCCAGCAACCCCGGCGGCTATCCACTGCTGATCGGCGAGGATGTCACGGTCGGTCATAAAGCCATGCTGCACGGTTGCACCATCGGCAACCGGGTGCTGGTCGGCATGGGTGCCATCCTGCTGGATGGGGTGATCGTTGAAGACGATGTGATGATCGGGGCGGGCAGCCTGGTGCCGCCAGGCAAGCGGCTCGAGGCAGGCTTTCTTTATATGGGCAATCCAGTCCAGCAGGCCCGCGCCCTCAAGCCGGCCGAGATTGCCTTCCTCAAGACCTCGGCTGACAACTATGTACTGCTCAAGGACGAGTATCTGCAAGAAGCCTGACACCCCGCCACCACAAACAGGAAGCCCGGCATCATGCCGGGCTTCTCTTCTTATATAGCTATATGACTGTCAGACGGGGTCAGTGGGCCTGATCCCAGTTGTCACCGGTACCCGCTTCCACCACCAGCGGCACATGCAGCTCGGCTGCGGCTGACATCTTCTCCTTGATGATGGTGATGTACTCTTCCAGCTTCTCTTCGCGGATCTCGAACACCAGTTCATCGTGCACCTGCATCAGCATGCGGATCGACTGGTCTTCAATCCCGCGGATCCAGCCATCCACGTTGATCATGGCGCGCTTGATGATGTCGGCGGCCGTACCCTGCATAGGTGCGTTGATGGCGGCCCGTTCGGCCGCCTTGCGCAGACCGGCGTTGCGCGACTTGATATCCGGCAGATAGAGGCGACGGCCAAACAGGGTTTCGACATAGCCCTGGGCATCCGCCTGCTGGCGGGTGCGCTCCATGTACTCCAGCACACCTGGGTAGCGTTCGAAGTAGAGATCCATGTACTTCTGCGCTTCGGCGCGACCGATCCCCAGCTGCTTGGCCAGACCGAAGGCACTCATTCCATAGATGAGGCCAAAGTTGATCGCCTTGGCACTGCGGCGCATGTCGCTGGTCACTGCCTCGAGCGCTACCCCGAACACCTCGGCAGCGGTCGCCTTGTGGATGTCCTTGCCCTCGGCGAAGGCGGTCAGCAACCCCTTGTCACCGGAGAGGTGCGCCATGATGCGCAGCTCGATCTGGGAGTAGTCCGCCGCCACCAGCTTGTAACCGGCGCACGGGATGAAAGCCTGCCGAATGCGGCGTCCCTGTTCGTTGCGCACCGGGATGTTCTGCAGGTTGGGATCGGTGGACGAGAGCCGGCCGGTCGCCGCCACCGCCTGATGATAGGAGGTGTGCACCCGCCCAGTCTGCGGCTTGATCATCAGCGGCAGCTTGTCGGTGTAGGTGGACTTGAGCTTGGCCAGCCCACGGTGCTCCATCAGCAGTTGCGGCAGCTCATAGGTCTCCGCCAGCTCGGCCAGTACCTCTTCCGCAGTGGATGGCGCTCCCTTGGGAGTCTTTTTGATGATCGGCAGCCCCAGCTTGGTGAAGAGGATCTCCCCCAGCTGCTTGGGCGAGGAGAGATTAAACTCCTGCCCGGCCAGCTCGTGAGCCTGTTTCTCCAACTCTGCCAGACGCACTTCGATCTCCTGACTCTGCTGGTGCAGCAGCTTGGGCTCGATGGTGGTACCGAGTCGCTCCATCCGCGCCAGCACCGGCAGCAGCGGCAGTTCGATCTCGCTGAACACCTTGGCGAGACCCGGTTCGGCAGAGAGCTTGCCCCACAGCGTCTGATGCAGACGCAGGGTGATGTCGGCATCTTCCGCCGCGTAAGGAGCCGCCTGCTCCAGTTCAATCTGGTTGAAGGTGAGCTGCTTGACCCCCTTGCCGGCGATATCCTCGAACGAGATGGTCTCGACGTTCAGATATCTGCGAGCCAGCGAATCCATGTCGTGGCGGCTGGCAGTGGAGTTGAGCACATAGGACTCGAGCATGGTGTCGTAGGCGATGCCCTGCAGCTCGATACCGTGATTGAGCAGCACGTTGCGATCGTACTTGAGGTTCTGCCCCACCTTGAGACGGGTCGGATCTTCCAGCAGCGGTTTGAGCTTGCCCAGTACCACGGCTTCGGTCAGCTGTACCGGCGCCCCCAGATAATCGTGACCGAAGGGCACGTAGGCCGCCTTGCCCGGCTCGATGGCAAAGGAGACACCCACGACGCGCGCTTCCATATAGTCGAGACTGGTGGTCTCGGTATCGAAGGCAAACAGCGGCGCCACCTGCAGACGGGCCAGCCACTCATCGAATTCAGCCTCATCCAGGATGCAGCGATAGTCGGTTTCGATGGCGGCTACCGGGGCAGCGCCTTCATCATCACCCTCGGCGCCGCTCTCCTCCGCGCCGCCGGACTCCAGCTCTTTGATCAGGTTGCGCAGCTCGTACTCACGATAGACCGCCAACAGAGCCTCCTTGTCGATGGGGCCGAGCTGCAGCTCTTCCAGGCTCTGCTCCAGCGCCACGTCGGTCTTGATGGTGGCCAGCACGTAGGAGAGGCGCACCTGCTCTTCCTGCTCGCGGAACTTGTCAGCGAACGCCTTGGAGCCGCGGAAGCCAAGCGCCGCCACCTTGTCGAGGTTGGCGGCAATCTCGTCGATGCTGCCGATCCCCTGCAGCAGGGCCAGTGCGGTCTTCTCGCCGACGCCGGTCATGCCGGGGATGTTGTCCACCTTGTCCCCCATCAGGGCCAGGTAGTCGATGATGAGCTCGGGCGGTACGCCGAACTTCTCGATCACCCCTTCCCGATCGGTCTTCACATCTTTCATGGTGTCGATCAGGGTGACATGGTCGGAGACCAGCTGCGCCATGTCCTTGTCGCCGGTACTGATCAGCACCGGCAGCTGTTTCTCGGTCGCCTGACGGGCCAGAGTACCGATCACGTCGTCGGCCTCCACTCCCTCCACCATCAGGAAGGGGAAACCCATCGCCTTGATCATCTGGTGGATGGGGGCAACCTGGCTGCGCAGATCGTCCGGCATGCTGGCCCGGTTGGCCTTGTATTCGGGATAGATGTCGTCGCGGAAGGTCTTGCCCTTGGCATCGAACACCACGGCCACGTGGCAGTCGGGGTACTGCTTGCGCAGGCTGCGCATCATGTTGGCCATGACACGGACGGCGCCGCTCGGCAAACCGGTCGAGGTGCGCAGATCGGCCTGCTGGGAGGCAAAGAAGGCGCGGTAAAGATATGAAGAGCCGTCGACCAGAATAAGGGGGTTGCTAGGGGCCATGAAATCGTCCTGCCAGAGATAAACAGCCGCTAGGATGCCACAGGGCCCCCCTCACACCAAGAGGGGCAAAGACCCTGTCGGCGGATCCTCACAGGCCATCAATCTGTGGATAACTCTGTGTTCAAAAATGAGGGGCAGTATGAACCACAGTGATAAAACTGTGCGCAAAATATAAAAACCAATAAATAACAACTGGTTGCACATGTAAAAACCGATCGCGAGACGACTTGAATGATCTCGATCAATGTGGAAAAAAATTTAAGGGAGTAAGTACGGCAGGATCCAAAACGAAACAATCCTAGCACAGCAAGATGACTTGACCAGCTGAGGACGAACGATAACCATACAAAAGTACAACAATCCATTCTGGCTCACATTTTCAACAACGAGGAGTCTGTCATGAAAAAAGTGGCCGTGATCTTGAGTGGCTGTGGCGTCTTTGACGGGGCCGAAATCCACGAGGCCGTCATCAGTCTGCTGGCGCTGGCCAGGCAGGGCGCAGCAGTCCAGTGCTTCGCTCCCAATGTTCCACAGCTCCATGTGATCAACCACCTGACCGGGGAAGTGAGTGAAGGCGAGCGCCGCAACGTGCTGGTTGAAGCGGCCCGCATCTGTCGCGGCCAGATAAGGGACGTGGCCGAGCTGGATGCGGCCGACTACGATGCCCTGCTGGTGCCGGGTGGCTTTGGCGCCGCCAAGAACCTGTGCGACTTCGCCATCAAGGGGGCTGAGTGCCAAATCCAGCCGGATGTATTGAAGGCGTGCCAGAGCTTCGCCAAGGCCGGCAAGCCGGCCGCCTACATCTGTATCGCACCGGCCATGATCCCGCTCATCTATGGCGCCGGCACCCTGGCTACCATAGGCCACGACGAGGGTACCGCCAACGCCATCGAGGCGATGGGAGGCAGCCATCTCAACTGCCCGGTCAACGAGTTCGTGGTGGATCAGGAGCGCAAGGTGATCTCTACCCCCGCCTACATGCTGGCCAACAATATAGCGGAAGCGGCGGACGGCATCGAGAAGACCGTCAAACAGCTGCTGGCACTCTGATTGCCAGACTGACCCAAACAAACGGGCCGCTCATGGAGCGGCCCGTTTTCAATTCTCGCGGATGGCGACGACTCAGATGCTTTCGCCCATCTGGTCCATCTTGCCCAGCAGGGCACGCAGACGCTCTTGCCAGGCGACGTGCTCGTTGCGCAGCTGATGGTTCTCGTCTTGCAGCTTGTTGTTCTGCTCTTTCAGCTCGTCCAGCTCCATCTTCAGCAGGGAGATGTTGTCGACGGCGGATTGTACTTTGGATTCGAGTTGCTCAAGGACTTCTAGTGACATATGCATACCTGTATGTTCAATTGCGATGCCCCACAGAGGGCGATTCAAGCGCGTGAAGCCAGCATACCCCGAGCCTATCGGCACAAACAAGCCGGTGCGCTGTAAAATGCGCCTTCCATGGATGTATTGCCTAAATATGCGTCTATTTTTCTCGCATCCTGCGCCCGGGCCACGGCCGGCCCCGCACAAGTCGCCACCCAGCCCCTGCGCAACCTCCCTGCACGCCCTTGCCGAAAGCCCGCATCATCAAGCGTGCAGGGCGATATAAGCCCCCAGCAGCAGACAGGCAACCCCGTACATCAGCAAGCCGTAGAGCAGGTTGCCGCGCAAAATCGCCCCGGCACTCAGGTTGTAGCGGGAGGCCAGCGCCAGGTTGGAGCCGGAGAGCGGGCTGGTGCCGGTGGCCAGCCCCCAACCCAGCAGGAAGCACATGCCGAGCAGGCTGGGATCCGGCGAGAGCGGCCACAGCAGCGGCGCCAATCCT
The DNA here is from genome assembly GCF_027705405.1 of Aeromonas sp. QDB34. Lineage (NCBI taxonomy): Bacteria > Pseudomonadati > Pseudomonadota > Gammaproteobacteria > Aeromonadales > Aeromonadaceae > Aeromonas > Aeromonas sp. QDB34. Next base: position 40,798 of record NZ_JAPDBT010000026.1, on the reverse strand, counting down.
GAGATGCTGATGAGCGGGTGCACTCCGACGATGGCCACCAGCAGGATCAGCAACAGGGTGAGCGAAGACTCCAGCCAACCGAAGTGATGGAAGAAGGGCAAACCGTGGCCGCCACCCAGCTCGAGCACCGACAACGCACTGTTGATGCCGGCGGCCAGCAGACCCGCCCCCAGAAACAGCACCAGTTGGCCACCGATGGCGGGGAAGCGTTCCACCACCTGCCGCTTGAGGGCCGGGCCGCGCCCAGCGCTCGGCATGAAGGCAAAGGCCAGCAATGGCGCCACCAGGGCGATCACCGCCAGGATGCCGAGATCCGGCCAGATCTGCTTGATCAGCAGCACCAGCAGGGCCAGGGCCACCGGCAATCCCAGAGTCTGCAGCCGCAGCGGATAGCCGGCAAAGTCCGCCACCCCCAGCCGCTCCACCTGCCAGGCGGTCAGCCCCATCGCCAGCAGGGTCGCCACCACCCCGAACGGCAGGATGCGCGACAGCTGCAAGCCGGGCGCATAGGTGAGCGCCACTGCCATGGCGACGAAGAAGGGGGACCAGAAGGCCGCCGCGCAGAAGATCCGGCTCAGTACCAGCACCTGGCGCCGCTCAAGGGTGCCGTTACGTTCCAGCCGATCGCCGATGATGAACAGCACCGAGAGGTTGATGACGGCCCCCAGCAGGTTGAGGCTGGCCATGGTGCTCCACAGCCCCTTGCGACCTTGCCATGAGGTGGTGCCGGTCAAGAGGCCCGAGGTGGCGAGATTGAGGGTGCTCACCGCCGCAAACATGGTGAGCATGTTGATGTTGGGCAGCAACCAGTCACCGGCGGTGAGGCTTGCCCCCCGCCAGCAGGAGAAGATCAGCAGCGCCAGCGCCGCCCCGTACAGGGCCAGCGCCTGGCGCCGCGCCGCGCCCACCAGCCAGGGCCAGGTGAGCAGGGAGGCCCCCCAGGCCGCGATGGCCGCCGGCCAGGGGGAGAATCCCAGATAGAGGTGCAGCAGATTGAGCAGCCACATCCCCAGGATCAGATAACCCGACCAGCGCTTGGCCATCGATGCACCTCGGTCAGGGGATCAGAGACACTGATCCATGTCCAGCGAAGGCTTGTCGCACTCCGGACGACCCACGATCTTAGCGGGTACGCCCGCCACCGTGGTGTGTGGCGGCACCGGGTTGATCACCACGCTGCCGGCGCCGATCTTGGCCCCCATGCCCACCTCGATGTTGCCGAGCACCTTGGCGCCCGCCCCTATCATCACCCCTTCCCGGATCTTGGGGTGACGATCGCCGCTCTCCTTGCCGGTACCGCCCAGGGTGACGCTCTGCAGGATGGAGACATCGTCCTCGATCACCGCCGTCTCACCCACCACTATGCCGGTGGCATGGTCAAACATGATGCCCTTGCCGATGCGGGCGGCCGGGTGCACGTCGACCCCGAACACCACAGAAATCTGGTTCTGCAGGTAGAGCGCCAGCGAACGACGCCCCTGGCGCCACAGCCAGTTGGCGACCCGGTAGCCCTGCAGGGCATGGAATCCCTTGAGGTAGAGCAGCGGGGTGGAGAAGAGATCGACCGCCGGGTCGCGCTCCTGCACCGCACAGATGTCGGCCGCCACGACCGCCAGCAGCTCGGGCTCGCTGCGCAGGGCCAGCTCGATCACCTCGCGCAGGGCGATGGCAGGCATGGTGGCGCTGTCGAGCTTGTTGGCCAGCTGGAAGCTGAGGGCCGAACGCAGGTTCTTGTGATTGAGAATGGTGGAGTGGAAGAAGCTGGCCAGCATGGGCTCTTCGGTCGCCATGCTCGCCGCTTCTTGCTGAATTTTTTGCCAGGTTCTGGCAACCAGATCATCCATGTTGCAGCCTACTGTTGTTCTGAGGGAGTGCCTTGCTGTTCCTTGTGCACCACGGAGATGGGGTCCATATGAATGATGACATCCATGCGCTCGAACGCCTGACGAACCGCCAGTTCGGCTTCATCGGCAATCTGATGGGCCTTGACCAGAGGGAGCTGATCGTCCAGTTCCAGATGCAACTGCACGAAACGGGTCGGACCGGATTGGCGGGTGCGCAGATCATGCACCCCGTGTACACCTTCGACGTCACAGCAGAGGGCCATTATTCTCGCTTGTTCCCCGGCTGGCAACTGACGATCGAGCAGCGCCTGCACCGATTCATAGCCGATATGCAGCGCCCCCCACAGCAGGAACAGCCCGATCAGGATGGCAAACAGGCCGTCGGCCCAGTACCAGCCCTGTCCCGCCAGCACCAGTGCCAGCAACACGCCGCCATTGAGCAGCAGGTCGGAGCGGTAGTGCAGCATGTCGGCCTTGATGGCCACGCTGTTGGTCTTGCGGATCACCAGGCTCTGGAAGCTGACCAGCAGCAGGGTCAGCACGATGGAGCCACCGCTGACCCACAGACCCGCTTCGAGCCGCTCCAGCGGCGCCTGCTTGAGCAGGGAGGAGATGCCGTGCATCACCAACAGCAGCGCGGAACCGGAGATAAAGGCCGCCTGGATCAACCCGGCCAGCGACTCCGCCTTGCCGTGGCCGAAGCGGTGTTCGTCGTCGGCCGGTGACAGGGCGTAGCGGATCGCCAGCAGGTTGATGATGGAGGCGCTCACGTCCATGAAGGAGTCGGTGAGGGAGGCCAGCAGGCTCGAGGAGTCGGTCATCAGCCAGGCGATCAGCTTGCCGGTAATCAGCAGGGTGGCGGTCGTGACGGCGGCCATGCTGGCCAGCGTCACCCAGCGGGAATATTGTTGATGGCTCAAAACCGGCTTTCCTCTTGCGGTTAAAAATCTATTATACCCTGACCCCGACGCCGGATTGGCGCGAAAAATCAGCGGAATGACTTCAGATGCACAAAATACTCCTGGTCGACGACGATCTCGAGCTGACCCAGTTGCTCACCGAAATTCTGACCCTGGAAGGCTTCCAGGTGACCGTCGCCGAGGATGGCGAAGAGGGCTTGCAACGGCTGGCCGAACAGCACTTCAACCTGGTGCTGCTGGACGTGATGATGCCCAAGCTCAACGGCTTCGCCATGCTGGCCCGACTGCGCAAGAACCACGACACTCCGGTGCTGATGCTGACCGCCCGCGGCGACAGCCAGGATCGGGTCAACGGGCTGGAGGCCGGGGCCGATGACTACCTCGCCAAGCCGTTCGACGATCGGGAGCTGCTGGCCCGGGTGCGCGCCATTCTGCGCCGTACCCAGGGCACCCAGCCCCAGCGCGGCGGCAGCTCGGAAGAGGTGCGCTTCATGGATCTGGTGCTGCAACCCGGCCTGCAGCAGGCCAGCTGCCACGGTGAACTGCTGGAGCTGACCGCCACCGAATTCGGCCTGCTGGAGTGCCTGCTGCGCAACCCGGGCCAGATCGTCAGCAAGAGCCAGCTCTCCGAGCTGGTGCTCGGCAAGAAGCTCGAGCCCTTCGATCGCGCCATCGACATGCACCTGAGCAACCTGCGCAAGAAGCTGCCTGAGCGTACCGATGGCCAGCCTCGCTTCAAGACGGTGCGCGGCAGAGGCTATCTGTGGCTGGAACAGGCATGAGAACCACCCGCACCTTCAACGGTCTCTCCACCCAGATCTTCCTCTGGTTCTGGTTCATGCTGTTGCTGGTGGTGGCCGCCGTGGTGATCCTGCCGACCCTGGATCCCCGCAACATCATTCCGCTGCCGGCCCACGAGATCACCCGCCTCAACAACAACCTGAAGGCACTGCAGAAGGGGGCCGACCCCAATCAGGATTTCGATCTGGCCCAGGCCATCGATGCCGCCGGCCTGCTGCCGGTCGACAACATCTATTTGCGCGATGCCAAGGGACAGATGCAGTCCAGCACCCGCCTGAGCAAGTTCGTGATCCGTTTCATGCTCGACTCGGACAACCCGGCCAAACCCATGCTGGGCAGCGAGCACAAACGGGCCATCGCCGGCCCCTTCCAGATGACGCATCACGGCCAGATCTACCACATCTACTTCGGCCTCAACGTCGAGAACTCCTATCTGTTCCTGTTCATCCAGATCCTGGATCACCCGATCCAGATCCTCGGCATCGCCATGCTGGTCAGCACCCCGCTCTGCCTGCTGCTGGCCTGGCGGCTGACCCGCCCCATCCTGCAGCTGCAGCAGTCGGTCTCCCAGCTGGCGGAGGGCAATCTGGAGGCGCAGATCCCCAACCTGGGGCGGCGGGACGAGATCGGCCAGCTGGCGGATCACGTCAGCCACATGGTCGATACCCTCAAGAACATGATCCAGAAGCAGAAGCAGCTGCTCTCCGACATCTCCCACGAGCTGCGCAGCCCGCTCACCCGCATCCAGCTGGCGCAGGCGCTGATCCGTCGCAAACAGGGGGACAGCAACGAGCTGGTGCGGATCGAATCGGAGATCGGCCGGCTCGACAAGCTGATCGGCGACCTGCTCGACCTGTCGCGGGTACAGCAGCATGTGGAAGCGCCGGTGGTGATGCCGTTGGCCGAGCTGCTGGAGCCCATCCTGGACGATGCCATGTTCGAGGCGAACCAGAGCGGCAAGCAGCTCAGGCTGCCGCCGCTGCCGGCTGAATCGCTGCGGATGTGGCCCGATCTGCTGGCCCGGGCACTGGAGAATCCACTGCGCAACGCGCTCAAATACGCCCGCGAGTTCATCAAGGTGGACTGGTATCGGGAGGGACTGGAGTGGGTGATGACCATCCGCGACGACGGTCCCGGCGTGCCGGTGGAGCAGCAGGCCCAGCTGTTCCTGCCCTTCTTTCGGGTGGACGATGCCCGCAACGCCAAGACCGGTGGCACCGGGCTGGGGCTGGCCATCGCCGCGGAGGCCATTGCGCGCCACGGCGGTACCATCCGCGCCAGCAGCAACCAACCGGCCGGGCTGACCATCACCATCCGCCTGCCCATCAGCTGAGCAGACTCTTTTCATCCGTACGGGCGCTGGGTATGCTGGCGCCCTTTTCGCCCCATCAGGACGCCGTCATGCTCGACATCGTGCTCTACCAACCGGAAATTCCGCCCAACACCGGCAACATCATCCGCCTCTGCGCCAACACCGGCTATCGGCTCCATCTGATAGAGCCGCTGGGGTTTGAGTGGGATGACAAGCGGGTGAAGCGGGCGGGGCTCGACTACCACGAGTTTGCCGAGGTGAAGCGCTGGCCGAACTTCGAGGCCTTTCTGGCGGCGGTGGCGCCGACGCGGGTATTCGCCTGTACCACCAAGGGGCGCACCGCCCATTCGGCGGTGCAGTTTGCCGCGGGCGATGCCCTGCTGTTCGGACCGGAGAGCCGCGGCCTGCCCATCCAGATCATCGAGAGCCTGCCGTTCGAGCAGCGGCTGCGCATCCCCATGCTGCCCCAGAGCCGCAGCATGAACCTCGCCAATGCGGTGGCGGTGTTTGTCTACGAAAGCTGGCGCCAGCTGGGCTACGCCGGCTCGCTGCAGGAGTAACCCCGACAGGCCGGCTCGCTGCAGGAGTAACCCCGACAGCTCCAGGCAGACGTCAACGTCAGGAGGAAGCCTGCTGCGCCGCTCCCGCCCCGTGGGCTGAATGCAGCAGCCGGCCATCGCGCTCCAGCTGCCAGCAGAGCCAGCCCAGCGTCAACCCCCGCCCCGCCATCAGGGCCGCCATCGCGGCCCACAAGGCCGCCACGCCCCAACCCTGACAGAGCCACCAAACCGGGAAGAAGCCGCACAGTGCCGCCACCAGCATGCTGTTGCGCATCTCCCGCGCCCGGGTCGCTCCGATGAAGACCCCGTCCAGCAGGAAGCACCAGACCGCCAGCAGCGGCATGGCGATGAGCCAGGGCAGCTGCGCGTTGGCGGCGGCGATCACCGCTGGCAGATCGGTGATGTGCGCGATCAGCCGGCTGCCGCCCACCGCAAACAGCAGGCTGAACGTCAGGGCAATCAGCAGCGCCCAACCGAGATTGAGCACGATGGCCTCCCGCAACCCCTGCCGATCCCGCCGCCCGATGGCGCGGCCCACCATGGCCTCCACCGCGTAGGCTAAGCCATCCAGCCCGTAGGAGATCAGCATCAGGAAGTTGAGCAGCACCGCATTGGCCGCCACCGCCACATCCCCCAGCCGAGCCCCCTGCAGGGTCATGAAGGCGAAACAGAGTTGCAAACAGAGTGAGCGGATGAAGATGTCCCGGTTCAGGGCCAGCAGTCGCAACAACGCAGGCCACTGGCGCCAGCGCTGCCAGGCTCCCTGCCACGCCGACGCGGCCAGCCGGCGCAGGTGACGACTCACCAGCCAGAGCCCCAACCCGAGTGCGCTATAGTCCGCCAGCAGCGAAGCGGCGGCGACCCCCTTCACCTGCCAGCCCAGTCCCAGCACGAACCAGGCATCGAGCCCCATGTTGACCAGGTTGGTGAAGATCAGCAGCAGCATGGGGCTGCGCGCATCCTGCATGCCCAGCAGCCAGCCCATGATAACCAGGTTGCAGAGCGCCGCCGGGGCGCTCCAGACCCGCACCGAAACATACTCGGCGGCATAGTGCTGCACCTCGGCGGAGCCACCGCTGAGGGCGATGAGAGTGGGGATCAGCGGCAGCAACAGCAGCAGCAACGTCACTCCCAGCCCGACGGCGAGCCCCAGCGCACGGGCCAGGGTGTCGAGCTGGCCGGCCGGGCTGCTGGCGCCATGAGCCTGGGCGGTCAGCCCCGTGGTGGACATCCGCAAAAAGCCGAGCAGCCAGAACAGCAGGTTGATGAGGGTGGCGCCGACCGACACGCCGCCGAGGAACCAGGCCTGGCCGAGATGACCGATCACCCAGGTATCCACCAGCCCCAGCAGCGGAGTGGTGACATTGGAAAACACCATGGGCAGGGCCAGGGCAAACACGGCGCGGTGGCGCCGCCCGTCCCGCCACCAGATGGGGGTCAGCATGTCGCAGGGAGTCCGTTGCTCATCATGCGTCGTCCAGCCGCACTATCTTGGCAAAGTCCGACACCATGCTCGCCATGACGACCCTGGGCACACTGCCCTCGCTCACACGGGGGCGAAACACGGCCTCCAGCTTGCCAGCCGGATTGATCAGCACGATGGAGGCTGAGTGGTCGATCAGGTAATCCTTCTCCCCCTGGTCGGCGATGGAGTAGATGAGCCCCAGATTGCGCACGAAGGGGAACAGCTTGTCGTGAGGGCCGGTCGCCGCCTTGAACTCCGGATTGAAGAAGGCGGTATAGGTCTTGAGGCGGGCCACGTCGTCCCGCTGCGGATCCGCCGAAATGAACACCACCTGGCTGCTCGGGGCGATCTTTTTCAGCTCGGGGTAGACGGAACGCAGATCCGCCAGGGTGGTCGGGCAGATGTCGGGGCAGAAGGTGTAGCCGACGAACAGAAAGGTCCAGTGGCCGCTCAGGCTGGCAGGGACGAAGGGTTGGCCATCCTGATCGGTGAAGGCGAACGGATTGATGTCCCGCCCCGCCGGGTAGTAGTCGGCATGCTCGGGCAGGGAGGGCTGGTTCCAGTAAAATCCGGCCATCATGCCCCCGACCAGCAGCAGAAACAGCAAGGGGTAACGCGGTTTAACCATAAGAGAGCAGACCCTTTCACTTCGACATACCCGCCAACCGGGCCCGAATGGAAGAGCCATTGTAACCCAGCCGGCGCCGGACCGGTCACCCCCTTGTAGCGGATGCCCGTTCGCTGGCCAACTTCCGTCAGAAGATGACGCAAGGGCCGGTGATGCCGGCCCGAACCCGCCCAAAACAACAGCCCCACAATGGGGTGGGGCTGTACAAGAAGCAGTGATGCTCAGGGCTGCTGTCGACGCCGCTCATGCGGGCGTCTGGACTGTGCCCGCAGCGGGATGACGGGGGCTGTCCAGGGGGCGTCGGCCAGCCCGCCGTCATGATGGCTGTGAAACAGGCGCACCAGCCGGACAATCTTGTCCTTGGGGCATCCCAGCCAGATGGTCCAGCAGGCACCCTTGTGGTGTACCCAGAGGGCATAGAAACGGGTCATCCGATTACCCTTGATGAAACGGGTGATGGAAGAAACGGGTGATGCCAGACCCGGATCCCATGGCGAGCTTGAAGCCATACCTGTCCTCCTCGATCAACAGGTCACGCCAACAGGCACCGCCCATCACCACCGGGGTGAATGAGTCGATGACTGCCGCGTGTCGACTGCGCGAGTGTGCCGCTGCGGGGCCGACTGCCGGCGCCCTGGCCACTCTCCCTTCTATCCCGCAAGCGCCTCTTTGCCAGGTGTGCGCCGCACACCTCACGAGGCTGTTGTTTTTCCCTGCTGCCCTCCGGGTTCCTGCTACCAGCAATCTGGATAACGCGCGTCATGGCGAGCAGCGGGGGCGGCTCAAGCCAACGAGTCCGCCTTACCAAATGATATATCTGAAATGAATCGCCTGCGGTCACCGCCCGCAGACAAAAGTGGCGGGTATCAGGATCTGATTGAAATCATGGGGAAAGGAGTACAGAAACGAAACGGCCTCCTGCAGGAGGCCGTTTCATGGCAGGGATTACATCCAGTCGGCGTTGCGAATCACACCGACCGCCAGGCCCTCGATGGTGAGCTGCTGGCAGGAGAGATCCACCTCGATGGGGGAGAGCTCTTCGTTCTCCGGCAGCAACCACACCTGGCTGCCCTTGCGCTGGAAGCGCTTGACGGTGACATCCTCGTCGAGCCGGGCCACCACCACCTGGCCGTTGCGCACCTCCTGGGTCTTGTGCACCGCCAGCAGGTCGCCATCCAGAATGCCGATGTTCTTCATGCTCATGCCCTGCACTCGCAGCAGGAAGTCGGCCCGCGGATGGAACAGGGCCGGATCCACCTGATAGTGGCTCTCGATATGCTCCTGCGCCAGGATGGGCTCGCCGGCGGCAACCTTGCCGATCAGCGGCAGGCCGCTCTCTTCCAGCGGCTCTTCCTCTTCGAGCAACAGGCGGATGCCGCGGGACGTGCCCGGCATGATCTCGATGACCCCCTTTTTGGCCAGGGCCTTCAGATGTTCCTCGGCCGCATTGGCCGACTTGAAACCAAGCTTTTGGGCTATCTCGGCGCGAGTCGGCGGCATGCCGGTTTCGTTCATGTTCGCCTTGATCAACTCCAGCACTTCGGCCTGGCGGGGAGTAAGGGGTTTCATAGCATGGGCACCTGTCTTTTTATACAGCACACTGGCAGTATATACAGTGCAGTGGCCAAGGCAAGGCGCAGCTGACATTTGTCGCGGCCCGGCACTCATTTGCTGCAGATTTGATCCCGCGCAGCCGACTCATCGTACCTCTCGGCGACAAGCAGTCGGTGATTTGCTATGCTCACGCCGCATTTTTTTGGAGAGCAGACGCACATGTCCCTTGGACAGAACATTTCCAGAGCCATCTTGCAATGGCCGGTCAGCGGCTTGGTCAATCACAAGAGCCTGCCGGAAAATCCCATCACCGAGCTCAAGCTGGATCCAGCCAGACCCATCGTCTACGCCCTGAAGACCAGCTCGATCACCGACCTGATGACCCTGCAACAGTGCTGCGAGGATCTCGGCCTGCCCGGCCCCTTCACCCCGCTGGAGCTGAACGGCCAGTTGCTGCCCCGTTATGTCTGTCTGGACCGTCCGCCTCCCCTGTTCGGCAAGCGCAGCAAGCCGCTGCCCTTCCTGCAGGAGTTCCACCAGCTGCTGGATCTGCACAAGCAGGATCCGGCGCTGGATATCCAGGTGGTGCCCGTCACCCTGTTCTGGGGCCGTGCCCCCGGCCGGGAAGGCGAGGAGGCCTCCGGCTGGAACATCATCAGCAGCCTGGCGCCCAACCGCCTCAAGAAGGCGTTGATCGTGATCCTCAAGGGGCGCGAGAACCTGGTGCGCTTCTCCCCGCCGCTCTCCCTGCGTCACATGGCGGACAAGCATGGCACCGACGAGGCCATCGCCCACAAGCTGGCGCGGGTCGCCCGTACCCACTTCAGCCGCCAGCAGCTGGCCGCTACCGGCCCCAAGCTGCCCAACCGCAACCTGCTGTTCAAGCAGCTGCTCGATTCGAACGTCATTCAGCAGGCCATCGAGGAAGAGGCCCAGCGCGAGGGGATCAGCCTGGAGAAAGCCCAGAAACGGGCCCACGGCTACATGGACGAGATCGCCTCCGACTTCTCCTACCGGCTGATCCGGCTCGGCGAGAGCTTCCTCGGCTGGCTGTGGAACAAGCTCTACCGCGGCCTCTCGGTCAACGGCGCCGAGAAGGTGCGCCAGCTGGCCCAGGAAGGGCACGAGATCGTCTATGTGCCCTGCCATCGCAGCCACATGGACTATCTGCTGCTCTCCTACGTCATCTACCACCAGGGCATGGTGCCGCCCCACATCGCGGCGGGCATCAACCTCAACTTCTGGCCGGCGGGCCCCATCTTCCGCCACGGCGGCGCCTTCTTCATCCGCCGCACCTTCAAGGGCAATCCGCTCTACAGCACGGTATTCCGGGAATACCTCAACCTGCTGTTTGCCAAAGGCTATTCGGTGGAGTTCTTCACCGAAGGCGGGCGTTCGCGTACCGGCCGCCTGCTGCCGCCCAAGACCGGCATGCTGGCGATGACCCTGCAGGCCATGATGCGCGGACTGGACAGGCCGGTGACCCTGGTGCCCGTCTATCTGGGCTACGAGCACGTGATGGAGGTGAACACCTACCACAACGAGCTCAAGGGCAGCCGCAAGGAGAAAGAGAGCTTCCTGCAGGTGCTCGGCATCCTGCGCAAGCTGCGCAACTACGGCCGTGGCTTCGTCAACTTCGGTGAGCCGCTGACCCTCAACAATTACCTCAACGAGCACGTGCCCAGCTGGAAGGAGCATATCGGCGAGGAGGAGCGTCCCGAGTGGATGGCGCCTACCGTCAACCAGCTGGCCGAGCTGCTGATGACCCGCATCAACGGGGCCGCCGCCGTCAATGGCCTGACCCTGAGCGCGCTGGCGCTGCTGGCCGCCGAGCGCCATGCGCTGACCCGCGACGAACTGCAGGCCCAGCTCAACACTTATCTGGATCTGCTCAAGCAGGTGCCCTACAGCCCGCACAGCACCATCCCGGACGAGGATGCCAAGACCCTGCTGGATCAGGCGATGGAGCTCAACAAGTTCGAGGTGAGCGAGGACAAGCTGGGCCAGATCGTCAGCCTGGACCGCTATCAGGCGATCCTGCTGACCTACTACCGCAACAACATCCTCCATCTGTTTGCCATGCCCTCCCTGGTGGCGGCCCTGATCGAGCGCTGCGAGGGGATCTCCCGCAGCGAAATCGTTGCCCGCTGCATCGACATCTACCCGCTGCTCAAGACCGAGCTGTTCCTACGCTATGAAGAGGACGAGCTGCCGGAGCTGGTCGATGCCCTGCTGGCCGAACTGCAGCGCCAGCAGTTGATCGAGGCCCGCGACGGCGGCTTCTGGGTCAATCCGGTCAACCAGACCCGCCTGCTGCTCTTGGCCGAGAGCATTCAGGAGACCCTGCAGCGCTACGCCATCGTGCTGACCCGGGTGCTGGCCCAGCCCCGCATCGAGGCCGAGCAGCTGGAGGCGGACGGCCTGATGATGGCGGAGCGCCTTGGCACCCTGCACGGCATCAACGCCCCCGAGTTCTTCGACCAGAAGCTGTTCAGCACCCTGATCCACACCCTGCGCAGCGAAGGCTACCTCGACCCGGGCTGCAAGCCGGATCTGGGCCGCTTCCAGGCGCTGGCCGACAACATAGTGCCGCTGCTGAGCACCAAGATCCGCCGCACCATCCAGGCCGGCAACCGGCTCTGACCCCGCTCGCACGACACCATAAAAAAGGCCGCAACATGCGGCCTTTTTTCATGACAGGGGCTGGCTTACAGGTAGTTGATCACTACCCCGGCAAAGATCAGCGCCCCGACGTAGTTGTTGTTGAGAAACGCCTGGAAGCAGGCCTCCCGCTGCCGCTCGCGGATCAGCCGCTGCTGATAGACGAACAACGCCGCCGCCGCCAGCAACGACCAGTAGTAGCTGGAGCCCAGCTCGCTCAACTGCCCCACCAGCAGCAGGATCAGCAGGGTCAGCAACTGCAGCGCGCCGATGATCCGCTTGTCGTGGCGGCCAAACAGGATGGCGCTCGACTTGAGGCCGAGCTTGAGGTCGTCGTCCCGGTCCACCATGGCGTACTGGGTGTCGTAGGCGATGGTCCACAGCAGGTTGGCGAGAAACACCAGCCAGGCCACCGCCGGCAAGGCGTTGGCCTGGGCCGCATAGGCCATGGGAATCGACCAGGAGAAGGCCATGCCGAGCACCAGCTGGGGGATCGGGATGTAGCGCTTCATGAAGGGGTAGCAGACCGCCAGCAGCAGGGCCGCGAACGACAGGCCGATGGTGAGCGGGTTCATGGTCAGCACCAGGGCGAACGAGATGAGCGCCAGCACCGCAAACAGCGCCAGCACCTCCCGCGGCTTGACCTTGCCCATGGGCAGCGGCCGGCCGGCGGTGCGCTTCACGTGACCATCGAAGTTGCGATCCGCATAGTCGTTGATGACGCAACCGGCGGAGCGCATCAGAAACACCCCCACCACGAACACCAGCAGGGTCCAGAGATCCGGCAGCCCGTCAGCCGCCAGCCACAGTGCCCACAGGGTCGGCCACAGCAGCAGCAGGGTGCCGATGGGCTTGTCGATGCGGGCCAACTGCACGTAGGCCAGTCCCCGCTCCTTGGTTAACAGATTCACTCCAGCTCCTTGTTGCATGACAGAGAGGGCAAGAAGAGTTCATGGACCAGCAGTGGCCATTGCCCCAGAAACAGACGGGAACGACGTCCCCAGACGGTGCCGGCCGGACACCAGGGATTGCTCGCAATCTCGAAACAGGCCAGTTGTAGATTATCGCGCCGGGCAGGCTCGTCACCGAAGATACGTTCGCCCAGGGGTTGCTCACCCAGCTCGCGCAGACCGCTCTCTTGCAGGGCCGCTTCGGCAAACAGGGTCCAGCCCAGCACGGCCGGCCCATGATCGCCGTGCAGGATCACCTCGCGGCACAGCCCCATGGGCTGCTCGGCGACCACCAGCTGCTGCTCGTCGACGTCGAGGGCGACGCTGCGATTGCCAAACAGTTGTACCGAAAAGTGGCGATTGTGGCGACGCAGGCGCCGGGTCATGGAATCGGCCTCCAGCAACCAGGGCAGCAAGGCCTCGGGCGGCTCGCACTGCGCGGGCGTCTGCCAGGGCGCGAGCCGGGCAAGGGGAACAGTCAACTCGGACTTCACAGCTTCACCATCCGGAGATTTCCGTTATCAGGTTAAAATCCGGTTTATTATCCGTAAATCAATCGAGAATTGTAAGAACATCCGTGCTTGACGGCCCCGATGGCAGCATCAAAAATGGGGTATCTCTTGCTGATGAGCCATCCCTATGAAGCTATTCAAATTTCTGCTGGTGTTGTTGCTAAGCTGCGGTGCACTTCAGGCCTATGCCTCCGAAGGGGGGGAAGCCCCTGCAGAAGGGGAAGCTGCCGCCGCCAAGCCGGGTTTCTTCTATCACCTGCTGGATCCCGACATCATCACCAACTACCTGAGCGATGGCAAAACCCTCGGCTACGTCCGGGTGACGGTGGAGCTGATGGCCGAGAACGAGGCAGACCTCAAGCTGCTGGAGCAGCATGACCCCCTCATCCGTGACGCCATCATCCGGCTGATGGGCAGCAAGAGTGCCGACCAGATCAAGTCGCTGGTCAGCCGCGAAGACCTGCGCAAGGAGTGCCAGACCCGGGCCAATGAGCTGCTGGTGAAGGAAACCGGCAAGAAGGCGGTGCGCGAGCTGATCTTTACCAAGTTCCTCTATCAGTAATCTCCCGTCACCACGAGCGGGCCGCGAGATCATCCTGGCCCGCTCGCTGTTTTAGAAATGAAAATTGATTACACTAGGGCCCACCGAGTTGTCGAGGTAGTCGAGATGGGCAACAAGACCCTGTGTGAATGGCGTCGCAGCGAGATCCCGGCCGATCTCAAGACCCTGCGCAAAATCGTGCGCAAACCCAAGTTCGTCTGCGGCAAGTGTGCCCGCAGCGCCAACGACAAGAACTATCTGTGTCAGCCGCTGCGGTTGAAAGAGAAAGAAGCCTGAGCCACCCGCCCGGCTACTGATCGGTCCAGCCCTGGCGGCCCTGCTCGAACAGCCGGCGCGCCTGGACGTCATTGGGACAGACCCCGCGATACTCGCCACCGGAACGGCCCGCCAGATAGAGATGCTCCGGCCGGCAATACCAGGCCAGTCCCTTCTGATGCCCCTGTTTCCACAGCTCGGCATCCACCTTCTCACCGCACTGGGCCTGATGAAACTCGACCCGCTCGGCGGTAAAGCCCAGCTTGCCATCGGCCTCCCCCACCTCGCTCCACACCTTCTCGCACGGATCGTCCGAATGGGAGGCGCAGCCCCCGAGCAGAACGGCAAACACTATCACCGAGAGTCGCATAATCATCCTTGAGTGTCGTTTGGGCAGTTCATTCTAGCCAGAGCCGCAGCCCCCTCCAAGCACCTCTCCCCATTCCTGTGAGCCGCCCAAAAAAACAGGCGGGCCCGAGGCCCGCCTGTGTATTCAATGCGCGGATTACTGGTCGTCGAGAGGGTCATCATCCTGCCAGCTCTCGTCTTCCCATTCATCCAGCTCTTCTTCCCAGGATTCCGGCTCCCAATCGTCATCGAGATCGTAATCCGGCTTGTGTCCACCCATGCTCATTCTCCTTGGATAGTGCACCCGCACTCAAAGTCTATCCAGAAAAATGGGGCTCGCCAGTCAGGGCTGGATCAAAGTTTGACCAGGGTGCGCCCCGCGATTTGTCCTTGGGTGATGGCTTCGGCGGCCTCCGCCACCTGCTCCAGCCCGATCTCGGTGACCGCCTGCGCAAAGAAGCTGGCGGGCAGATCCCGCGCCAGTCGCTGCCACGCCAGTTGGCGGCGCGCCAGCGGGCACATCACCGAATCGACCCCCTGCAACCGCACGTTGCGCAGGATGAAGGGCATCACGCTGGTGGGCAGATCGAAGCCACCCGCCAGCCCGCAGGCCGCCACGGCGCCGCCGTAGTTCATCTGGGCCAGCAGCTTGGCCAGCACCTGACTGCCGACGGTATCGACCGCCCCGGCCCACAGTTGTTTCTCCAGCGGCTTGGCGGGCTCCAGCAGCTCGCTGCGCGGCACGATGCGGCTGGCGCCGAGCGCGGTCAGCAGCTCGCCCTGCGCCTCTGGGCGGCCGGTCAGGGCCGCCACCTGATAACCCAGCGCGGCCAGCAAGGCGACGGCGGTGGAGCCCACCCCGCCAGCGGCGCCGGTCACCAGGATCTCGCCGCTCTGCGGGGTCACCCCCGCCTCTTCCAGCGCCAGCACGCAGAGCATGGCGGTCAGACCGGCGGTGCCGATACACATGGCCTGCCGCTCATCCAGCCCGGCCGGCAGCGGCACCAGCCAGTCGGCCTTGACCCGTGCCTGTTCGGCCATGCCGCCCCAGTGCCCTTCCCCCACGCCCCAGCCAGTCAGCACCACCCGGTCGCCCGGTTGATAGCGGTCGTCGGCAGATTCCAGCACGGTACCGGCGAAGTCGATGCCGGGCACCAGCGGCCACTGGCGCACTATCTTGCCCTTGCCGGTGATGGCCAGCCCGTCCTTGTAGTTGAGGGAGCTGTAGCTCACCGCCACCCGCACCTCGCCGGCCGGCAGCTGGCTCTCGTCCAGCCGGGTCAGGGTCGGCACCGTCTTGCCGTCTTGGTTTTCCAGTAACAGAGCCTTGAACATGGTTGCCTCTTTGATGAGTGTGAAAGGGGTCAGCTGCTTTGCCGCTTCTGCAGCTGGAAATCGAGGGTCAGCGCCGAGCCCATGACGGGTTCACCGGCCAGCTGACGCAAGATGAGATCGGCGGCCTCCTGCCCCATCCGCTGATAGGGGATGCGGACCGAGGTGAGGGCCGGATAGCAGGCACGCGCCACGTCCAGATCGTCGAAACCGGCGATGGCGAGCTTGCCCGGCACGTTCAGATGGCGGCGCTGGCATTCGAACAACACCCCGGCCGCCAGCTCGTCGTTGACGCAGACCAGCGCATCCAGTTCGGGCCAGCGCAGCAGGAACTCCCCCAGCATGGCCGCCCCCGTGCTGAAGCTGGGCCGCTCCGAGGTGTTGATGATGGCGTCGGGGGAGAGGTAGTTGTCCAGCAGCGCCTTCTGCCAGCCCTGCATGCGCTGCTGCAGCATCCACTGCTCCTGGCGGGCACAGAGAAAGCCGATATTGCGGTAGCCGCGCTCGATCAGGTGGCGGGTCAGCTGGTAGCCGGCATCGAAGTTGGAGACCCCGACGTTCATGTCGATGGGGCTGCGCGCCATCGCCCCCACCTCCACCACCGGCAGGCGGGCTGCCTGCAGCCGCATGCGGATGGTCTCGCCGGGATCGCTGCCAAACAGCACCACGGCCGCCGGATTGTGCTGCAAAAAGCTGGTCAGCAGGCTCTCCTCCTGCTGTTTGAGGTGCTGGGCATCCCCCAGCATGATCTGGTAGCCCTCTCCCCGCAGCGTCTGCTGCAGCCCGGCGATCACCTCGCCGCAGCCACACTCGGTCAGGCTGGGCACGATCACCACTATGGTCTGGGAGGTGGCGAACGCCAGCGCCCCCGCCGCCCGATTGGGGATATAGCCGAGTTCGTCCACCGCCGCCTCGATGCGCTCGCGCATCTTGTCGGACACCAGCTCGGGGGTGCGCAGGGCGCGCGACACCGTCATGGCCCCCACGCCGGCCAGCTGGGCCACATCGTTGAGGGTCACCCGACCCGTGCTACGGCGTTTCTTCGCTTCTGACATCCTTTCCCTTCCTCGGCATACGGGTGCTCACTTTAAGGCAAAAGCGGGGCACTGACTATTTGCTCAAACCGGATTTTACCTCCTTTGAGCCAGAGAAGGGGCAAGATGAATCCCTTCCATGAGAGAAATGATAGCGCTATCACAGATCGATGTTAGCGCTATCTGGTAGCGCTAACTTTCGCGATCAGGCTCACAGTTATCAGCCGGCAAGATCGCTAGATTGGCGCCATCTTATCCAGCCCGGACATTGCCATGCTGACCCAATTGCTGACCGAGGAGGTCATTTCCATCGAAGCGGGCGCCCGCGACTGGCGTCACGCCATCGAGCTGGCCACCGCCCCCCTGCTGGCCAACGGCACCATCGAGCCCTCCTATGTGGCGGCGCTCTATCGCTCCCACGAAGAGCTCGGCCCCTACTACGTGCTGGGTCCGGGCCTGGCCATGCCCCACGCCCGCCCGGAAGACGGCGTCAACCGGCTGGGGCTGGCGCTGACCGTGCTGAAGGAGGGGGTCAACTTCGGCTCCGAGGGCAACGACCCGGTCCGGCTGCTGGTCACCCTGGCCGCCAGCGACAGCAACTCCCACGTGGAGACCATCGCCCAGCTGGCCGAGCTGTTCATGAATGAAGAAGACGTGGCGGCCATCATGGCAGCCACCAGCAAAGACGACATCCTGCGCATCCTGGCGCGTTATTGAGTGGCGCCCTGCGCCCGACAGAGGAAGAGAACATGAAGATTCTGGTTGTATGCGGACACGGCCTGGGCACCAGCCTGATGATGGAGATGAGCATCAAGAGCATTCTCAATGAGCTGGCCGTGACGGCCGAGGTGGATCACCGGGATCTCGCCTCCGCCGGCAGCGAGCGCGCCGAGATCTTTGTCGCCACCCGCGACATCGCCGAACAGCTGGTCAGCATGGGGGTCGACGGCCGGCTGGTATCGCTGGACAACATGGTCGACAAGGCCGCCATGAAAGAAAAACTCGCCATCGCCCTGCGCGAGCTGGGCGCACTCTAACCCCTTTGCAACTGTCTGGGCGGCCGGTGAGCCGCCGCTTCCATCTGCTTGGAGCTGACCATGGAATTTTTCAATTTTCTGATGTTTGACGTGCTGTCGGAGCCGGCCGTGCTGGTCGGCCTGATCGCCCTCATCGGCCTGATCGCCCAGAAGAAACCGGTGACCGAGTGCATCAAGGGCACGGTCAAGACCATCATGGGCTTCGTCATCCTGGGGGCCGGCGCCACCCTGGTGGTGAACTCGCTGGGCGACTTCGCCACCATCTTCCAGCATGCCTTCGGCATCAAGGGGGTGGTACCCAACAACGAGGCCATCGTCTCCATCGCCCAGCAGTCGTTCGGCAAGGAGATGGCGATGATCATGTTCTTCGCCATGCTGGTGAACATCCTGATCGCCCGCCTCACCCCGTGGAAATTCATCTTCCTGACCGGTCACCACACCCTGTTCATGTCGATGATGGTGGCGGCCATCCTCTCCGCCGGCGGCATGAGCGGCATTCCGCTCATCGCGGTGGGCAGCCTGGTGGTCGGCGTGACCATGGTGCTGTTCCCGGCCCTCGCCCACCCCTACATGAAGCAGATCACCGGCTCCGATGACGTGGCACTCGGCCACTTCTCCACCTGCTCCTACGTGCTGGCCGGCTGGATCGGCGCCAAGTTCGGCAACAAGGCCCACAGCAGCGAAGAGGTGCAGGTGCCCAAGAGCCTGCTGTTCCTGCGCGATACCCCGGTGGCCATCTCCTTCACCATGGGCATCATCTTCCTCATCACCTCCGCCTTCGCCGGCCCCGAGTTCGTCGCCAGCGTCGCCAAGGGCAAGCACTGGTTCATGTTCTCCCTGATGCAGTCCATCACCTTCGCCGCCGGGGTCTACGTGATCCTGCAGGGGGTGCGGATGGTCATCGCCGAAATCGTGCCGGCCTTCAAGGGGATCTCCGACAAGCTGGTGCCCAACGCCAAGCCGGCGCTGGACTGCCCCATCGTCTTCCCCTACGCCCCCAATGCGGTGCTGATCGGCTTCCTGTCGAGCTTTGCCGCCGGTCTGGTGGGCATGGTGCTGCTCTACCTGCTGGGGCTCACCGTCATCATTCCGGGCGTCGTGCCACACTTCTTCGTCGGCGCGGCGGCCGGGGTGTTCGGCAATGCCACCGGCGGCCGTCGCGGCGCCCTGCTGGGGGCCTTCGCCAACGGCCTGCTGATCACCTTCCTGCCGGTGTTCCTGCTGCCGGTGCTGGGGGATCTCGGCTTTGCCAACACCACCTTCAGCGATGCCGACTTCGGCGTGGTGGGGATCCTGCTTGGCCTGATCGTGCGCTAACCCTCAGCCCCAGCCAAAACAGAAACGGAGCGCCATGCGCTCCGTTTTTTTATGTCCGTCTGCCCGGCTTCAGTCGTTCTCCAGGCTGGCGAGGCAGTGGGAAAGGGTGCGTACCAGCGCCCCCTGATTGCGCAGCACCACGGCGCGGGCCTGCTCGCCCATCTCCCGGCGCCGGCTCTCGTCGGCCAGCAGCGCGCTCACCTGTTCCCCCAGCTCGGCGGCATCGGCCACCACGGCGGCGCCACCCTGGGCCACCAGCTGGCGGGTGATGTCGCTGAAGTTGAAGTAGGCGGGGCCGCTCAGGCAGGGTTTGCCGAGCGCAGCCGGCTCCAGCAGGTTGTGGCCGCCCACCTTGACCAGGCTGCCGCCGACGAAGGCCACGTCGGCCGCCGCCAGCATCAGCGGCAGCTCGCCCATGGTATCGCCCAAGTAAACCTTGTCGCGCTCGCCGACCACACTGCCCGCCGTGCGCCGCACGCAGCCGTAAGGGGCGCACAGCGCCGCCACCCGCTCGAACCGCTCCGGGTGACGCGGTACTAGGATCAGCAGGGCCGACGGCTGCGCCGCGAGCACCCGATCGAAGGCGGCCAGCACCTGCTCGTCCTCCCCCTGATGGGTGCTGGCGGCGATCCAGACCGGCCGATCCGCCCCCAGCAGTTGGCGCAGGGCACGGCCCTTGGCCTGCACCTGCTCATCGAGCTGGATATCGAACTTGATGGAGCCGGTCACCGCCAGCCGCTCGCGCCCCAGCCCCAACCGATGGAAGCGATCCGCGTCGTCCTGGTGCTGGCAGAGCAGGTGGGTCAGCGGCCGGCTGAGGGCATCAAACGCCCCCTGAAAATGGCCATAACGCCGGCAGGATCGCTCCGAGAGGCGGGCATTGATGATGGTCACCGGCAGGTGGCGCGCCTCGCAGGCGGCCAGCCAGTTCGGCCACAACTCGGTCTCCATCACCCAGAGCGCGCGCGGTTTGACGGCATTGAGAAACGCCGCCACCGCCCAGGGGTAGTCGAGCGGCGCGTAGCGGTGCTCCACCAGATCCCCCAGCCTGGCAGCCTGCTCGGCGCCGGTGCGGGTGGTGGTGGTGAGCAGGATCGGCAGATCGGGCCGCTCGACCTTGAGGGCGCGGATGAAAGGAGTGATGGCCAGCGTCTCCCCCACGCTCACCGCATGGATCCAGAGCGGCGCCTCCTGCCCGGTGGCGGGCGTTCGCCCCAGGTGCTCGGCCCAGCGCTTGCCAAAGCCGGGCTTGCCCTTCTTCGGCTTGTAGAGCGCCAGCAGCGCCAGCGGCAAGCCCAGATGGATCAGCAGGTTGTAGAGCAGCCGATAGCCCATGCTAGTGCGGCTCCCCGCGCTTGCCCGGCTCGGCGACGAAACGGGGCGGTTCACCGGGCGGCAGCGCCAGCGGCGGGGCCGGTGTCTCGCTGCACTCCAGCCGGCGGCCAGCCTCGATGACCTGCTCCGGCATCAGCTCGATCAGGCACTTGAGGTGGCCGAACTTGCAGGTGCGCTTGAAGCAGGGGCGGCACTCGATGTCGGTGTGGACAATCTCGACCCGGTCCGCCAGCGGCGGGGTGTAGAGCGGCGAGGTGGAGCCATAGACCCCGATCAGCGGCCGGTTAAGGGCGGCGGCGACGTGCATCAGGCCGGAGTCGTTGGCGATCACCCGCCCGGCCAGCGCCATCAGGTCGATCGCTTCGTACAGATTGGTCTTGCCCGCCAGCACGTGGCAGTTGGGGCGCGACAGCGGGTTGATCCGGTCGCGGATGGTGTTGGCCACCGCCGCGTCCTTGGCGGAGCCGAAGATCCACACCTGCCAGCCCTCGTCGAGGTGTTTTTGCGCCACCACGGCGTAGTGGCCCTCCGGCCAGCGCTTGGCCGGGCCGAACTCGGCCCCCGGGCAGAGCACCAGCACCGGGCGGGCGCGATCCAGTCCGAGCCGCTCCAGCGCCTTCTCCTGGTTGATGAGATCGACGTTGAGGGCCGGCTGGGGAATGGTCGGGATGTCGGCCCGGCTCTTCATCTGTGCCTTGGGATAGGCCAGCGCCAGGTAGGCCTCCACCATCAGCGGAAAGGCGGACTTGTTGCTGCGCATGTCGTTGAGCAGACCGAAGCGGTGCTCACCCTTCCAGCCGGTACGCACCGGGATGCGGGCAAACCAGGGGATCAGCGCCGACTTCATGGAGTTGGGCTGGATGATGGCCTGATCATACTTCTCGGCTGCCAGCTGCTTGCCGAGCCGGCGGCGGGCCCCCAGCTTGAAATCGCCGTGGCCAAGCGGCATCGGGATGGCTTTGTCCACCTCCGGCATCCGCTCCAGCAGGGCACCACACCAGGCGGGCGCCATCACGTGCAGCTCGCTGTCGGGGTGATTGGCCTTGATCGCCTTGTAGAGGCTCTGGGACATCACCATGTCGCCGACCCAGGAGGGGCCGATCACCAATATCTTCATCTCGCGCGTCTCTTGGGCCAAGCCCTGCGGTTAATCGTTGCTGGCCGAGATTATGCCCCAAGAATGGCCCGAGAAATAACAGAAGATCCCCGCACCACCCGCTCTCATGCCAAAAAGCATCCCATTTGAAACTGATGCAGCCCCGGCAGCCGGAACCATGCTCCGCCTGCCGTTTTAGGCTAGAATGGGCGCCAATTTGAGCATGGCCCGCCAGCCGGGCGCCAACAAGAGCCTTTAATCCGTGAACAAACCGACTCTGGCGGCTGTCCTTATCGTCAAGAATGAAGCCGAAAACCTGCGCCCCTGCCTCGCCTCCCTCGACGGGCTGGTCGACGAGATCGTCATCATGGACTCCGGCAGCCAGGACGAGACCCCGGCCATCGCCGCCGAATTCGGCGCCCGCTTCTTCGTCAACCCGGTGTGGCCGGGCTTCGGCCGCCAGCGCCGCCTCGCCCAGTCCCACGTGCAATCCGACTGGGTGCTGTGGCTGGATGCGGACGAGCGGCTCACCCCCGAGCTGAAAGCCGCCATCGCCGCCGTCATGGCCAACCCGGCCAGCGACACCATCTACTCGATCCCGCGCCTCTCCTGGGTGTTCGGCCGCTTCATCCGCCACAGCGGCTGGTATCCGGACCGGGTGCTGCGCCTCTATCCCAAGGCGCTCACCAGCTACAACGAGGTGCTGGTGCACGAGAAGGTGGAGGTGCGCGCCAACATGAAGATCGTCAACCTGCACGGCGACCTGCTCCACTTCACCTATCGGGATCTGGAGCACTACCTGGTCAAGTCCGCCGGCTATGCCCGCGCCTGGGCCGATCAGCGCACCGCCCGCGGCAAGAAGGGCTCCCTCAGCCATGGGCTGGTGCACGCGCTGGGCTGCTTCCTCAAGATGTACCTGCTCAAGGCTGGCTTCCTCGATGGCAAGCAGGGGCTCTTGCTGGCCATCCTGTCGGCCCACTCCACCTTCGTCAAATACGCCGACCTCTGGATCCGCCAGCAGCCGCAGGCGCCGGATCAGGCTGACCAGTAAGCCGCCAGCACTCCCCCAAATGAGACAGGGCCCTTCAAGGGCCCTGTCTGCATTCACACCATCTGGTATCAGTGTTCAGTGCGCCAGAACGGCGGCGCCCAGCGGGCGATCGCCGCCGCCATGGTCTTGGGATCGAGCTGGCTCATGTCTTCCGGGTGATCGCTGTCTTCCGGCGGGCTGAACGCCAGGTGGCGCCCCTCGCTGTTGAGCGGACGCCAGCGCAGCGGCGTCGCCGAACGATGCGCCGGGAAGAAGCCGATGGTGGGCACATCCAGCGCCGCGGCGATGTGCAGCGGCCCGGTGCTGCCCGCCACGAACAGGGCGGCATTGGCCATCACCTGGCAGAACTTGGGCAGCCCCTCGTCGGAGCGGTAGATCCAGCCGTTGCCGCCGTGGGCCAGCAGCTCGGCCGCCAGCTGTTCGGCGATCTTCTCCTCCCCCGGCCCCGCGGTCAGGATGCACTGCAGCTCGGGACAGGCCTGATTGAGCTTGATGATGAGGCGGGCGTACTGCTCGATGGAGAGGTTGTTGGCCGAGCCACCGCTGCCGGCATGCACCATCAGCCAGGGGCGACCGGCATCGAGCCGCAGGCGGGCGGCGACCTGCTCGCGCACCTGTTGCAGACTCTCGGCATCGAAGCTGAGGTAAGGGCCCTGCGGCTCCACCGCGCTCACCTGCTGGTCAGCGAGGAAACGGCGCACCAGATCCAGGTTGTATTCGTACTCCGGCTTCTGTGAACGGGAGCGGCGCTGGATCAGGCGCTGGTTGTAGAGCACCTGGGCCAGCTTGGTGGCCGGTGCCAACCGGTAGGGGATGTGCGCCTTCCACACCAGCATGGCGTTGCGGGAGTTGGAGAAGAGGCAGATGGAGGCATCGAAGGCGGCGGCCTTGATGCGCGCCTGCAAGGCGCGTTGCTGTTCCTTGTCGGCCCGTGAGCCCGGATCCAGGATGATCTCGTCAATCCAGGGGCAGAGGCGGGCCAACGGTGCCGTGTAGGCAGGAACCAGGGCAGTCACATGACACTCCATGGAGCGCTTGAGCATGGCAAAGCTCGGCCAGGCCAGCATGAAGTCACCAATCTTGTCATTGCGGACTACCAGAATACGTTTCATAAAAAATCCCTTTGCTCCCTGTCACCAATGCAAGGAGGCTTGATGCGCGGTGCGGGTATTCTTGCCTGATGTATCGCTATTCTCAAGCGAAGAGACCCGGTGACCCCGATTTGGATCGGCAAAGCCGGCATCGGGGCGCCAAAACTCGCCCCAAGGCGGTCGCGCCAATCCCCCAACAGACCCTATAATGCGACCAAATTTCCCGGTTGCAGGAATCAGCAGCATGACCAACAAGGTAATCTATCCCGGCACCTTCGATCCCGTCACCAATGGCCACACCGACCTCATCGGCCGGGCCGCCAAACTGTTTGATGAAGTGGTGGTCGGGGTGGCCAACAGCCCGAGCAAGCGGCCGCTGTTTGATCTGGACGAGCGGGTACAGCTGGCTCGCCAGGTGACCGCCCACCTGCCCAACGTCAAGGTGGTCGGTTTCTCCGGCCTGCTGGTGGATTTCGCCAGGGAGCAGCAGGCCAACGTGCTGATCCGCGGTCTGCGCGCCGTCTCCGACTTCGAGTACGAATTCCAGCTGGCCA
Source organism: Aeromonas sp. QDB34 (assembly GCF_027705405.1). Taxonomy (NCBI): domain Bacteria; kingdom Pseudomonadati; phylum Pseudomonadota; class Gammaproteobacteria; order Aeromonadales; family Aeromonadaceae; genus Aeromonas; species Aeromonas sp. QDB34. The sequence goes on along the minus strand of NZ_JAPDBT010000026.1, from coordinate 16,579 downwards.
ATATGAACCGCCGCCTGATGCCGGAGCTGGAGAGCGTATTCCTTACCCCGGCCGAGGAGAACTCTTTCATCTCTTCCACCCTGGTGAAGGAGGTGGCCCTGCACGGCGGTGACATCCGCCAGTTCGTCGACCCCGCCGTGGCCGCCGCCATCAAGGCCAAACAGACCAAGTAACAACGAAACAGGCTACCCGAGGGTAGCCTGTTTGCTGCTGGGGGCCTGTGCGGCTCAGCCCGCCAGACGCGGGCCCAGCAGTTGCTGACTCGCCAGGGTCAGCTGATCGAGCCACTCGTAACGGCGTCGGTACATGGCCCGCTTCTTGGAAGCGATCTCCTCCAGCGGCTTGCGCTGAGCGGGCTGCAGCCGTACGAAGTTGTCATCCAGATCGATAGCGCCAAACTCCTGCCACAGCTCGTCATAGTCCGCCTGCAGACAGGCTTTCTTCTTCTTGCTGTAACGGCGGGCCTGATAGATGTGGGCCTTCATCCGCACCGCCGAGATGTGCTCGGCCTGCATCGCCTCGGCCAGCTCCATCACCAGCATCACCACCAGCGACTTGGGCCGCAGACCGTGGCCCTCCTTGGTCAGCGCGCGCACCTTGTCCTGCGCCTGCTCGATGCAGGGCTCCGGCCCCTGGACCGAACCGATCACCACTGCCAGCCGGTTGGGGGTGCCGGCCAGCGAGAAGGCGCAGCTGTAGAGCCGCTTGCCTTGCGGGTCGACGATGGAGAGGGCCAGCTCCGCCTCGCGGCGGAAGGTGCCGTCGTGGCGCAGCACGATGCGGCAGCCGCTCTCGGGATAACGGCCGAGTTCGATGCCATCCCCCAGATAGAGCGGGTCGATCAGATCCGGGTAGCGGGCCAGCATCAGCCGATAGTGGTTTTCCAGCATCTCGGCCCGCTCGGTCGCGGTGGAGCCGGCAAAGCGATAGGGCCGCATCGGCTTGTCGAGCAGCTCGGGATAGTGGGCAGGCAGGGCCTTGAGCGGTTCAGCCTGAAACAGCTCGAACACGCGGCTCAGCTGCTGCCGATAGAGCAGGCTGCGCAGCACGAACTTGGCGCGATTGAAGGTTTTGCGGGCGCTGTCATCGGGATAGAGGAAGCGCGCCATTTTTTGGGCACAATAGTGCCCCTGCCGGGACAAATGGTCCCAGTCTATTGATTTAGCTGTCATTTTATTTTCTCAAACCGCCTGAACGGTCGAGATAGTAGTGACAGGCGAGCAAATCTTCAACAGACTGGAAATACTCTCTTACAACTTGGCCATTTCAGGCCAAAAAAACCGCAATTCAGCGCTGGCAGTGGGAACAGAACACGGTCGTACGCTGTCCCAGCCGGATTTCACTGAGCAGGGTGTGGCAGTGAAAACAGGGCTGGCCGCCCCGCCCGTACACCTGCAACTGCTGCACAAAATAGCCCGGTTTGCCGTCTGCGCTGGTGAAATCCTTGAGGGTGGTGCCACCCTGCCGAATCGCTTCGGCCAGCACCCGCTTGATCTCGGCCACCAGGGTGCCCAGCCGCTCGGCGCTGATGTTGCCCGCCGCCCGCTTTGGGTGAATGCCGGCGGCGTAGAGCGCCTCGTTGGCGTAGATATTGCCCACCCCGACCACCACATGGTTGTCCATCAGGAAGGTCTTGATGGCGGTGCTACGCCCCTTGGCGCGCTCACGCAGGTAATCGGCATTGAACGCGTCGGTGAGCGGCTCCGGCCCCAGCTTGGCCAGCAGCGCGTGCGCCTCCGCCGGCTCGCGGGTCCACAGCAGGGCGCCGAAGCGGCGCGGATCGTTGAGCCGCAGCAGCTTGCCGTTGGCCAGCTCGATATCCACGTGATCGTGCTTCTCGGCCGGGGTGCCGATGTCCAGCACCCGCAGGCTGCCCGACATGCCCAGATGGAGGATGGCGGTACCGAAGTCGGTCTCCAGCAGCAGGTACTTGGCGCGGCGACTGACCCGGTGGATGGTGAGATCCACCAGCTCCTGGATTTCCCCCGGCACCGGCCAGCGCAGACGGCCGTCCCGCACCACTACTCGGGTGACCTTGATGCCGGTAAGCCAGGGCGAGATACCCTGGCGGCTGACTTCGACTTCCGGTAATTCAGGCATGGGATCCTCGTGCTGACGCTGAAAAAGGGTTAGGGAGCGGGACGCAGCAGGCTGCGGTACTGCTCCTGGCTCAGGCTGAGCCAGGTCGAGGGCGGCAGCAGGGCGGCAAACTTGCCGCTGTCCTGATACAGGCCCACCTCGATGGGATCGCTCTGGCCGGCGACCCAGATCTTGAGGGTAACCGGGTTGCCGCGCACGGATTCGCCGGGCGGCAGCAGCCAGCCCTGCCAGGCTTCGATGTGCGCCGCCAGCTGGGCACTGCTGAGCCCCAGATCCGGCCCGCTGCGCCAGCCCTGCCCGATCCGTTCGATCTGCCAGCTAGGACCCTGCCAGGTGAGCACCACGGCGCTCTCCGGCAGCAGCGGACGCGCCCGTTTGGCGCTGTTCTCCTGCTGGGCCAGCTCCAGCCGGTGCAACAGGGTGATCACGATCAGCACCACCACGATGATCACGTTGTTCCAGCCTTTGCGGCTCAGTTTGAACATGGCAAGCCTCCCTTAGAACCGGCAGTGTACTGAATTTCGGCCATAAAAAAACCCGGCACTAGGCCGGGTTTTTGGGAATGCAGCATCAAGCAATTACTTGATTTTGCCTTCCTTGTAGATCACATGCTGACGAACAACGGGATCAAACTTTTTGATCTCCATTTTTTCGGGCATGGTGCGCTTGTTCTTGGTAGTGGTATAGAAGTGACCAGTACCGGCGCTGGAGTTCAGGCGAATTTTCTCGCGAATACCTTTAGCCATGATCTAATTCCTTATACCTTAACACCGCTGGCGCGCAGTTCAGCCAGAACCACTTCAACGCCACGCTTGTCGATGATACGCATGCCTTTTGCGGATACGCGCAGGCTTACGAAGCGTTTTTCACTCTCAACCCAAAAACGGTGAGTGTGCAGGTTCGGCAGGAAACGACGCTTGGTAGCGTTGTTAGCGTGCGAACGGTTGTTACCAACTGCCGGGCGCTTGCCGGTTACTTGGCATACTCTAGACATGTCAGTCTCTCCAAATCTTACTTCATTGCTCGAGCAAATATCTGCCCCGCTGGCCTTCGATTGCGGGGCAAACAGAAGGCGGCATTTTATACAGCATCCGTGATCAAAGATCAACTAATACGGCGCCAGAGCACAGTCATAACCAACCGCGCTCGGCGAAAGAAACCGTGATGCCGTCACCGATCACCAAGTGATCCAGCACTCTGATATCGATCAGGGCCAAGGCGGCCGTGATCCGATCCGTGATCTGGCGGTCGGCCCGACTGGGCTCGGCGACGCCGGACGGGTGATTATGCGCCAGAATCACGGCGGCTGCATTATGTTTGAGTGCGATCTGCACGATTTCTCTGGGCCAGACGCTCGCCGAGTCGAGGGTGCCGTAAAAAAGTTCAACGAATTGAATCACTCGGTGCTGGTTGTCGAGCAGCAGCAGGGCAAACACCTCGCGGGGTCGATCCCGTAGCTGGGCCTGCAGATAGTCACGGGTCAACTGGGGCGAAGTGAGCGGATCGCCTCTTTGCAACTGTTCGGCCAGATGGCGCTTGCCCATCTCCAGCACGGCCTGCAGCTGGGCATATTTGGCCGGCCCAAGGCCGTGCGCCGCACAAAAGGCCTGCTGTTCGGCGCCAAGCAGCGCCCGCAACGAACCAAATTGCTGCAACAGATGGCGGGAGAGATCGACCGCACTCAGGCCACTGACCCCGGTGCGCAGGAAGATCGCCAGCAGCTCGGCGTCGGACAAGCCGCCAGGCCCCTGACGCAGCAGCTTCTCGCGCGGGCGTTCATCTTCCGGCCACTCCTTGATGCTCATTTGTCTCTCCCTCATGCCTATTGAGAGAAAACATAGCAAAAAATCGCGGGAGCCCGACCACAAGTCCCCCATGTCAGCCTCTGTCGTCGTCCGCTGCCTGTGGTATCTTAGCCGACCAGTCAGAGTGAGCCGGAAGAGAAGCAGCAGATGAGATTGGCCGATAAACGCATCCTGTTGGGTGTCAGTGGCGGGATCGCCGCCTACAAGAGTGCCGAACTGGTACGCCGCCTGAAAGATCAGGGGGCCGAGGTACGGGTGGTGATGACCCGTTCCGCCAAGGAGTTCATCACTCCGCTCACCCTGCAGGCCGTCTCCGGCCACCCGGTGGCCGACAGTCTGCTGGATCCCGCCGCCGAGGCGGGCATGGGTCACATCGAGCTGGCCAAGTGGGCCGATCTGGTGCTGATCGCCCCGGCCAGCGCCAACCTGATGGCCCGCATGGCCGCCGGCATGGCCGACGAACTGCTGACCACCCTCTGCCTGGCCACGCCGGCACCGGTGGCACTGGCGCCCGCCATGAACCAGCAGATGTACCTCAACGCCGCTACCCAGGCCAACCTCAAGACCCTGGCCAGCCGCGGCATCCTGCTGTGGGGGCCGGACTCCGGCAGCCAGGCCTGCGGTGACGTAGGACCGGGCCGGATGCTGGATCCCCTCGAGCTGGTTGAACGCTGCTGCCAGCAACTCGCCGCCGAGCCGCTGCTGGCCGGGGTCAGGCTGCTGCTCACTGCCGGGCCGACCCGCGAGGCGCTCGATCCGGTGCGCTATATCAGCAACCACAGCTCCGGCAAGATGGGTTACGCCATCGCCCGCGCCGCCCGTGAAGCGGGCGCCGAGGTCACTCTGGTGAGCGGCCCGGTGACACTGGCCACCCCGGCAGGGGTCACCCGTGTCGACGTGGAGAGCGCCGAGCAGATGCATCAGGCGGTGATGAGCCGGGTTGGCCAGTGCGACCTCTTCATCGGCTGCGCCGCCGTCGCCGACTACCGCCCCGCGCAGGTGGCCAACCAGAAGATCAAGAAGACCGGTGACAACGACCAGATGCAGCTGACCCTGGTCAAAAACCCCGACATCATCGCCGCCGTGGGAGCTTTGTCAGACAAGCCCTTCACCGTCGGATTTGCCGCAGAAACCGTGGATGTGGAACAATACGCCCTCGACAAACTGCAGCGTAAGCGGCTGGACATGATCGCCGCCAACGACGTATCTCGTGCGGGCCAGGGCTTCAACGCCGATGACAACGCCCTGACCGTGTTCTGGCAAGGGGGTCAAGCACCCCTGCCCCTGGCCGATAAGCTGACGCTGGCTCGTCATCTCATCGCCCTGATTGCAGACCACTACCGGCACTGAGCCAGTCAATCGACCTCCTCCACTCCATTAAAAACGATTTATGACAACACAAATTGAACTGAAGATTCTGGATGCCCGCATCGGCACCGATTACCCGCTGCCCGCCTATGCCACACCGGGTTCCGCCGGCATGGATCTGCGCGCCCTGCTGGATGCGCCGCTGACCCTGGCCCCGGGTGATACCACCCTGGTGCCGACCGGGCTGGCCATCCACATTCAGGATCCGGGCCTGTGTGCCACCATCCTGCCCCGCTCCGGCCTCGGCCATAAGCACGGCATCGTGCTGGGCAACCTGGTCGGCCTCATCGATTCCGACTACCAGGGCCAGCTGATGGTCTCGGTGTGGAACCGTGGCAATGACAGCTTCACCATGCAGCCCGGCGAGCGCATCGCCCAGCTGGTGATCATGCCGGTAGTTCAGGCCAGCTTCCAACTGGTCGATGAGTTCAATCAGAGCGAACGGGGTGAAGGCGGTTTTGGTTCTTCTGGTCGCCAATAACAGACCACACCAGCCCGCGCGGCGGTGCCTAATAACAGAATCAGGCCATTGTTTTTTTAGGGGAATCCATGGCAAGCAGTAATCAGAAACAGAGTCGGCGCGATCAGATCCTGCAGGCGCTCGCCCACATGCTGGAGACCAGCCCTGGCCAGCGCATCACCACGGCCCGTCTGGCGGCCGAGGTGGGGGTATCCGAGGCCGCGCTCTATCGACATTTTCCCAGCAAGGCGCGAATGTTCGAGGGGCTGATCGACTTTATCGAGGATTCCCTGCTGTCACGGGTCAACCTGATCATGGCCGAAGAGAAGGACACCATGGCCCGCTGCCACCACATACTGCAGCTGCTGCTGGTGTTCGCCGAGCGCAATCCCGGCATCACCCGCATCCTCAATGGCGATGCCCTCTTGGGCGAGCACGACCGGCTGCGAGATCGCATCAGCGTCCTGTTCGACAAGCTGGAGACCCAGATCAAGCAGGTGCTGCGGGAAAAGCGGCTGCGTGAAGGCCAGGGCTTCCAGCTCGATGAGACCATGCTGGCCAACCTGCTGCTGGCCTATACCGAGGGACGCATCAGTCAGTTCGTCCGCTCCGAGTTCAAAATCAAGCCCACTGCCGGCTTTGAAGATCAGTGGCAGTTTATCCGCAGCCAGCTGCTGCAGAGCTGACAAGCTCAATTTGCAATCTGTAGCGGCAACGCCGCTCCAGACGGGTTGCAGTAAAGAGGGAGGCCTTGGCCTCCCTTGTTTTTTGTGGCACAAAAGAGGCGATGAGCACCAGATGCGACCCGGATTGTCGCATTCCAGTGTTAGATTCATGCGTCATAAACCTTTTATCGCCTGACAGGACACCCTATGGAACCCGAAATCATCACCGAAGCGCAGACCTGGCTGGTCAACAACCAGGGCCTGCTGATCGAGTATGCCGTCAACATCGCGGCCGCCCTGATCACCCTGCTGGTCGGCTATATCGCCGCCAACCTCATCAGCAGCGCCGTGGTCAAGGTGATGCAGGCCCGCAAGCTGGACACCACTGTCACCCACTTCGTCGGCAGCATCCTCAAGTACGCCATCCTGGTGTTCGTGGTGATCGCCGCGCTGGGCCGGGTCGGGGTGCAGACCGCCTCCTTCGTCGCCATTATCGGTGCCGCCGGCCTGGCAATCGGTCTGGCGCTGCAAGGTTCGCTCTCCAACTTTGCCGCCGGCTTTCTGCTCATCATCTTCCGCCCCATCAAGGCAGGGGAATTCATCGAGGTGGCAGGCACCAATGGCGTGGTGCAATCCGTTCAGCTCTTTACCACCACCCTCACCTCCGGTGACAACAAGATGGTGGTAGTGCCCAACTCCGCCATCCTCAACGGCACCATCGTCAACTACTCGCGCATGGATACCCGCCGGGTCGACATGACCTTCGGCATCGGCTACGGCTCGGATCTGCGCAAGGCCAAGCAGATCCTCGAGCGTCTGGTGAATGAAGAGCCACGCATCCTCAAGGAGCCGGCAGCCACTATCGCCGTCGCCGCGCTGGCCGACTCCTCGGTCAATATCGTGGTGCGCCCCTGGGTCAAGACCGGCGACTACTGGGGAGTCTGGTTCGACTTCCACGAGAAGGTGAAGCTCACCTTCGATGCCGAAGGCATCGAGATCCCCTTCCCGCAGATGGTCATGCACATGCAAAAGCCGCAGGCCTGAACCGTCTCCTGAATGACACAATGCCAGCCTCCGGGCTGGCATTGTCGTTTCCGGCCCCCTGACGGGCATAAAAAATCCGGCCACCCTGGGCCGGACTTTGTTTTCAGCATGTCGGGAGCGTCGACTTACACCAGCCGACGAGCCACCCGGTTGAGCAGCGGTTGCACCAGCACATAACCTCCCAGCACGGCACCGATCACCGCCAGCACCCGTAACGGCAAGGTCGGCGCCGCACTGGTCAGTACCATGGTCAGCAGGCCGATGAGGCCGGTGGCGATCAGGCTCAGAGCAAACAGGGACAACACAGCTTTCATAGCGATCTCCTCATTCCAGACAGTGGCCATCCCTGGGAGATCTCGTCCATTCGCTCATATGCTAGCCAGCCTCCAGTGCCAACAACTTGCGCTTGCGCATGAAATGAGCGAAAAGGCGCCTGTCGAATACTCTTTTGGCTGCCAGGCCAAACTGCCACCCCACTCGCAGCAGGCTCTCGCCCTGAAAGCCCTTTCAGCCGCGGTAAGCCCGACCAAGTATGCGCAAACGCAAGATCCGGCTGCCATCAGTGACTCATAATCGCAGCGTTTTGGTTGTAAACTCGGTCGATGGCAGACAATTGGTAAAGCTCTGTTACACGGGCCGCGCAGCTGGCCCGGTATAATGCTCGAATAATAAGGTTTGGCGGGAGCCTTGCCTGCAAGGTTCATACACAACTTGGAAGACTGATAATCCTATGAAAAACATCAATCCAACCCAGACCCAGGCCTGGCAGGCACTGGAAGCCCACTTTGCAGCGAACAAAGAGACCCGGCTCAAGGATCTGTTTGCCCAGGATCCCCAGCGTTTCGACAAATTCTCCCTCACCTTCGGCGGCGACATCCTGGTTGACTACTCGAAGAACCTGATCACCGAAGAAACCCTCAAGTTGCTGGTTGATCTGGCCAAAGAGACCGATCTTCGCAGCGCGATCGACGCCATGTTCAATGGCGACAAGATCAATATGACCGAAGGCCGCTCGGTGCTGCACGTGGCTCTGCGCAACCGCTCCGACCGCCCCATCGAGAGCGACGGCAAGGATGTGATGCCGGAAGTGAACGCCGTGCTGGCCAAGATGAAAGGCTTCTGCGAGAAGATCATCTCAGGCGAGTGGAAAGGCTACACCGGCAAGGCGATCCAGCACGTGGTCAACATCGGTATCGGTGGCTCCGATCTCGGCCCGGTGATGATCACCGAGGCACTGCGTCCCTACAAAAACCACCTGCAGATGCACTTCGTCTCCAACGTCGATGGCACCCACATCGCCGAAACCCTGAAGAAGATCGATCCGGAAACCACCCTGTTCCTGGTGGCCTCCAAGACCTTCACCACTCAGGAGACCATGACCAACGCCCTGACCGCCCGTGACTGGTTCATCAAGATCGCCGGTGACAAGGCCCACGTTGCCAAGCACTTCGCTGCGCTCTCCACCAACGGCAAAGCCGTGGCCGAGTTCGGTATCGACACCAACAACATGTTCGAGTTCTGGGACTGGGTTGGCGGTCGCTACTCCTCCTGGTCTGCCATCGGCATGCCTATCGCCCTGTCCGTCGGTTTCGAAAACTTCGAAGCCCTGCTGCAAGGCGCCTTCGAGATGGACATGCACTTCGCCACTGCCTCCTATGAGCAGAACGTGCCGGTGCTGCTGGCGCTGATCGGTCTGTGGTACAACAACTTCTACGGTGCCGAGTCCGAAGCCATCCTGCCGTACGATCAGTACATGCACCGCTTCCCTGCCTACTTCCAGCAGGGCAACATGGAGTCCAACGGCAAGTACGTGGATCGCAACGGCAAGCCGGTTGACTACCAGACCGGCCCCATCATCTGGGGTGAGCCGGGTACCAACGGCCAGCACGCCTTCTATCAGCTGATCCACCAGGGCACCAAGCTGATCCCCTGTGACTTCCTGGCACCGGCCATCAGCCACAACCCGATCGGCGACCACCACCCGAAACTGCTGGCCAACTTCTTCGCCCAGACCGAGGCGCTGGCCTTCGGCAAGAGCAAGGAACAGGTCGAAGCCGAGTTCCTGGCGGCTGGCAAAACCCTGGAGCAGGTCAAGGATCTGGTGCCGTTCAAGGTGTTCGAAGGCAACCGCCCGACCAACTCCATCCTGTTCAAGAGCCTGACCCCGAAGACGCTTGGCTCTTTGATTGCCATGTACGAGCACAAGATCTTCGTACAGGGCGCAATCTGGAACATCTTCAGCTTCGACCAGTGGGGCGTGGAGCTGGGCAAACAGCTGGCCAACAAGATCCTGCCGGAGCTCAACACCGATGCGGCTGTCACCAGCCACGACTGCTCCACCAACGGTCTGATCAACACCTGGAAAGCGTGGAAAGCCTGATTTAGCCGGCCTTTCTCAATGCAAAAGCCCCGCTCGATGAGCGGGGCTTTTTTATGGCCGGGTTTTCTGGCTGGCCGGTCGGGTGTCCAGCCCGGCCGGCGACGGGGATCGTCATCCCCGCCCCTTCATCATCCTGCCTTATGCCGGCTTAACCGCCGACGGCGATGCGCTTCATGTCTTTCATGTAACCGCGCAGTACCTGACCGATCGCTTCGATGGGGTGGTTGCGGGTCGCTTCGTTGGCCGCCAGCAGCGCCAGGTTGTCGACGCTCTGCCCTTCCGCCTTGCTGGCACCCAGGTCGCCCGCTTTCAGGGTCGGCATGAAGTGCTCGCGCAGCAACGGCACGGCGGCGTTGGCGAACAGGTAGTTGCCGTACTCGGCGGTGTCGGAGATGACCACGTTCATCTCGTACAGACGCTTGCGGGCAACTGTGTTGGCGATCAGCGGCAGCTCGTGCAGGGATTCGTAGTAGGCAGACTCTTCATAGATGCCGGAGGCCACCATGGTTTCGAACGCCAGCTCGACACCCGCCTTGACCATGGCCACCATTACCACGCCATTGTCGAAGTACTCCTGCTCGGCAATCTTGCCTGCAAACGCCGGGGCGTTTTCGAAGGCGGATTTGCCGGTCTCTTCGCGCCAGCCGAACAGCTTGGCATCGTCTTCGGCCCAGTCGGCCATCATGCCGCGGGAGAACTCACCGGCGATGATGTCGTCCATGTGCTTCTCGAACAGCGGGCGCATCAGGGTCTTGAGCTGCTCGGAGAGCTCGAAGGCGCGCAGCTTGGCCGGGTTGGACAGACGGTCCATCATCAGGCTGATACCACCCTGCTTCAGGGCTTCGGTGATGGTCTCCCAACCGAACTGGATCAGCTTGCCGGCATAGGCCTTGTCGGCCCCTTCGGCAACCAGCTTGTCGTAGCAGAGCAGGGAGCCGGCCTGCAGCATGCCGCACAGGATGGTCTGCTCGCCCATCAGGTCAGATTTCACTTCCGCCACGAAGGAGGACTCCAGCACCCCGGCACGGTCGCCGCCGGTGGCAGAGGCCCACGCCTTGGCGATGGCCATGCCTTCGCCCTTGGGATCGTTCTCCGGGTGAACGGCGATCAGGGTCGGTACGCCGAAGCCGCGCTTGTACTCTTCACGCACTTCGGTGCCCGGGCACTTGGGCGCCACCATCACGACCGTGATGTCGGAGCGGATCTGCTGACCCTCTTCCACCACGTTGAAGCCGTGGGAGTAGCCCAACGCGGCGCCCTGTTTCATCAGCGGCATCACGGTTTTGACGACGTCGGAGTGCTGCTTGTCCGGGGTCAGGTTCAGCACCAGATCGGCGGTCGGGATCAGCTCTTCATAGGTGCCGACCGCGAAGCCGTTGTCGGTGGCCTTCTGCCAGGAGGCGCGCTTCTCGGTGATGGCGGCCTTGCGCAGGGCGTAGGAGATATCCAGCCCGGAGTCGCGCATGTTCAAGCCCTGGTTCAGGCCCTGGGCACCACAGCCCACAATCACCACCTTCTTGCCCTTCAGCACGTTGCAGCCGTCTGCGAACTCTTCGCGCTGCATGAAACGACACTTGCCCAGTTGGGCCAACTGCTGACGCAGGTTCAAGGTGTTGAAATAGTTAGCCATGGTGATTGCTCCGTTCGATTGATTCCATGCCGGATGGCGGCGTTGTCGAACCACTATAGCGCGGGACACTTATTGCCTGAACTGATATATTCGAAACAGTACGTTGCAATAATTGAAACGTTAACCCTTCATCATCGCAGGCAAGGCCTACCTCCAGACGGTAGATTGAAGCCGCCCAGAACAGGATCTCGGGCAGAGATGCCGCACCAGGAGTTGAAAGATGGACCTTCGCAATCTCGAGCTGTTTCTCCACCTCGCCGACTCCCTCCACTTCGGCAAGAGCGCCGATGCCATGGCGGTCAGCCCCTCCACCCTCAGCCGCGCCATCCAGCGGCTGGAGCAGGAGACCGGCTGCGTGCTGTTCGAGCGGGACAACCGCTCGGTGCGGCTCACCCCGGCGGGGGAGAAGCTGCGGGAATTTGGCGGCGCCCTGTTGCAGGAGTGGCGTCAGCTAAAACAGGAGCTCAAACGCAGCGATGAGCCGCTGCAGGGTCGGCTGCGGGTCTTCTGCTCGGTCACCGCCAGCTATTTTCTGCTGCCCGAGGTGTTGGAGCGCTTTCGCCGCCGCTATCCCCAGCTGGAGATCAAGCTGGAGACCGGCGACCCGGCGCTGGCGGTGGACAAGATCCTGGCCGACGAGGCCGATCTGGCCATCGCCGCCCGCCCGGATGCCCTCTCCTCCAAGCTGGAATTTGCCAGCCTGCAGCAGGTGCCGCTGGTGTTCATCGCCCCCCGCACCGCACCGCAGCAGAGCCAGTGGTTTTCCCAGGGAGAGCCAGACTGGGAGCGGCTGCCGCTGATCCTCTCGGAGCAGGGGCTGGCCCGCAAACGCTGCGATCAGTGGCTGCGCAACAAGGGGATCGCCCCCAACATCTATGCGGAGGTGGCGGGCAACGAGGGGATTGTCGCCATGGTGGCGCTCGGCTTCGGAGTGGGGTTGGTGCCGGCGGCGGTAATCGACCACAGTCCCATGGGAGAAAAGGTACGTATTGTCGAACCCAAACCGGCGCTCAAGCCGTTCGATGTCGGCATCGCCGTGCTCAAGAAGCGGCTGGAAGAGCCGCTGATCCGTGCCTTCTGGGATACGGCACGAGGCCAGGGCTCACTGCGCTGACACGGCGGGCAGCGCCGGAGCATAAATGAGCGAGGGATCCTGCATCATGGCGCGGCTGCCGGCCGGCAGATCGGGATTACTCAGCTCCAGCATCACCCGCCGATCAAGCTGCAGCCGCCGGATGGTGCTGCCAAAGCCCGCCTCGAAAACCCGCTCATAGTCACCGGACTGACGGGCTCGCTGCAGACCCAGCTCGATGCGCTTGGCCAGTTCCGGGTACTTGGGGGAGACGAAAAACAGCAGCGCCAGCGGATAGCGAAACACCAGGTGCGGCTCGATGGCCAGCTCAGGGTGCTGCTTGAGCTCCTCCTCGATCTCGATGACCGAGCGCAGGAAGCAGTCGAAGCGCTGCTTGCGCAGCATGTTGAACAGAGCATCGTAGAGGCTGCCCACCACCACGTTGAGGCCGTTCTCCTTGAGCAGACGGGTATCAGGCCAGGATCTGTGCTGGCCGATGCGAAGCCCGGCCTGCTGCCAGTCGGTCAGCGAGCGTATGTTGGCGAACCGTCCCTCATCCCCCTGCCGAATGAGGCACACCCGCCAGCCCAGCAGCCCTTTTGCCAGCGGAACATGAATGGCCAGCAGGGTGCGCTCGCGCTCCTCATCGGGGGCAAACACCCCGATCTGCACCAGCTCGCCGCTTTGCAACTCCTTGACCGCCCGCCCCTGCTCCATCGGCGGGCTGGCAATCAGCCGATAGGGACCGTACTCCGGCACGGTCAGATCGAGCGAGAGTCGCAGCAGACCGGCCACCGCAGGATTGGGATGGTCCAGCAGCAGGTTCCAGGCCCTGATGGGCACCTCTGCCGCCAGCACGCTGCCGGCAAACAACATGACGCAACACAACCAGATCCTGATCATCGCGCACCTCCCCCGCCATCCATTCACTATAACCTCAGGCCTGGCCCCCTTGATGCAGGACGCCGCAGATGTGTGAGCCACTTCGTGTCAAATCTGACACTGGTCAGTCTGAGGAGCGATTCACCGACTAGACTGGATGTTCAGCCTGAATGGAACAAGGAGCCGCGCCATGATGCCCCATCTGATCGAAATCAACAGCTCGCTGCTGTTCGATGAGTACCTGCAGAGCCTGGGAGTACCGCAAACACAGCTTGATCAGGAGCAGGATATCTATCTGCAGGAGCGCCACCTGGCAGCGGTACGCCAGATCCAGGGTGAGCTGAAGTTTTACCTGCGAGCCAGTGCCCTGACCAGGCAGTGATCCGCAACCGGTCACAGAACCGGCGCTGAAAGCGTATTACACTGGCACCATCCGCCACCCACGGGAGTGCCCATGAAACCAAGCGGCCTGGATCGGCTCTTCAAACCCCAGTCAATCGCCGTCATCGGTGCCTCGACCGACCCGCAGAAGGCGGGTCACGTGGTGATAAGACACCTGCTCGCCGGCCAGTTCAAAGGCCCCATCCTGCCAGTCAGCCCGCACAGCAAGGCCATTGCCGGTGTGCTGGCCTATGCCGATATTGACAGCCTGCCGCTGGCCCCGGATCTCGCCATCGTCTGTACCCGGCGGGAACGGGTGCTGGCCCTCATCGAAGCGCTTGGCAAACGGGGAACGGGCGCCGCCATCATACTGGCGGCAGACTTCACTGCGCCGGAGCGGGAGCAGCTGCAGCAGCTCAGCCGGCAATACGGCATCCGCCTGCTCGGCCCCAACAGCATGGGGATGCTGCTGCCGGGTCAGGGCATCAATGCCAGTTTCTCGCCGATTGCCGCCAAGCCCGGTCAGGTTGCCTTTCTCTCCCAGTCGGCCGCCGTCAGCACCACCATCCTGGATTGGGCCAAGCAGCATGAACTTGGCTTCTCGGCCTTCATCTCCCTTGGCGATCACTGCGACATCAACTTCGGCCAGCTGCTGGATCAGCTCTCTCGCGACAGCGTGACCCGCGCCATCCTGCTCTACATGGACAAGCTGCAGGACGCCCGCCATTTTCTCTCGGCCGCCCGCGCCGCAGCCCGCAACAAACCCATCCTGGTGCTCAAGAGCGGCCGCCATGAGCCGGACAACGGGCTCGACAACGTCTATGACGCCGCCATTCGGCGAGCAGGGATGCTGCGGGTGCGAGATACCCACGAACTGTTTGCCGCCGTCGAGACCCTGAGTCACTCCTTGACCCTCAAGGGGGAGCGGCTCGCCATCATCTCCAATGGCCGTGGCTTGGCCAACATGGCGATCGACAAGCTGCTGGAGCGGGGCGGCAAGCTGGCGATGCCGCCTCGCGACATCGGCAGCGATGCCGACATCAATGACTATCAGCAGGCTCTCGACGACCTGCTGCAAGGGGACGAGGCTGACGCTATCCTGCTCATCCATGCCCCGTCACTCACCGCCCGTGGCGCCGCCCTGGCGCGCAGCCTGATCGACTACGTCAAACAGCACCCCAGGGCCAGACGCTTCAATATCCTGACCAACTGGGCGGGAGAATATTCAGCCCAGGAGGGGCGTCGTCTGTTCAGCGAGGCAGGCTTCCCCACCTACCGCACCCCGGAGAGCGCAGTCGCCGCCTTCATGCACATGGTGGAATACCGGCGCAACCAGAAGCAGCTGATGGAGACCCCCGCCTCCCTGCAGGGTGACAGGCTCAACCTAGAGCTGTGCCAGCAGTTGATCAGACAAGCGCTGGAACGCAAACAACTCACCCTCGACACCCATCTGGCACACCCCATTCTGCAGGCCGCTGGGCTCTCCACTCTGCCGACCTGGATCGTCTCCGATGCCATCGAGGCAACCCTGACCGCGGAGCAGATCGGCTATCCCGTTGCGGTCAAGCTGCGCTCACCGGACATCCTCCACAAGTCGGCGGTACACGGCGTCATGCTCAACCTGCGTACCTCCGCCGAAGTCGCCCAGGCTGCGGACGCCATTCTGGATCGGGTCAGGCAGCACGATCCCGGCGCCCGTATCGAAGGCCTGCTGGTGCAGCGTATGGCGCGGCGTAGTGGAGGGCTGGAGCTGCGGATCCGGCTGCAACAAGACCCCGTATTCGGCCCCGTCATCCTGCTCGGCGAGTCAGGAGCCGAGCCGCAGGAGATGATGGCGGCCCTGCCGCCGCTGAACCAGGCGCTGGCGCGCTACCAGATCATTGGAGCGCTCAAGAGCCGCAAGATCCGCGAGCAGGCCAGTCCGGAGCAACTCGATATCGATGCCCTCGGCCAGGTGTTGTGCCAATTGTCGGAGTTGCTGCTCGCCTTCCCCGAGATCCAGCAACTGGATCTGCACCCACTGCAGGCCTGCGGCGCCGAAATGGTGGTGCTGGATGCCAGCCTGACCCTACAACCTGCTGAAGAAGGGCGCTGCAGACTGGCTATCCGCCCCTATCCCACCGAACTGGAAGAGGGAGCCTGGCTCAAGGATCAGAGCCATGTGCTGCTCCGCCCGATCCGACCGGAGGATGAACCGGCTCACAAGCAGTTTGTACTCAAAGTATCGGACGAAGACAGGTACAAGCGCTTCTTCGCCGACGTGGGGGAGCTGGGACATGAAGAGCTGGCCCGCATGACCCAGATCGATTACGACCGGGAAATGGCGTTTGTCGCCGTGGGGCAGGAGGGTCCGTTTGACCAGCAGATCCTGGGGGTAGTACGCGCCATTTCCAACCCGGACCTGTCTGATGCAGAGTTTGCCATCCTGGTGCGCTCCGACCTGAAAGGGCTGGGGCTTGGCAAGCTGATGATGGAGAAGATAGTGCGCTATGCCAGAGAGCGCGGCATTGGCCAGCTGTCGGGCATGACCATGCCCAGCAACCGCGGCATGATCAACCTGGCCAAACGGCTTGGCTTCAAGATCGATATCCAGCTGGAAGATGGGGTGGTCAACATGGAGCTGCCCTGCGCCAGTCAAGGGCAGGCATAAAGCAGAGAAATCAGCGAGTTATGGCCATAAGTCGCTGATTTTAGATAATAAAAAACCCCGCTCAAATGAGCGGGGTTTCTCGTGTTGGGTGCCTGGCAGTGTCCTACTCTCGCATGGCGAATGCCACACTACCATCGGCGCT
>NZ_JAPDBT010000025.1:0-54448 GCF_027705405.1 Aeromonas sp. QDB34 | reverse complement strand
AGAGGGACTCGAACCCTCACACCCGGGGGGCACTAACACCTGAAGCTAGCGCGTCTACCAATTCCGCCACCTTCGCACATTCGGGTTATCAGTCTGGATTGACATGCTGTCTGATAAAGCATGTTGCAGTATGGTGCGAAGAGAGGGACTCGAACCCTCACATCCGTGGGACACTAACACCTGAAGCTAGCGCGTCTACCAATTCCGCCACCTTCGCATCACTGCGGTGGGGGATTCTATAGAGTTTTGAAGGAGCGTCAACAGCCAAAGGGGACTTTTTTCGCTGTTGACGTTCAAAGCAGCATCAAGGGGACAAAACTTCAGCAATCTGCCTCAGTGGCGGGCCAGTGCGTCCTGATACATCTGCTCGTATTGAGTGACCGAATCCGGCCAGTTGAAGCGGGTGTTCATGGCATTGCGCTGCACCCGGGCAAACTGTTCGGGATCCTGCAGGTAGTAGAGCAGGCTGCGGCGCATGGCATCGAGCAAGATGTTGGCGGTTGGATCGTTGAAGCAGAAGCCGGTTGCGTGCTCCGGGTCGGCATCCCAGTCCACCACCGTATCTTTCAGGCCACCGACGGCCCGCACCAGCGGCAGGGTGCCATAGGCCAGGCTGTACATCTGGTTGAGTCCACACGGTTCGAACAGAGAGGGCATCAGGAAGAAGTCGGCACCCGCTTCCACCAGATGAGCGAGCCGGTCGTCATAGATGTTGATGAAGGCGAGCCGGTCCGGGAATTGTTGCGCCAGGGTCTGCAGTTGAGCTGCGAGGGAGGGATCCCCCGAGCCGACGATCACCACCTGCACCTTGTGATGCAGAAACTTGTCCAGCACCGGCAGCAGCAGGTGAACGCCCTTCTGTTCGGTCAGCCGGCACACCATGCCATAGATGGGCAGATCCGCCACCGGCAGGCCGGTTTCCTGTTGAAGACTCTGCTTGCAGATACGCTTGCCGGCCAGATTGTCGACGTCATAGGTGGCCGGCAGGAAGTCGTCAAACGCCGGATCCCAGTCCTGATAGTCACAGCCGTTGAGGATGCCGCGCAGATCCGCCGCCCGTTGCTGGAAGATGCTGGCCATGCCGTGGGCACCCAGGTGGGTCAGCAATTCGCTGGCATAGTTGGGGCTGACCGCGTTGATCTTGTCGGCATAGAGCACGCCGCATTTGAGCAGGTTGACGTGGCCGTAGTCGTAACTGATGCGCTGTTCGTAGTCGGCAATCTCGGGCACGGCCCAGAACTGCTGGCGCTCGAATACCCCCTGAAAGGCCGCGTTGTGAATGCTGATCACGCTGCGGGTGTGCTGGAAGAAGGGATTGTGGGCGTGACGGGTTTTCAGCAGCAGCGGCAGCAGGCCGGTGTGCCAGTCGTTGCAGTGCACTATGTCGGGGGCAAAGGCTAGCTGTTCACTGGCGTGCAGCGCTGCCGCGGCCAGAAAGGAGAAGCGCTCGCCGTTGTCCGGATAGGCCTGGTTGTTCTCGGCGTAGAGCTGGGGGCGATCGAAGTACTGCGGGCAGTCGAGCAGGTAGACGCAGACTCCCTCCAGATCCATCTGATAGATGCGGTAGCCGATATCCGGCAGGCCCGGGTGGGTTGGCAGCCAGCGCGAGACCAGCAGTTTGGCCTCATCCCGTCGCTTTATCGTCTTGTAGAAGGGCAGCATGATCCTGACATCATGCCCCTTCTGGGCCAGGTACAGCGGCAGGGCTCTGGCCACGTCTGCCAGGCCCCCGGTCTTCACAAGCCCCTCAACTTCCGAGGCAACGAACAGGATTTTCAGTGGGTTAATAGCCAACTCTTGCTCCCTTAGGTACCACGACGATACCGCCTTCGGACACGGTAAATCGTTCTCTGTCATGGTCCAGATTTTCACCGATCACGGTGCCGGGCGCAATTTCAACGTTCTTGTCGATGATGGCGCGGCGAATTGAGCAGCCCTCGCCGATCTTCACGTCCCCGAGCAGGACCGACTCGCTGATGTGGCTGCAAGGTCCCACGTTGCAGCGAAAACCCAGGATGGATCGCTGGATCTGGCTGCCCTGAATGAAGCAGCCGCCGGAGATCAGCGAGTTGGCAATCTTCACCTTGCAGTCGTCGGTATCGACGAAGGTGGCGGGCGGCAGCGGCGGGTAGTGGGTATGCAGCGGCCACTTGCGGTTGTAGAGAGAGAAGGGGGCATCGTCGGCCACCAGGTCCATGTGCGCCTGCCAGTAGGAGTCCAGCGTCCCCACGTCGCGCCAGTAGACGTTGGGCTTCTCGCCCGGAATGACGTTGGTGCTGTAGTCATAGACATAGACGGGGGCGCGCGGGAACAGGCTGGGGATGATGTCCTTGCCGAAATCGTGGCTGGAGTTCTCCTCGGCGGCATCGCGCTTGAGTTCGCGATAGAGCGCCTCGGTCTCGAAGATGTAGTTGCCCATGGAGACCAGCGCCTGGGTGGGATCGCCGGGGATGTGCTTGGGTCGCTTGGGCTTCTCTTCGAAGCCGATCATCCGGCCCTCCTGATCCACCTCGATCACCCCGAAGGCGCTCGCCTCCTCGATGGGCATGCGCAGGGCGGCGACGGTCAGGGCGGCGGCCTTCTGCTTGTGGAAGGTCACCATCTGGCTCACGTCCATCTTGTAGATGTGGTCGGAGCCGAAGATGCAGACGTGCTCGGGGTCGGAGATCTCGATGAAACGCAGGTTCTGGTAGATGGCGTCGGCGGTGCCGTCATACCAGCGTTTGCCCATCCGCATCTGGGCCGGAATCGGGTCGATGAAGCGATCCGTGATGCCGACGATGTTCCAGCCCTTCTTCATGTGCAGATAGAGGGACTGGGACTTGAACTGGGTCAATACGTAGATGCGCAGGAAGTCGGCGTTGACGAAGTTGTTGAGGACGAAGTCGATCAGTCGGTAGCTGCCGCCGAAGGGAACCGAGGGCTTGCTGCGGGTGGTGGTGAGTGGCTGGAGGCGAGTACCTTCGCCGCCGGCCAGGATCATGGTGAGTATGCCTGCCATCGTATTTCTCTCCCTGAATTCATACTATGAAAAGGTTTTCAGCTCGATGCAAAAAAACACCCCTAAAGGGGTGGTTTGAGGTGTGACAATTACCTTATCAGATCCCGTATGGGGCTCTCTACCTGTTTCCGGTGACTGGTTACACTTATTTACACTTTGCTCAGATAGACCTTGAATTTGGCATCGCTGCTGATCACTTCAGTCCGTTTGAAGTGCGTCTCCAGTATAGGCTGATATCGCAGGAAGGCGTTGGCAACTATCGTCAGCGAGCCCTGGGACTGCAGATGATCCGGCGCCTTGGCCAGGAAGGTCTCGGTGGCCGCGTAGAAGGTTTTGAGGCCGGCGTGGAACGGCGGATTGGAGACGATCCGGTCAAATTTCCCCTGAATGTCGGAATAGACGTCGGACGCCCGCACCTCGCCCTGCAGGCCGTTGATGGCCAGAGTGCGGCGGCTGGACGCCAGCGCCAGCGCGTTGATATCCACCATGGTGACCCTGAGTTCGGGATTGCGCTTGGCCAGCACCGAGCCAATCACCCCGGCGCCGCAACCAAAATCAAGCAGCGAGCCCTGCATGGCTGGCAGGCTGGCCAGCAGCATCTGGCTGCCGAGATCCAGTTCGGATGCACTGAACACGCCGGGCAGCGCAAGCACGGTCAGTTCGGTGTCGCCGGCCTTGCATTGATAGCGACCAAACCAGCTATCCAGCTCGAACGGGGCGACCGGTTTGCTCAGCTCGCCGTGATAGAGGGAGCAGCGGCGGGCCGAGTCGCGCTTGACCGGTTTGTCGCCATAGGGGGCCAGCAGCTTGTCGGCCCCATTGATGCCGCCGCGGTTTTCACCGGCGAGGAACAGCTCGGCACCGGCTTCCAGCAGCGGAGTCATCATGGCCAGCAGATACTGGGCCTCGGCCTTGGCCTTGGGCATCAGCAGCAGCAGGGCATCGAAACGGGGAGCGCCGCCGAGCTGATGGTCGAACAGGATGGCATCCCCCAGCGCGGCCTGCTGGCTGCGGTAATAGCAGTAGTCTGTGGTAAAGACGGTGAGGGAGTGGGCCAGGGTCGCCAGCTGGCGCGGATAGTCATCCTCCAGCGCGCCGCACACCAGCAGCCGCTTGCCGACAAAAAGGGCTTGGTTTCGTTCCAGCATCTGGCTGACGGCACTGATCGGGCTGCTCATCGGGTCTCTCCACGCAATTTTGGGCGGCCATTATACATAGCCGCTTTCGCCTTGACATTTATGCCGTGTTCCCGAAATATGCCCAGACACCATTTTTTGAGCAGAGATGACGCAATGCGGTTCAACGGGTTGAAACGAAAGCATAAAAAGAGCCTGACATTCGGGCCTGCCGACGTTCGCGCGTAACCTTTCATCCCTGAGCAGATTCAAACCCCGGTTGCGCACATCGTACCGGGGTTTTTTATTGCCACATTCATGAGTCAACGGAGAAGGAAATTCCATGTTCAAAGGTTCAATCGTCGCCCTGATCACCCCCTTTCGACAGGGCAAGCTGGATGAAGAGGCGCTGGCGCGTCTGGTGGAGTGGCATATCGAACAGGGTACCCACGGCATAGTGCCGGTGGGCACCACGGGCGAGAGCCCGACCCTGACCCATGACGAACACTGCCGGGTAGTGGAGCTGGTGGTCAAGCTGGTAGCGGGCCGCATTCCGGTGATTGCCGGGGCCGGCTCCAACAACCCGGTCGAGGCGATCGAATACACCCGTCATGCCGAGCAGGCGGGAGCCGATGCCACCCTGCACGTGGCCGGTTACTACAACCGCCCCAATCAGGAGGGGCTCTACCACCACTTCAAGGCGGTGCACGACGCCACCAGCAAGCCGATCATCGTCTACAACATCCCGCCGCGCGCCATCGTCGACGTGCAGTCGGCCACCCTGGCCCGACTGGCCGAGCTGCCGCGCATTGCCGGGGTGAAAGACGCCACCGGCGATCTGGCCCGCCCCTGGACCGAACGCCAGCTGATCAAGAAGCCGTTTGCCTGGCTGTCCGGTGAAGATGCCACCGCAGTGGCCTACAACATCGGCGGCGGTCAGGGCTGTATCTCGGTGACCGCCAACGTGGCTCCCAAGCTGGTGGCTGAAGTGCAGAACCTCACGCTGGCCGGCCAGTGGCAAGCCGCGCGTGAACTGCAAGACAAGCTGATTCCGCTCCATCAGGCGATGTTTGCCGAGCCGAGCCCCGCCGGTGCCAAGTATGCGGTCTCCCTGCTGGGCTTTTGCAGCGAGGAGTGCCGCCTGCCGGTGATGCCGCTGTCCGAGGCGACGCGCACCCGCATTCGTGACGCGATGCAGGCGTTGAATCTGTTATAAAAAGTGGGCTCTGGATCGCGCTTTTGACTGGCTAGTCAATTAAAGTGCAATGTTTGTCGATATACTCGCTTGGATACAACCAAGGATGACAGGCATGCAGGAATGGGATCCAGAGCACTTCACCAGTTTTGAACATCTCTGTGAAGTGACGCTGGCGGCAGTCAGGGAAAAAACCGAAGCCGAACAGATCTACTTGTGGCTGCGGGCGCCCGAGTCCCAGCTATACAGCTTTCAGCTCGAACAGGGGCTGGTCTGCCTG
This sequence comes from Aeromonas sp. QDB34, assembly GCF_027705405.1. Taxonomy (NCBI): domain Bacteria; kingdom Pseudomonadati; phylum Pseudomonadota; class Gammaproteobacteria; order Aeromonadales; family Aeromonadaceae; genus Aeromonas; species Aeromonas sp. QDB34. The sequence goes on along the minus strand of NZ_JAPDBT010000025.1, from coordinate 48,857 downwards.
ACTGCCGACGCCCTTGCTACGCTCCAGCTGCCAATCGTTTTCATCGAACATGCCCTCGACAAGGGACAGCTGGTGGTGGAGCAGCTAGCCCACCCTCACGACATCTGGGAGGCGGTTGAGCCGCAGACGACACGCCTGCGCGCCTGTTTCCCGCTCAAGCGCCACAAGGGGCTGGAGGCAGTGGTCTATCTGGAGACCCGCCGCCGCCTCGATCGTCTCTCCCGTCGCCAGCAACAGAGCATTCAGCTGCTGATGCACTATCTTGCCGCCGAGCTGGAGAGTCGGTTGCTCGCCAACCAGATCGATCTGGAACGGGATCAACGACTGCATACCCAGGCCGATCTCATCCGCAGCCAGGCGCTGCAAGGTTCCTTCCTCAGCATGTTGCAGGCGCTGCATCAGGTGGGGGTTCAGCTCTCCCGCTGCGACAGCGAGCATCAACTGCTGCGTGAGGCCGTGGTGCTGGCCCGCCAGGAGCTGCAGTTCGATCGCATCGCCATCTTCCTGGTCGACGCCGAGTTCAAGACCATGCACGGGACCTGGGGTACCAACGAAGCGGGCGAGCTGATCGACGAACATCACTTCATCAGTCCCATTCCGGATCACCCCACGGTGCAGGAGGCGCTGCGCCGCAAGGATTATGTGCTGGTGCTGGAGGATGCGCCGCTCTACTACGAAAAGCAGGAGGTGGGGCGCGGCTGGAACGCCATGGTGTCGCTGTGGGACGGCGCCACCCCGATCGGCTGGATTGCGGCCGACAACCTGCTGTGGCGTCGACCGCTCAAGGCCTATCAGAGCGAGATCTTCAAGCAGTATGCGGCCATGCTCTCCCAGTTGCTGATCCGCCAGCGCACTCAGGAGGCGCTTGAGCGTTTCAATCGTGAACTGGAGCTGCGGGTCAGCGAGCGCACCATGCAGCTGGCGGAGACCAACCGGGCGCTGGAGGAGGCCAACAAGCGTCTGTCGCTGCTGTCGCTGGAGGACCCGCTGACCGGCATCGCCAACCGCCGCCACTGGGATCTCACCATGCAGCGGGAGTGGGAGTGGGCGCGCCGCCATCAAAACCTGCTGGCGGTGCTGATGATCGATGTGGATGAGTTCAAGTCCTACAACGATCACTTCGGTCACGCCAAGGGAGACCAATGTCTGCAACAGGTGGCCGGTCTGCTGCAGGAGGCGGAGCGGCGGCGCACCAACCTGGTGGCACGCTATGGCGGCGAGGAGTTCGTGATCCTGTTGTGCGGTCCGCAACCCGGCGAGGCGGAGCGATTGGCGGAGCAGATTCACCAGGGGCTCAGCGAATTAAAGATCCCGCATCCGGCCTCCCGAGTTGCTGATTTCATTACGGTTAGCATAGGCTTTAGCTATCTGGTTCCCTCGCTGGATGGAACATGGCAGAGCTTGACCGAACAGGCTGATCAGGCGCTCTATCATGCCAAATCGCAGGGGAGGGCGTGTACGCTAGCCTATCGGTGAGCCCATGTTGTTACGTCGCTATCCCATCTTCAACCGCCGCCTCGCCCTCGTCGCCTATGGCATCGACTATCAGCTTGCCGACCCGTCCGAGTGGACGCTGCTGGCGGCCCAGTGCCGGCTGCTGGCACAGGGGCGACAATACCTGCTGCCCTTCACCCACGAGCAGCTCGATGAACTGCGTCCCCTGCTGTTCGATCAGGACACCATACCGCTGGTCGAGGCCTCGGCCGATCGGCTGCCCGCCTCCTTCCCCGTGCTGGAGCAGTGGCGCGACTACCGGCGCCGGTTGGCGGTGCACGGTGCCCAGCGCGAGCCGCGCTGGTTCAACGCCTCCCGGCTGCTGGTGTTCTGGATGGGCGAAGAGGGGATCCGCCAGCCGACCGAGCACAAGCGGATGGCGCTCGACATCGAGACCTGGGGAGACTTCCTGCCGCTCAAGGAGGCGGGGGTCGACTTCTTCGCCGGCGGTTTTCTCGCCCGCCCTGAGCTGGTCAACCAGCGTGCCGCCCAGCCGGACATGAAGCTGGTGCAGGAGATACTGCAGCTGATCTGCCGCGAGGAGTTCTCCTTCGCCCGGGTGGCCACCCTGCTGGAGCAGGATGCCTGGTTGCCGGGGCAACTGCTGAGCTATGTCAACGCCCCCGGTTTCGATCACGCCAGCCCCATCGTCTCGGTCACCCGGGCGCTCTCCTATCTGGGGGAGCAGGAGATCCGCAAGTTCGTGCTCATCTATGGGCTGGCCAGAGTCAGTCAGCACATGCCGGAGGCCTGCACCCGTATGGCCATCGCTCGCGGCCGCTTCTGCGAGCTGATCGCACTGAATGCGCTCGGCAAGGCGGCTGCCAGCTGGGCCTTTCTGGTGGGGTTGGTACTGGATGGCTCGCTGCTCTCCGAGCAGCTCAAGGCCCACCTGCCCAAGGACGTGAGACGGGCGCTGGAGTCTCGCGAGGGGCCGCTCTTTCATCTGTTTCAGCTGGTGAAGAGCTATGAACAGGGGGATTGGCCCTTGCTGGCCCAGCTGGCGCCCACTTATCAGCTGGAGCCAGCCAGACTGACGCCCATCTATTTTCAGGCACAAATGTGGGGGCAAGCGTTTCTCGCCACCTAGGTCGTGGCGAGCAAAGATGGCTCTGGCTAGAATGGGGGCCCTTTGTTCAGAGACAGACTCCGCACATGACCCTATCCGGATTTCAAGGCCTGGTATTTGACCTCGACGGCACCCTGGTGGACTCCATGCCGCTGCACCTCGCCGCCTGGGCGCACACGGCCCGCGAATTTGGCTTTCACTTCGATGCCGACTGGTTCTATGAGCTGGGCGGCATGCCGAGCCGCAAAATCGCCCTGCTGGTGGCCGAGCAGCAGCAGATCGCCCTGGATCCCCTCATCGTGACCCGCTGCAAGACCGAACACTACGTGGCCAACCTGCACAAGGCGACCGTCTTCCCGGCCATGCTGGAACTGGTTGAGCGCTATCATGGCCGCATCCCGATGGGGATCGGTACCGGCTCGCCCCGCATCAATGCCGAGGCCGTGCTGCGCAACACCGGGCTGGATCGCTACTTCCCCGTGGTGGTGACCGCCGATGACGTGGAGCTGCACAAACCCCATCCCGATACGTTTCTGCTGGTCGCACGTCGGCTGGCTGTCGAGCCGGCAGGCTGTCTGGTATTCGAGGATACGGGGATCGGTGTGCAGGCCGGTCAGGCTGCGGGGATGCAGACCTGCATGGTCAGGGATGGCAGACCGGTCGACTTGCAGTATTGAAGGGAAGAGAGAGAACACGGACGGATCCACTCGGAGGAAGAGTGGAGTCCATTCTCATACGGGACAGACATGATACATGAGAATGGACTCGGTCACCCTTTGACGCAGCAATGGCGTTGGGGTGACTCAGGCAAGTGCATTACTGCTCGCTGCTACCGCCGCCCTGGTTGTCGTCATAACGACCGGGAGCGCCGTGGGGGCGCGGCGCCATGGAGACGCGGGGCTTGCGGGCACGCTGGATGCTGACCTGTGGCCGGCCTGAGTGCATGGCGATGGTGGAAATCTTGGCCTTGTAGACCAGCTGCTGGTTGCCGTGGGCATCGGTCAACAGCACGCTGTACTGGTCGAAACCGCTGATGGTCCCCTCCAGCTTGATGCCGCTCACCAGGAAGATGGCGACCTGACTGCGATTCTTGCGCAACCAGTTGAGGGCAGAATCTTGCCCGTTCCCGAGGGAGAAGGCTTGCTCAATCGTGGAGTAGCTTGGGGATTCAGTTGTCATAAATTATTGTCCCGCGGAAAAAAAGTGGCGTTTGATTGTGCTAAATGGTCACTAGCTTGTCAAAGTCATTCTCACACCTGACCCGGATGGTGCAACGACAGGGCTGGTCGGCGCGGGCCGCTGCTGTAATAATTGGCTGCTCTGGCCCCGTGGCGGGCCTCATGCTGGGGTTTCATCTTGCATCCGGTTTCACACCAACACCAACACCAACCCACCTATACCCATGACGCTACTGCGTGCGAAGAGTGCGACCTGCTGGTGCCGGCCACCACGCTGGCCGTGGGGGAGGCGAGCAGCTGCCCGCGTTGCGGTCATACCCTGAGCCGCCATCTGCCGGAGCAGGAGCGCAGGCCCATCGCCTACGGCTTTGCGGCCATCATCATGTTCGTGCTCTCCAACTCCTTTACCTTCATGTCCTTCTCCGCCAAAGGGGTGGGGCAGGAAATGACTTTTCTGCAGTGCATCACCACCCTGGTGGATCAGGGCTACCTGTTCCTCGGGGCCGTGCTGAGCCTGACCCTGATCGGCCTGCCGCTGGTCTATATCGGTTCCATCATGCTGGTGCTGTGGCGGGTCGACAAGGATCTGCACAGCAACGCCCTGCGCTCCCTCGGCCGGCTGCTGTGCCGGATCAAGCCCTGGCTGATGGTGGATGTGTTCCTCATCGGGGTGCTCATCTCGCTGGTCAAGCTGATGGGGATGGCCGACATCAAGATGGGCCTGTCGTTCTGGGCGTTCGTCGGTTACACGGTGCTGCTGATCAAGATGATCTCATCGCTGGACCGGATGTGGCTGTGGCAGCGGCTGTTCGGGCCGAGCGAGCTGCACGGGCTGACGGTGGAGGATGAAGAGGCCAGCGCCATGACCTCCGGGCTGGTGGGCTGCCACATCTGTGGCGCCCTGAGCGAGGCCGGTGCCGACAGTTGCAAACGGTGCGGCGATCATCTGCACAGCCGCAAACCGGGTGGGCTGAACCGGACCTGGGCGCTGCTCTTCACCTCGGTGATCCTCTACATCCCGGCCAACCTCTATCCCATCATGGACACCGTCTTTCTCGGGGATGACAGCCCCTCCACCATTCTCGGCGGGGTGGTACTGCTGTGGGCCATGGGCTCCTATCCGATTGCCGCGGTGATTTTTTTCGCCAGCGTGGTGGTGCCGCTGGTGAAAATCCTGGCGCTGCTGTGGCTCTGCTACATGGTACAGCGCGGCCAGGGGGCATCGCCCCTTGGCAAGCTCAAGCTTTATCGCATGACTGAATTCGTGGGACGCTGGTCGATGATCGACGTCTTCGTGGTGGCCATCCTGGCGGGCCTGATCCGGCTCGACAACCTGATGACCATCTATCCGGGCCCTGCGGCCGTCGCTTTTGCGGGTGTGGTGCTGATCACCATGGTGGCAGCCATGAGCTTCGATTCCCGCCTGATCTGGGATTTACAACAAGGAGAACGCGAATGTGAGTGAGCGTAAGAAAAGGTGGAAACCCGGCTCTGATTTTCTGAGCTCGGCCGCCGCTATCTGGATGGTGCCGCTGCTGGCGCTGTTCATCGGGATCTGGATGCTGTTCCAGCACTGGTATTCACAAGGTCCCAGCTTCACCCTGACGGTGGCGACGGCCGAAGGCATAGTGGCGGGCAAGACGGTGATCCGCTCCCGCGAGGTGGAAGTGGGCCGCATCGAGGCGGTGGAGCTCAGCGAGGACTACAGCCATGCGGTGCTGAAGGCCCGTTTGACCAACGCCGCCGCCGGCATGCTCAAGAAGGACAGCCAGTTCTGGGTGGTCAAGCCCAGGGTCGGCCGGGAGGGGGTCTCCGGCCTCGGCACCCTGCTCTCCGGCGCCTACATCGAACTGGCACCCGGCAAGAAGGGCAAGGCGCGCGACGAGTACGCCATGCTGGACAAGCCGCCACTGGCCTCCCAGGACGCCAAGGGGCTGCGACTATCGCTGAGCAGCCGCGACACCCGGGCGCTCGGGGTCGGCTCGCCCATCAACTATCAGGGCTTCACCATAGGCCAGGTGGAAGAGGCGAAGTTCCTGCCCGAGAAGAGCGAGATGCAGTATCAGATCTTCATCAACGCCCCCTATGACGTGCTGGTGAGCAGCAACTCCCGCTTCTGGATGACCCCGGGTTTCGAGGTCTCCATGAGCAGCGAGGGGATGAAGGTGAAGATGGATTCGCTGGAGAGCCTGCTGGACGGCGGCATCACCATGGGGCTGCCGCCCGGCTGGGCGCCCGGTGAGCCGGTCAAGCAGATGGACGACTTCACCCTGTTCCAGGATCAGGCCAGCGTACTGGCCGGTAGCCTGGATCAGTTCATCGACTACGTGTTCCTGTTCGAGGACAGCGTCGGCGGCCTGCACCCGGGCGCGGCGGTGGAGTATCGCGGCATCCGGGTCGGCACCGTCATCTCGGCCCCCTATCTCATCGACGAGAAAGGGGTGCAGATGTTCCAGAGCCGGCAGATCCCGGTACTGGCGCGGATCGAGGTGCAGCGCCTCTCCCACCGCTATGCCAATGCGGAGAAGGAGCAGTGGCGGGCACTGTTCGGCAGGCAGTTCAAGGAGGGGTTGCGGGCGACGCTCAAGACTTCCAGCCTGCTGACCGGGGGCAAGGTGGTGGATCTGAACTTCTATCCGGATGCGCCCAGGTTCCAGCCCACCAAGCTGGCGGGCTATCAGGTGTTCCCGACCGTACAGGCCGGGCTGGATCAGATTGAGCGCAAGGTGAACCAGATCCTCGACAAGTTCGTCGACATGGACACCGCCAAGACGCTGAACCAGGTCAACCACACCCTGGTGACCTTGGAGCAGACCCTGAAGAACGTCAGCGCGGTGAGCGCCAATCTGGACAAGTTCACCGGTCAGAGTGCGACCCAGCAGTTGCCGGCGTCCCTCAACGACAGCCTGAAGCAGTTGCAGAGCACGCTGCAGGAGTATGACGCCAACTCCCAGACCAACCAGGATCTGCGGCAGTCGGTGCAGTCGCTCAACCAGCTGATGCGCGAGTTGCAGCCGCTGGTGCATTCGCTCAACGAGCAGCCGAGCTCGTTGATTTTCGATCGGGCTCGCCCCCGTGATCCCGAGCCCAAGCGAGGTCAATGATGAAAAAACAGATGATGGCGCTGGCCTTGCTGGGCCTGTTGGTGGGGTGCAGTTCCGCGCCGACGCAGCTGCACTACTACTCCCTCGACGCCGAGTCGCAGCAACCGGCCGCAGTGGTGGCTCAGCCGCAGCACCAGCTGGTGCTCAAGCCGGTGTCCCTCTCCGGCCAGCTGGATCGGATGAGCCTGGTCTATCAGCTGGAGGGCAAGGAGCTGCACTTCGCCGAGTACCATCGCTGGGCGGGGTCGCTGGATGCCCAGCTCGATCAGCTGACCCTGAACGGCCTCTCCAGCCGCTTGCCGGGTTGGGTGGTGCGGCAGGACGGTGCCCGCAAGGGGCCGGTGTTGACCATTGCGGTGGAGCGCTTCCAGGGGCGCCACGATGGTCGTGCCGTGCTGAGCGGCCGCTGGCGCCTGCTGACCGAAGAGGGCACGGTACTGCGTGACGTCCCCTTCCAGCAGGTGCGGGTGTTGCCGGCCGATGGCTACGGCACTCTGGTGAGCGAGCTGGGGGCTGGCTGGCAGCAACTGCTCGATCAGATTGCGGCAGAGGTGCGCAAGGGCGCCTGACGCTGTGCCGATGCACGACCCAAAATGGAACGGGAGGCCTTGGCCTCCCGTTTTTCATTCGTGGCCGTCAGCCACGCTTGAGGATCACTGCTGAACTTCCGAGATCCCTTCGACCTTGACCTCAACCCGGCGATCCGGGGCCAGGCAGACGATCAGCTCTTTCTTGGACTTGCTGGTGCAGCTGTCGCCGGTGACCGGATTGCCCTTGCCGCGACCTTCCACGTTGACCTTGCCTGCCGGCAGGCCCTTGCCGACCAGATAGTCGGCGACGGTCCGGGCGCGCTGCTCGGAGAGCTTCTGGTTGTAGGCATCGGAGCCGATGCGGTCGGTATAGCCGATCACGGTGGCGACGCCATCCTTGGGTCTGGCCTGCTCAATCTGGCTGTAGAGGTTATCCAGCGCCTGGCCGGCGGCCGGCTTGAGGGTGGCCTTGTTGAAGTCGAACAGCACGTCCGAGCTCAGGGTGAACTGCTTGTCGACCACTACTGGCTCGGGCGCCGGGGCCGGCACCGGTGCGGCCACCACGGGGGCTACCTGACCGAAGCGATAGACCACGCCGACCGCCAGCAGACCGTTGTCGAGTTCGGCCCCGGTCTTGTCGAGTGCCTTGTCGCCGAGCGGGGTGGTGTACTGGTATTCGAGACGGGCGGCCCAGTCGCGGTTGAAGGCGTATTCGGCGCCCAGGGCACCGACGAAGGCGGCGCCGTTGTCATTGTCCAGCTGCTTGCTGTCGGTCCAGGCGTAGGCGCCCCCCAGGCGGGTATAGAGATCCAGGCTCTCGTTGACCGGCAGGCCGATCTTCATGGTGAGCTGGGCCAGCTGGGCCTTGATCTCGTCCCGGCTGATGTCGGTGGGGATCAGTTTGTCGGTCGCCGTGTACTTGTATTTGCCGAGCCAGTCATAACCGAGCTCGACACCGAGGTTCTGGTTGATTTGATAGCCGAGGAAGGCGCCGGCACCGACGTCATTCTTGTCCTCTTCACTGATGGCGTAGTCGTCCTTGATAGCCTGGTTGTGATCGACGCCATAGACGTTGGACCAACCCAGCTTGGCACCGCCATACCAGGTGTTGTCCTGTCCGGCTGCCTGGGCGTTGGCCGCAAGCAAGCCTGAAACCAGCAAGGTAATCAGTGTTTTATTCATGTTGAGCCTCTGCAATTTCATATTGTCGGGGGGAGGTTGATAGGGTCGCCTCTCCTTATGGGTCGGGGCTTATAGCACAGCCACAACAGATTAAGGGTAGTCGCTTTAAGCAGGTTCTCAACCAACTGATATAAAACATAATGTGATTACCATTGCCGCAATTTGCCGCGGAAGTTTGCGCTCTGGCGAGGGAGCGCAATAGTTAACCGAGGCGGATTTGCTGCGAGGTGGGCATGAACATCAGATGGATATGGCTGTGCTGGGCATTGTGGCTGGCGCCGGGCTGGGCGGCAGAGACCCTGCAGGTGGTGACCGAGGACTATGCGCCCTACAACTATCTGGAGGAGGCTGACGTCAAAGGGCTCGGTACCGAGGTGGTGGAAGCCATGCTGGAGCAGGCCGGCTTCGAATACACGCTGGATATCTACCCCTGGGCGCGGGCCATCTCGCTGGCGCGCAGCCGCCCCAACGTGCTTATCTACAGCATCAGTCGCTTCCCCGAGCGCGAGGCACAGTTCCAGTGGATCGGGGCGATAGCGCAGATCAATTTTCACGTCTTCGCCCTGGCCAAGCGGGACGACATCAAGCCGTTCAGCCAGCTGTCGCAGGCACGGGCCTGGTCCATCGGTACGGTGCGCAACGACGCGCTGGAGCAGTACCTGATCGGTCGCAAGTTCTCCAACCTGCAACGCAACAACAACCACGAGGCCAACATGCTCAAACTGCTGATGGGGCGCATCGATCTCTGGCCGGTGTCGCAGGAGACGGCCAACTACTATGTGCGCCAGGCAGGCTATGGGCCTGAGGCCCTCAAGATAGTGCACGACATCGAAGATTTTACCGGGGGCGATCTGTACGTGGCGGCGAGTCTGAAGACGCCGCCCGAGGTGATCAAGCGGCTGCAGGAGGCGCTGGCCACCATCAAGCAGAACGGCATCTATGACGGCATAGTGAAGCGCTATCGCTGATTGATGGTGTCGTGACGAGGCAAAAGAGGGGCCGACCGAGTGTCGGCCCCTTGTCATCAGTGGGCGAGGAACTCGTACTGGCTCTCGATGAAGGTGGCGGCGCGCTCGCTCAGGGCGGCGTGCACGACAGTGGTGGGGTGCACCTGATCCCAGAACATCTTGCCCTCACAGTTGAGGGTGCTGGCGCTGCGGCGAGCCATGGGGCTGGCGACGGCCTGGGCCAGCAGCGGGTTGCCGGCGATGGCGAGCCGCTCCTGCGGGTTGAAGGCGGAGAGGCTGCTGTCGCTGGCGACGCTGGCTGCACTGCGGGAGGCAAACGGCTTCCACACATAGCCGCCGCCGTAGCAGGCGTTCTCGGTGTCGCTCAGACCGAAGTTCTGCGGCTCGCGCAGCATCTCGGCGAACTGCTTGTCGATCTCGAACAGCTTGACGATGCCGGTGGGGGCCAGCTGGCGTGCCAGGTTCAGCAGCAGCTGGTTGTGGTAGGCGGAGACATGGCTGGCCGCCTCGACCACCTTCTGGCTGCGGGCCGAGGGGTTCTGGCCCAGATCCGGCAGGTTGAACAACAGAATCTGCTTGGCGCCGTTCAATACCATGCGGTTGGCCGCATCGCTGATGGCGTCGCGCACCCGCTTGGCATCCTGTTCGGTGTTCCAGCCATAAGCCAGGTAATCGTTGGCGCCGACCCAGAGGATCACCAGATCATCGGGCTTGAAGCTGTCCTTTTGCAGGAACTGGGTCACCTCGTAATCCAGGTTGTTGATGACCTGATACTTGGGATTCCAGGAGATCTTGTTGTAGGCCACCGCGGTGGCGCCCCCTTCCGCCTCGTTGGCGATGGTGAGCCCCGGGAACTGCTGGGTCAGCTGCTCCAGCCAGACCGGCCCGTTGGAGAAGCGGCCCTGATAGTAGGGGGGGCTGGAGGGGAGGTAACCGCGCATCTTGCTATACATCTTGCCGGTATCGGAGAGGCTGTCGCCAAACATCACGATCCGGGAGAAGGCGGGGCGACTGTCGGCTGCCTGAACTGTCAGCGCGAAGAGTCCCAATAAACACACAAACCATTTCTTCATCTTGTTGTTCTCATTGGTTGGAAGCAGGTGGTGCCTGCAGACTGTTCCTCGATAGGCAAAGGTGCTGGGAAGCTGTTTTGCCATCTTGCAGGGTATCTAGCCGAATTTAATTTCGCAGTATGCGATATGGATTAAATCGATTACGGTCACACCGCTGTCCCCCAGATGGGGAGGCTTCACGTTTGTTTCACGCACCGGCCGGCACACTGCTCCCGTACCCAATGACAGGAGCATGAAATGAACAAGGCAAGCGTAATCGGTCTGTTGACCCTGATGTCCATCTCTTCTTTCGCCATGGCGGCCTATACCGGCCCGCAGGAGCAGAACAAGGTGTCCGTCGCGCAGTTGAAGGATCTGGCCGATGACAGCTGGGCCACCCTGGAAGGGAAGCTGGTCAAGCACCTGGGCGGCGAGAACTACCTGTTCCGCGACGCCAGTGGCGAGGTGGAAGTGGAAGTGGATCAGGATGTGTGGCGCGGCACCGAGGTGGGCCCGGACGATCTGATCCGCATCCGTGGCGAGGTGGACCACAGCTGGAACAAGACCGAAGTGGAGGTGGAGAGCCTGGAGAAGGTGGGCGCCGCTCCGCAGAGCAAGGGCGGTTTCATCGCCAAGTAAGGTCTGTATCCCTACGCCAGACGTAACAAGGGCGCCTCCATGGGGGCGCCCTTTTGCTTTTGGTCTTGGTCTGCTTAGCCGGTGCGGGCCAGCGTGCGCTTGAACCCCTTCTCGGCCTGATTGACCTTGTAGAGATAGCGCCTGGCTTCCGCCTTGGGGTGCTGTTCGGTCAGGATCTGGTACACCGCCTCGGGCGAGAGCTGGTTGATCATGCCGGGCGCCGCCTTGCGGTCGCTGGAGAAGGTGTTGAGCACCCCGCCGGCGCCGCCGTTGTAGGCGGAGATGACGGCGTAGCGACGCGAGCGCGGATCCTGGATATCCACCAGATAGACGGTCTGCAGCAGGTGCAGGTAGGCGGTCCCGACGTCGATGTTGTAGGCCGGGTTGAACAGGTCCTCCCGGGTCGGCTGGCCGCTCTTGCCCTTGACCCGCACGTAGACGTCCCGCCCGGCGGTGGCCGGGATCACCTGCATCAGGCCGTAGGCATTGGCATGGCTGACCGCATAGGGGTTGAAGCTGCTCTCGGTCTTGATCACCGCGTAGATCAGGCTCTCGGCCACCCCGTACTTGCGGGAGGCTTCCCGGATCAGGCTGGCGTACTTGTAGCCCCGTCGGTCCTCATGGTTGGCCACCATGGGGATGTCGACGAAGAAGATGGTGCGAATGCCCAGGGTGCGCTTCTTCATCGCCGTGTTGAGCAGGTAGTCGGCATAGCGCTCGGCGCGCCAGTCGAAGCGGATCGGCTGGCCCTGGTTGTCCAGCACCTGGCCGTAAAGGAAAGGCTCGCCGCCGGGCAGGATCTCGGCGTCGGAGTAAAGATCCACTTCCGCCGGATCGTCCGGGGTGAGCAGGGTCTCGATGATGGCGCGGCGCAGGTGGGAGCGCGGGTCGATGCCGGAGACGGTCTCGACCATGATGTGGCCGCTGGAGAAGTCGATGTGGGCCCGGCTCTTGTACTGATCCGTGTATTTGACGTAGTCAAACTTGCCCGCAAACAGCGCCTCACGCCCCCATATCTCGTTCACGTTGTGGGAGAGCGCGCTGATCATGTGTTCGAAACCGCGGATGTCCTTGCCGTTGACGAGATCGTCATCCTCGTTGCCATTGGGCTTGGGGGAGGATGAGCAGGCAGAGAGAAACAGCAGGGTGCACAGCAGCCAGAAAATTCGGCCCATAAAGTCCTCAAACTGGGCGGCGGGCCGCCCGTCACTTCCGTCGTTGCCGTGAGTCGGCGGGGCCGGCCTGCGCAGGCCGGCCCCGTTCACGGATTATTTGCTGGGCGGGGTATAACCGTCGATGGCCACTTCACCCGCTTCGAACAGGTAGTTCACCATCTCTTTCTCCAGCAGCTGGCGATGCTCGAGGTTCATCATGTTCAACTTCTTCTCGTTGATCAGCATCACCTGCTTCTTCTGCCACTCAGTCCAGGCTTCCTTGCTGATGTTGTCAAAAATGCGCTTGCCGAGTTCACCGGGGTAGAGCTGGAAATCGAGACCCGGGCCCTCTTTTTTCAGGCGCTGGCAAAATACGGTACGGCTCATGTTGACCTCTATGGTTGTAAGTCCGGATAGGCGAGCAGACGGGCCGTGGCGGCCGCCAGACCCACCTCTGCAGGATGGCGTAAGTTATACCAGAGTCGGTTATCCGCTTCCATGAGCAGGGGGGCCGGCGGCGCGTCGGTTTCGATCAGCATGGGCCGGATATCGAGGTGAAAGTGGCTGAAAGTATGGCGAAAACCGGCCAGTTCACGGGGTTCGCTGCCGGTCAGGCCGAGCCGCTGCAACAGCCCCGCCACCTCGGCGTCCGACTCCACCTGGGGGAAGCAGTAGAGCCCGCCCCAGATCCCTTGCGGCGGCCGCTTCTCCAGCAGCAGCTGATCGCCGTGGCGGATGAGCAGCATGATGCCGGTACGGGCCGGGATGCTCTTCTTGGGCTTGCTGTTGGGGTAGGCGGTGGGGTTGCCCTGCGACAGCCCCTGGCAATCCTCCCGCACCGGGCAGCGCTCGCAAGCGGGCTTGCTGCGGGTGCAGACGGTGGCCCCCATGTCCATCATGGCCTGGTTGTAGTGGGCCACTCCGAGCTTGGGGGTGAGGCGGGTGGCCAGCTCCCACAGATCGTTCTCCACCTGCTTCTGGCCGGGCCAGCCGGGCAGGGCCAGCCAGCGGGTGAGTACCCGCTTCACGTTGCCATCCAGAATGGCGTGGGGCTGGCCAAGGGAGAGGGAGAGCACGGCGCCTGCGGTGGAGCGGCCGATCCCCGGCAGCGCCATCACCTCCTCCAGCTGCTCCGGGAAGAGGCCGCCATGGAGGTCGCGGATCTGCTGGGCCGCCTTGTGCAGGTTGCGGGCGCGGGCGTAATAGCCGAGCCCGGTCCAGTGGTGCAGCACCTCGTCGATGGGGGCGTCGGCCAGTGCCAGCACGTCGGGAAAGCGGGCCATGAAGCGCTGATAGTAGGGAATGACCGTAGCGACCTGAGTCTGCTGCAGCATGATTTCCGAGACCCAGACCCGGTAGGGGGTCTTCTCCTGTTGCCAGGGCAGGGTCTTGCGGCCGTGGAGCTGATACCAGTCCAGGATCCTGGTGGCGAAGGTCGCGTTATCTGAGTTGTTCACATTATGCTCATGTTATTGATTTAAAACTAAGTTGACTAACGTGTAGCGGTCTTGGCGCTGATACCAGTGCAACGCCCGGTTGGCGAAGGTGGTGTTGTTCGGATTGCTCACGTTGTTCTCATGTTATTGATTAAAAAGGGGAGCTCTCAGGCTCCCTCTTGAAATGGTGGCCAGCCTCGGGCTGGCAGGGGCGCGCTTCAGCCGTGCCAGTCCTGCAGCGCCTTGAGGCTGACGTTCTGGCCGCCCACCTGCAGGATGATGTAATCCTGGGCGATGGCGAGCAGGGTGACGCCGGGGGCGACCTCGCTGCCTTCCCGGTAGGTGCGCCCGTTCAGGGTCACGGCCCGGTTGGCCGGGTTGGAGGAGAAGACGTGGGCGCCGTAGGCCAGCGGCGGCACCTGCTGGCGGAGCGCCTGCGGCAGTGCGCTGAGCGGCGTGGCCTGCAGTTCGGCCGGCACCTGTGGTGGCGCGCTCTGCTGCAACGGGGTGTTGTTGAGGGCATTGAGGATGCGCTCGGCCAGCCCCTGGCTGCTGTCGGCGGGGGCCGGTGCGGGCTGGGCATCGGCTTTGGGGATGACCACGGGGTCGGGCGGCGGCGGTGGCAGCGGACGGGTGATCATCGGCCTGGGCTCGACCCGCACGAAGGGCGGCGTCACCACCTCTTTCACCTCCACCGTCTTCTCGATGGGGCGGTTGTTGAGCAGGTGCCAGCCGTAGTTGGCGGCAGCCCCCATCACCAGTGCCAGCGGGGCCAGCAGCCACCAGATCCAGCGCCTGGGTTGTTCCTCTTCCTGGCTGACCGGCAGTCCCATCGCCGGGATGTGCGGGGTGAACTGGGGCTGGTCGGCCCGCCGCAGCGCCTTGAGCAGGGTGGACATCAGGAAGCCTCCTCCGACAGTGTGTTCATGGCATCGTCATCCTCTGCCGGATCAAGCTTGGCCGGCTTGCTGGCCCGCTGGGCAGGGTCTTCCAGCTTCGGCATGGGTTCGCCAGCCATCACGTTGAGGCGCAGCAGGGTGTTGCTGCCGGCGATGCCGTCCGGGTTCAGCCCCTGGGCGCGCTGGAACTGCTGCAGCTTGGTCTTGAGCTCGGCATCGAAGCGGCGGACCTTGCGATCCGGCTGCTGCAGGGCCCGGCTGAGGGCATTGTCGAGCCACTGTACCTGGTTGGGACCGGCGTTGTTGCCGATCAGGGTGACGCCCCCCTTGGGCATGCGCCACAGCAGGGTGTAGCTGCCGCCCCAGTAATCGCTCAGCCACTGCCTGTCCACCTGCCAGCTCTGGTTGCCGATGAGCAGGTTGGCCTTGTCGGGCCCGAGGTTGACCAGGGTGGCGTAATAGGTGCCGCCGGTCTCGTCGGTCAGGCTGACGAGGGCGGGATACTGCAGGGCCTGCAGATCGGCCAGGGAGGCCTCACCCTCCTGGCAGCGCAAGCCGGCGCGCGGCGCGTTGTCGCAGGTGGCCTCTTCCAGCTCGGTCTGGTAGCCCCACACCTTGTAGAGATTCTGCATGGCGCTGTCCGGTTCCAGCGCCTGATTGATGGCGCGGGTCAGCTGCTCCTGCTGCTCCGGGGTGTCGTCCACCTTGACCGGCACCTCCACCGTGACCACCGGGCGGGTCGGGAAGAAACCGAAGAACTGCCAGCCCCACCAGCCGGTGGCCACCAACAAGGCGCCGACCAGCGCCACCATCAAGCCGGACTGCCAGGTGCCCTCGTCACGGATACCGCTCACCTCGAAGGCCGCCAGGCTGATGTCGCCGTGCACTATCTTGTGGCTGCCGCGGGCGAAAGCGGCGATCAGGGCGCGGTCGCAGATGAGGTTGATGAGGCGCGGGATACCGCCGGAGAGGCGGTGCAGGGTCTGGATAGCTTTGGGGGTGAAGATGGGCTGCACGCAGCCGGCCACCTGCAGGCGAAAGCGGACATAGGCGTCCACGTCCTGGCAGGAGAGCGGCAGCAGGTGGTAGCGGGCGGTGATGCGCTGGGCCAGCTGGCGCAGCAGGGGCTGGCGCAGCATCTGCTGCAGCTCGGGCTGGCCGATGAGCACTACCTGCAGCAGCTTCTTCTCGTCGGTCTCCAGGTTGGTGAGCAGGCGCAGCTGTTCCAGCACGCCGGGCAGCAGGTGCTGGGCTTCGTCCACCAGCACCACGCTGCGCTTGCCCGCCGCCAGATTGGCCAGCAGGTGATCGCGAATGAGGTCGAACAGCTGCTTGAGGCCGGCCTCCTGGCCATAGGCCAGCTGGAACTCGTCGCAGATGGCCGCCAGCAGATCTCGTTCGGTCAGGGATGGATTGAGGATGTAGGCGATCTCGGTCTCGGCCGGCAACTGCTGTAACAGGCAGCGGGAGACGGTGGTCTTGCCGGTGCCCACTTCCCCGGTCAGCAGCACGAAGCCGCCCCCATCCTGCAACCCGTAGTTGAGGTGGGCGAGGGCTTCCCCGTGGCGTTCACTCATGTAGAGGTATTTGGGATTGGGCGAGATGGAGAACGGGTGCTCCGACAGACCGAAGAACTGTGTGTACATAAGGATCCATTCCGTTGTTATGGGCGGCAGGTTAAAGCCTCCCCAAAGGGATGTCAAAGACCCGGATGCCATAAGGGGGGCCAGCGCGCACCCTGATTTGCCGGCGGGAGAAAGGGCGCCGCCGGGTTGGCTGGCAAGGCGGGTGGCGAGGTGCGTTTTGCCTCTCACTGGGCCATCGTCGGCTCGTCCCGCCGACGGGGGATGGGGGCAGCCATAGTCTCCACCGGCCAAACCGGTATAATCGGGACAGGTTTATCAAGGGAGACACAGCTTGCAGACTTATCTGGTTGGGGGCGCGGTACGGGATCGCCTGCTGGGATTGCCGCAGGGCGACAGGGATCACCTGGTGGTCGGGGCGACCGTGGAACAGATGCTGGCACTGGGCTTTACCCAGGTGGGCCGCGATTTTCCCGTGTTCCTGCACCCCAAGACCCAGCAGGAGTACGCGCTGGCCCGCACCGAGCGCAAGCAGGGCCGGGGATATACCGGCTTTGTCTGCCACGCCTCGCCGGAGGTGACGCTGGAGCAGGATCTGCTGCGCCGGGATCTCACCGTCAACGCCATCGCCGAGGATGAGGCGGGGCAACTGCATGATCCCTATGGCGGCATCGAGGATCTGAAACAACGGCTGTTGCGCCACGTCTCCCCCGCCTTTGCCGAAGATCCGCTGCGCATTTTGCGGGTGGCCCGCTTCGCCGCCCGCTTCCACGCTCAGGGCTTCGTGGTGGCCCCCGAGACGCTGGCGCTGATGCGCGAGATGACCGAGGCCGGCGAACTGGCCCACCTGACCCCGGAGCGGGTCTGGAAGGAGCTGGAGAAGGTACTGCTGGGACCGACCCCGCAGGTGTTCTTCGAAGTACTGCGTGAGTGCGGCGCCTTGGCGGCGCTGTTCCCCGAGCTGGATGCCCTGTTCGGGGTGCCTGCCCCCGCTAAGTGGCACCCGGAGATCGATACCGGCATCCACACCATGATGGTGCTGGCACAGGCCTGCCGGCTTTCACCTGAGCTGGCGGTGCGCTTCGCGGCGCTGTGCCACGACTTTGGCAAGGGGCTGACCCCGCCGGAGTTCTGGCCGAGCCACCATGGCCACGGCCAGAAGGGCTTGCCGCTGATCCGCGATTTCTGCGAGCGGTTCCGGGTACCGAACGAGTGCCGCGATCTGGCGCTGCTGGTGAGCGACCTGCACACCCATATCCACATCGCCTTCGAGCTCAAGCCCGCGACCCTGCTCAAGGTGTTCGACAAGGCCGATGCCTGGCGCAGGCCGGAGCGCTTCGCCCAGCTGCTGGACGCCTGCCGCGCCGACTTCCACGGCCGCACCGGCTTCGAGGAGCGGGTCTATGCCGAGCCCGATTATGTGGCGCAGGCGCTGGCGGCGGCCCAGGCCGTGCCGGTGAAGGAGATAGTGGCGGCCGGGTTCAAGGGGGAGGCTATTCGCGAGCAGCTGGCCAAGCGGCGGCTCGACGCCATCAGCCGGGTGCGCGACGAGTGGACCTTCCTCGAGGATTGACGAGGCATGAACAGAAAAGCCCGGGTCACTGACCCGGGCTTTTTCATTGCTGCGCCTGCACGGCAGGCGAGTGGCTATTCACCTGGGCCGAAGCGCCCCTGCACGGGGTCGTAGAAGTAGTCCTGATAGTTGAAGTCGATCCCCTCGATGTAGGGATTCTCCAGCCGAAACAGCCGGCGGGTATGGAGGTGGGCGAAGCTCAGGGAGGGTTTGAAGGTCTTCAGCCAGAGCGCCTGCAGGGAGCCGTCGCGCCAGGCGGCCTTGAGTCCCTGCTGCACCCGGGCGATGGCCTGTTGGTTGCTGTTGTGGGTGAAGAAGACCCTGGGCAGCGGATAGTAGAGCGCCACGCTCTCATCCATCACCAGCCCGGGTACATCCCGGTGGTTCAGTTTCTCCTGGGGCAACTCGTTGATCCCGCGGCAGAAGAGCGCGAAACGGCTACGCGCCACCATCTTGAACAACTGCTCGTAGCCCTCCACCTCCTGCACCTTGAAACCGGCTCGCTGCAGGATCTGCACATCGAGCCAGCCCTTGCCCTGACCGATGTCGAAGCGCTTGAGCCCTTCTAGGCTGGTCACTCCGGCGACGGCGCTCTGCTGCTCGGGGCTGACGAAGCAGATGCGGTAGCTGACGATGCCGAGGTGGATGGGAAAGCGCACGTAGTCGATGCCGCTCATGTCCCGATCGGAGCGGTAACTGTCCATGGCGAACAGGTTGGGGTAGTCATTGAAGCGCAGGCTGACCCACATCCGGGCCAGGGTCATGGGGGGCGCGGCCTGCATCCGGTAGTCGCCATGGCTGGCGCGGGTCTTCTCCAGCGCCAGGCGCAGCAGCTCGCGATCATAGGTGCTTCTGGGATCGTGCTCGCTCTCCGGACTCATGTAGGTGAACAGGGTCGGGCTGGCCAGCACGGGTAGGGCCAGCAGCAGGGCGAGCAGCGGGGTCCAGTGCATCATGAGCTCCTGTGAAAGGCTGAGACTCCTCTGAGTGTAGTGGCTCTCCCCGGCGGTGAGCGGGGAGCCGCTAGGGTCACTGCTTGCCGCTGGCCGGCTCGCCGGGCCCGAAGCGCTGGGTGAGGGGATCGTAAAGATAGGGCTGGTAATCGAAGTCGAGCCCTCGCAGCAAGGGGTTGTCCAGCCTGAACAGCAGCCGCTGGTCCAGCCTGGCAAAATCCAGCGCCGGCTTGAAGGTCTTGAGCCAGAGCGCCTGCAGGGAGCCGTCCTGCCAGGCCAGTTGCAGGCCAGCCCGAACCCGGCGCAGGGCGTGCTGGTTGTCCTTGTGGCTGTAGAAGAGGTGGATGAAGGGGTAGTAGAGCGCCAGATGTTGGTCGACCGTCAATTGTCCCAGATCCCGGTGCGTATCCAGTTCGGTCAGCAGCTCGTTGGCTCCCCGGCAGAACAGATCCACCCGGCCGCGCACCACCAGCTTGAACAGCCGCTCGTAGCCCTCCACCTCCTGCACCTTGAAGCCGGCACTGCGCAGTATGTCGGCATCCTGCCAGCCGCGACCCTGGCCATGGCTGAACTGCTGCAGTTCGTGCAGGGTGCGCACCTGGGCCACGGCCTGCTGCTGCTTGGGGCTGACGAAGCAGATGCGATAGCCGAGGATGCCGAGATCCACCGGGAAGCGGACGTAGTCGAGATCGTGGCTGCCCTCCGGGCGCGGGAAGCTGTCGATGGCCAGCAGGTTGGGGTAGAAGTTGTACTGCAGCACCTGGCGCAGCCGGGTCCGGCTCATGGGCGGGGCCGGTCGCAGCTCGTAGTCGCCGAAGCTGTCGCGGGTCTTCTCCAGCGCCAGTTGCAGCAGCTGCTGGCCGTAGAGGGTGCGCAGGTCCCGCTCACTCTCCGGGCTGACGTGGGTCACTATGTCCAGGGCCGGCAGAAGGGGGGAGAAGAACAGGCTGCCGGCCAGCAGCCCGAGGATCATCACTCTGTGGTTCATCATACCGCTCACTGCTGTCACATTGAGTTGAGTGTAGCGGCTGTGGCGCCAAGGCTGGGGGCCTGGGCCCGGGAAACCCGGCTTTTACCGACGCGCTGGTTACCAGAACAGCTGGCCGAGCAGGGGGGCCAGCAGCACGGTCACCATGCCGGCGATCATCATCACCATGCTGGAGACCACTCCCTCTTCATTACCCATCTGATAGGCCTTGGCGGTGCCGGCGCCGTGGGCCGAGGCACCAAACCCTGCCCCCTTGCCGAGTCGGCTGCGAATGGCCAGCAGGGTGAGCACGCTCTCGCCGACCGCCATGCCGATGACGCCGGTCAGCACCACGAACAGCGCGGTGAGATCGGTCTGGCCGCCGATGGCGCGGGTCGCCTCCACCGCAAACGGGGTGGTGATGGAGCGCATCGCCAGACTGCGCTGCAGCATGTCGGAGAGATCGAGCCAGCGGGCCAGCAGCACGGTGCTGCCCACCGCCATCACCACCGAGGCGACCACCCCCACCGACAACGACAGCCAGTGGCGGCGAATGAGCTGGCGGTTCTCGTAGACCGGCACCGCGAAGGCGACGGTGGCCGGCCCCAGCAGCCACAGCAGCCAGTGGGATTCGGCCATGTAGTCCTGATAGGGGATGTGGAACAGCATCACCACCGCCACCAGCAGGGTGGGGGCCAGCAGCAGCGGCATCAGGGGCAGGATGCGCTTCTTGCCGTAGAGCCACTTGCTGGCGTAGTAGAACAGCAGGGTGAGGGCGAAGCAGAGCAGGCCGAGCAAGGTATCAGACATGACGACGACTCCGGCGGGCCAGTTTCAACTCGAGGCGATAGACCCGGTCCACCACCAGCGCCGTGGTGCCGAGCACCAGTATGGTGCTGAGCAGCAGTACCACCATGATGCGCCACCCCTCCTGCAGCAGCAGATCCTGATAGTTGACCACCGCCACCACCGCCGGCACGAAGAACAGCAGCATCTCGGCCAGCAACCAGCGGGCGCCGGCGCTGAACCAGTGGGTCTTGACCACGCCGAGCAGGATCAAGGCCAGCAGGGCCAGCATGCCGGTGAGGTTGGCAGGCAGCGGCAGATGGAAGGTACGTACCGCCAGATCCGCCAGCAGCCAGATGGCGGCCAGCAGGGCGATTTGGAAGGGGGTCTGGAACCAGCGAATGCAGAGGGCTTTCATGATCTAGGTCTTTCTGTGAACTTGCTCACAGTATAGAGAGAGGCCAAACCTGCAAAAAATGAATTTAAATTATCAAAATCATGCCAAAGAGGCATGATCAGGTTTTGCCGTCCGCCAGGAGAGAGCCATGGACATCCGCGCCCTGCGTTACTTTGTCGAACTGGTGCGGGAACAGAGCTTCACCCGCGCCTCCGAGAAACTGTTCGTCACCCAGCCCACCATCAGCAAGATGATCCGCAACATGGAGGAGGAGCTGGGTCAGCCGTTGCTGAGCCGCGCGGGGCGCCGCTTCACCCTGACCGACAGCGGCCGGGTGTTGTTCAACCGGGCCCAGACCATTCTGGCCGAGATGCAGCAGCTGGAAGCGGAGCTCGCCGATCTGCAGAGCCTGCAATTCGGTCGGCTGGCACTCGGCATTCCGCCCATGGTGGGCCACGTCTATGCCGATCTGATCCGCGCCTACCGCAGTCGCTACCCCAGGGTCGAGCTCTCCATCGTCGAGTACGGCGGCCGGCGCATCGAGCAGGCGGTGCTGGAAGGGGAGCTGGATCTCGCCATCACCATGCTGCCGACCAAAGAGGGAGGCGCCCTCAGTGCGCTGGAGCTGGACCAGTACCCGATCCAGGTGGTGCTGCCCGATCTGCCGCGCTGGCGCGACTGCCCTGAAATCCGGCTGGAGGCGCTCTGCGACGAGCCCTTCTTGCTCTACACCCAGGCCTTCACCCTGAGCGAGCGGCTGGAGCAGGCGTGCCGAGTGGCCGGCTTCGAGCCCCAGGTGGCGGCGCGCAGCAGTCAGTGGGACTTTCTCACCGCCATGGTGCGTAGCGGCATGGGGGTCGCCTTTTTGCCCGAGCCCATCTGTCGGCGGCTGGCGCCGGACGGGCTGGTGCTGCGACCGCTGGTGCCCGAGCTGAGCTGGCGGCTCGGGGTGATCTGGCCGAGCGAGCGCTACCTCTCCCGCACCGCCGAGGCCTGGCTGGCGCTCTGCCGCGAGCAGGGGCAAACCGGCCCCCAAGGCTGAGCAGACGGGCCGCCTTCAGCGGGTGGCCAGCAGGCTGCCCAGCTGGCGGCAGAGACGGCGCAGGGCCTGGTTGTCGAGGGAGGCAAAGCCGAGCAGCCACCCCTCCTGCGTCGGCGGGCCCAGGTAGAACTGGCCGAGGGGGCGCAGCCCCAGCCCCTGTGCGTTGGCGGTCTCTGTCCAGCGCGCCTCGCCGCCGGGGGGCAGCAGCACGGCGCACTGCAGGCCGGCCCCGCTGTGGATGGGGGTGAGGGCGGGGCAGTGGCTGGCCAGCTCGGCCAGCAACAGGTCGCGGCGGCTCTGGTAGACCAGCCGGCTCTGGCGCAGGTGGGTGGCGAAGTGGCCGGCGCGGATGAAGTCGGCGGTCACCGCCTGCAGCAGCTGGTTGCTGTGGCCGTCGACCGCGGCCCGGGCCCGACAGAAGGACTCCATCAGCGGCCTGGGCAGCACCAGGTAGGCGAGGCGCAGCGAGCCGAACAACACCTTGCTGAAGGTGCCCACGTAGAGTACCCGTCCCTGGCCATCCAGCCCCTGCAGGGCGGGGAGCGGCCGCTGATCGTACTGGTACTCGCCGTCGTAGTCGTCTTCCAGGATCCAGGCGCCGTGCCGCTCGGCCTCGGCCAGCAGCGCCATCCGCCGCGGCAGGCTCATGGGCACGCCGAGCGGATACTGGTGGGCGGGCGTGGTGTAGATGAGCCGCGGCACCGGGTGTTCCCCCTGCGGGTTGAGCCCCTCTTCATCCACCGGCACCGGGTGCACCCGGGCGCCGGCACTCTCCATGGCGGTGCGGGCCCCGGGGTAGCCGGGATCCTCCACCCAGACGGTATCGCTGGCATCGATCAGCAGCTGGGTCGCCAGCAGGATCCCCTGCTGGGAGCTGGTGAGGATCAGGATCTGGTCCGGCTCGCACACCACGCCGCGCGATTGCACCAGATAGCTGCTGATGGCGCCGCGCAGCGCCTCCAGCCCCTGCGGCTCCCCGTAATTCATCCAGTCGCCGGCGTGCCGGCGCCACTGCTGCTGCATCAACCGGCCCCACAGGGCCTGCGGGAAGAGGCGGGGATCCGGCTGGCTGGAGGCAAAGGAGCGGCCCACCTCGGGCACGTCGTGACAGGCGCCGCTGTCGGCCATCTCCTGACCTCGGCGCGACAGACCGGCCGCCGACTGGGGCGGACGCGGAGTTGGGGAGACCGCGGCCAGTGCCACGAAGCTGCCGGCCCCCACCTTGCGCACCAGATAGCCCTCCGCCTCCAGCCGGCCATAGGCCAGCTCCACCGTGCTGCGGGAGACCCCCAGATCGGCGGCCAGCATGCGGCTGGCGGGCAGCCTGCTGTGCTGGGGCAGGTGGCCGGCCAGCATGGCCGAGCGCAGGGTGCGGACCAGCTGTTCGTGCAGCGGCAGATCGCTGGCTTGCTGGGTGGCAAACAGGGTGGGCAGGGCAGGCATGGGGATCTCCCGGGCGCTAATTGGTCTGCTCATATTGGCAAAATTGGTCGGCGTGGCAAGGCCATTATGTCGCTACATTGAGGCTCAAGGTTCGGGATTCACAACTATTGGCAATGAAAGGAGTCTGCATGTCGGAGTACAGCGCCACCATCAGCTGGCTGCGCGGGGCCAGCGAGCCCTTCGTCGATCAAGGTTACAGCCGGGCCCACTGGTGGGAGTTCGACGGCGGCGTCAGGGTGCCCGCCTCCTCGTCTCCCCACGTGGTGCCGCTGCCCTGGTCGGTGGCCGAGAACGTCGACCCGGAAGAGGCCTTCGTCGCGGCGATCTCAAGCTGCCACATGCTCACCTTCCTCTGGCTGGCGGCCAGGGGGTTACCTGGTGGAGAGCTACCGGGACGAGGCGGTGGGCATCATGGAAGCCAATGCCCGCGGTCGTCAGGCCATCACCCGGGTCACCCTGCAGCCGCTGGTGCAGTTCGGCGGTGAACGTCAGCCAGATCTGGCCGCGCTGGAGCAGTTGCACCACCAAGCACACGAGGAGTGTTTCATCGCCAACTCGGTCACCACCGACATCACCACCCGGATCCGGGTTTGAGTACAAGGAGCGTCACTATGAGTCATGTATTGAGCAGCGGGCTGGCCAGTGCCGAACAAGCCCGCCTCTTCTTCGAGGCCCAGCTGGCCTTGCGCACCGATCCGGCGGATCTGGCCGCCGATCTGCTGGCCGGCGAAGAGCGGATCGTGGTCATCGACACCCGCTCTGCCGGTCACTACGCCGAGGGACACATCCCCGGTGCCATCAGCTTTCCCCACGCCACCATGAACCCGGCCACTACGGCCGCGCTGGCGCGGGACAAGGTCTATGTCTGCTATTGCGACGGCATCGGCTGCAACGGCTCGACCCGGGGTGCCTGCAAGCTGGCGGCGCTCGGTTTTCAGGTCAAGGAGCTGATCGGCGGTCTGCACTGGTGGCGGCAGGACGGCTTTGCCGTCGCCACCGGTAGCGAACCGGGCGTGCTGCAAACGGGAGGGATTGCCTGTGGCTGCTGACATCCATCTGAACGAGTTCGGCCAGCCGGTCGGTGCGCCGCTGCCCGACTGGCGGGGCGCCGAGTTCCCGCCCCGTCGCCCCCTCAACGGCTGGGGTTGCCGGCTGGCGCCGCTGGATCCTGAGCGTCATGGCCCCGGCCTGTGGCAGGCCTTCAGCGCCGACAGCGGGGCCATGTGGACCTACCTGACTACAGGCCCTTATGCAACAGAAGCGGACATGCTGGTCTGGCTGCGAGAGTGCGCCGCCAAGCAAGATCCCCAGTTCTACACCATCTTCGACGAGCATGGCGAACAGCCGCTGGGGCTGGCCAGCTATCTGCGCATCGACCCCCTGGCTGGCAGCATCGAGGTGGGCTGGCTGCACTTTTCCCCCGCCTTGCAGCGCTCGCGGCTGGCGACGGCGGCCATGGCGCTGATGATGGCCAATGCTTTTGCCCTCGGCTATCGGCGTTACGAATGGAAGTGCAATGCCTTCAACCAGCCCTCTTGGCAGGCGGCGCTGCGCCTTGGTTTCTGCTACGAGGGGACCTTTCGCCAGAGCAGGGTGGACAAGGGGCGCACGCGCGATACCGCCTGGTTCTCGGTGATCGATAGCGAGTGGCCGGCGCTGCAGGCCTGCTTCGAGCGCTGGCTGGCGCCTGACAACTTCGATGCACAGGGGCACCAGCGCCTGCGCCTCTCGACCCTCACGGCCGCCTTGCGCGGCGTTTGAATAAACCAGGGCGGCCATGGCCGCCCTGTTGCTTTTGCCGTCTTGTCTGCTCGCTTCCGATCTCCCTTCGCTTCTCTCTCTGCACGGCTTCTCTGCTGCGCCTTCACTGCTCGAGTGCGGCGAGGATTGTATTAACATTTTTTTAATGTATCTTGTTTTTGAAATTAAATGTTATTTCGAACGAAAGCAATTTACTGGCTTTCGTCCATTATCCAGGAGGCAAGATGAGCGTCACCCATACCCAGTTGCCCGCCGATCACAAGGCGGCCATCCGTCAGATGAAACAAGCCCTGCGCGCACAACTCGGCGACGTGGAGGCGGTCTTTGCCGAGGTCAGCCGCCGCATCGAGGCGCGGGTGGTCGAGGTGGAAGCGCTGCGAGCCCGTGGTGAGCCAGTGTGGCCAGAACTGGATTACCAGGCGCTGGTGGCGGGCCAGGTCGGCGAGGCCGAGCGTGCAGCCATACGGCGGCGCGGCTGCCTGGTGATCCGCGGACACTTTGCACGGGAACGGGCGCTGGCCTGGGATCGCGACATGCTCGACTACCTGGATCTCAACCGTTTTGATGAGCTGTATCGCGGTCCCGGCGACAGTTTCTTCGGCTCCCTTGCCGCGTCGCGCCCCGAGATCTATCCCATCTACTGGTCACGGGCCCAGATGGAGGCGCGCCAGAGCGACGAGATGGCGAACGTGCAGTCGTTCCTTAACCGCCTGTGGCAGTTCGAGCGACCGGATGGGACACACTGGTTCGACCCGGACGTGAGCATCATCTATCCCGATCGCATTCGCCGCCGTCCGCCCGGCACCTGTTCTCGCGGGCTGGGGGCCCATACCGACTCGGGGGCCCTCGAGCGCTGGTTGCTGCCGGCCTACCTGCAGGTGTTCGCACCGATTTTCCGGGGGGACATAGCCGCCTACGATCCCTGGGATGCGGCCCATCGCACCGAGGTCGAGGAGTACAGTGTGGAGAACACCACCAAGTGCTCGGTATTTCGTACCTTCCAGGGGTGGACGGCGCTCTCCGACATGTTGCCGGGGCAGGGGTTGCTGCACGTGGTGCCGATCCCCGAGGCGATGGCCTACGTGCTGCTGCGGCCGCTGCAGCCGGACGTGCCGGAAGATGAGTTGTGCGGTGTCGCGCCGGGCAAGGTGCTGCCGGTCTCCGAGACCTGGCATCCGCTGTTGCTGCGGGCGATGAGCTCGATCCCGGCGGTGACCGCAGGGGATTCGGTCTGGTGGCACTGCGACCTGATCCACGGCGTGGCGCCGGTGGAGCAGCAGCAGGGGTGGGGCAACGTCATGTATATTCCGGCAGCGCCCCGCTGCGAGAAGAACATGGCCTATGCGCGCCTGGTGCGGCAGGCATTGGAGCAGGGGGCTTCGCCTGGCGACTTCCCCCGCGAAGATTACGAGGCCGACTGGCAGGGGCGCTTCACCCTGGCCGATCTGAACGACCATGGCCGCCGCGCACTGGGCATGCTCCCGTAAACGAGACTGGCCGGGCGGGCCTGCGCAGTGGCGGGCCCGCTCACGTTTTTATTCCCCGATGGGGGCGGCGATCCACTTCATCAGGAGCAGCATGTCAGCGGGTGCCACCCCCACCGAAAGGCCGCGCTTGCCACCGCTCACCAGGATCTCGTCAAACTGCATGGCCGAGTCGTCGAGCACGGTGGGCAGCAGTTTTTTCTGGGCCAGCGGACTGATGCCACCGACCTTGTAGCCGGTCAGCTTCTCTGCCTCCGCCGGCTTCATCATCTCCACCTTCTTGAGACCGGTGGCCTTGGCCAGCTGCTTGAGGCTGCACAGGCCGGACGAGGGGACGATGGCCACCACCGCCTGCTTGTCGTGATGGGCGATCAGGGTCTTGAACACCTGGGCCTCCGGCAGGCCGAGCTGGGTCGCGGCATGCTTGCCGAAGTCGTCGTGGGCTTCGCACTCGTAGGGGTAGAGCTTGTGGGGGATCTTGAGCTTCTTCAGCAGGTTGATGGCTGGCGTCATGATGGGTGCCTTGAGTCGAAACAAGGCCAAACAGTCTGCGCCTGTGGGGCGGGTGATGCAAGTTGCTCGCGTCCTCCAGGTGCGGATAAGCACGCCGAGATAAAAAAAGCCCGGATCAATGACCCGGGCTTTTCACTGCAGCGCGCCTCAGGAGAAGCAGATCTGCAGCACGTAGAAGATGGCGATGGCCAGGATGGCGCCAGCCGGCAGGGTGATGACCCAGGAGACCACGATGTTGCGCAGCACACCCAGATTCAGCGCCGCGATGCCGCGCGCCAGACCCACGCCCATGACCGCACCGACCAGGGTCTGGGTGGTGGAGATGGGCAGACCGGTGCCGGAGGCGATCACCACGGTGGCGGCGGTGGCCAGCTGGGCGGCGAAGCCGCGGCTCGGAGTCAGGTGGGTGATGCCGGTACCGACGGTGGCCATCACCTTCTCGCCCATGGTGGCCAGACCGATGACGATACCGATGCCGCCGAGCGGCAGGATCCACCAGGCGATGTGGGAGCTACCGCCGATCTCGCCGCCGGCCGCCACGATGGAGGCGACTGCGGAGAGCGGGCCGATGGCGTTGGCCACGTCGTTGGAGCCGTGGGCAAAGGCCATGGCACAGGCGGTGATGATCATCAGGATGCCGAATACCTTCTCCACGTTGGCGAAGTGCATCTTGCTGTCATCCTGCGGGTTGTACTGCTGGCCACGAATGTAGAGCCAGCCGGCAAACGCCACCGCGATGGAGATGGCGATGGAGAGCAGGATGCCCTCGCCGTCGGTCAGGTGCAGACCGACGTGGGTCAGCCCCTTCTTGATGGTCACCAGACAGATCACCAGCGCGGTCAGGAACATGTAGAAGGGCACGTAGCGCTTGGCGTTGTTCAGCGGATCATCGGTGTTGAAGATGAGCTTCTGCACGCTGATGAACATGAAGTAGGCGATGACGCCGGAGATGGCCGGAGTGATGATCCAGGAGCCGACGATGCCGCCGAACTTGCTCCACTGCACCGCTTCCGGGCCAATGCTCACCACGGCGAAACCGACGATGGCGCCGATGATGGAGTGGGTGGTGGAGACGGGCCAGCCGAAGTAGGAGGCCAGGATCAACCAGGCACCCGCAGCCAGCAGGGAGGCTATCATGCCGAGCACCAGCAGATCCGGCGTATCGGCAAAGGCGTTGCTGTCGATGATGCCGTTGCGGATGGTCGCGGTCACTTCGCCGCCGGCCAGATAGGCACCGGCAAACTCGAAGATCATGGCGATGATGATGGCCTGACGGATGGTCAGGGATTTGGTGCCGACCGACGTGCCCATGGCGTTGGCGACGTCATTCGCACCAATACCCCAGGCCATCAAAAAGCCGAACAAGGCCGCCACGAGCACCAGGGTGGTGCCGTAATTCGCGATAATGTCCATTCAGTGTTTACCCAGTCAGTCGATTACGAACGAGCCAGCATCAGTTCCAGACGGGCGCCAACGCGCTCGGCCTGATCTGCCAGGTCACCTACCCATTCGAGGATCTTGTAGAGGAACATAACGTCGATCGGATTGTATTTCTGCTCAACGGCTTGCAGCTGTTGGCGCAGCCCGATCTGCATGGTGTCAGTATCGTCCTCGATAAGATCCAGCTGGTGGATCATCTCGGCAACCATTTCAACTTCACGTCCTTTAAAGCCGGTTTCGAGCAGCTCATCGAGTTCTCCGATGGCTTTCTCGGCTTGGGCGGTCGCATCGATACAGCGTTTGAGATAGGCCATGAAATCGGCACGCATCTCGGAGGGGAATTCCATTTTGCGGCCAAGCATGCGGCCGGAAATATCCTTGGCACGATTGGCAATCTTGTCCTGCTGGGTCAGCAGTTCGAGCAGGTCGGTACGGGCAACCGGCAGGAACAGGCCGCGAGGCAGCTTCAGACGAATTTCACGCTTGAGGATGTCCGCTTCTTTTTCCAGCTGGGCAATCTGCTGCCGGATCTTCTCGGCATCTTCCCAACGGTCTTCGGCAACGGCATCAAAGAAGGGAACCAACTGCTGGGAGCACTGGTGAACCTTGACGATATGCTTCTGCAGCGGCTTGATGGGGGACTTGGCAAAAAGCCCCAAAATAGTATTTACTGGCATGGCCAAACCTGTGTCGGTGAAAAAACACTCGATACGATTTTATGAGGGGCGCATGGTAACCGAACTGCGCCATCAATAAAACCGTGAATTAATCCTGATGTATCGCAGGCATTATATCCTCGCGCTTAGCATCACGCCCCCCAAAGTTGCCTGCCAGCCCGGAATGACTATGCAAACTGAGATCGAGATAAAGTTTTTTGTCTCCCGAGATATTCGACAGCCTTTTTTCAACCTTCTGAATTCACTGGAAATTATATCCAACTCTCAAGCCGAACTCGGCAATGTCTATTTTGATACGCCAGCGCTGGATTTGCGCCGCCTGGAGATGGGTTTGCGGATCCGTCGCAGCGATGATTTCGCCGAACAGACGATTAAATGTCGGGGCCAGGCGGTGGGCGGACTGCATGCCAGACCCGAATACAATGCCCCGGTCGCTGGCGATATGCCCGCGCTTGACGCTTTTCCTGACGAGATTTGGCCGAGTCTTTCCACACGCGATGCAATCCAGGGTGCCCTGGTGGCCCAGTTTCGTACCGATTTCCTGCGTCGCCACTGGTTGATCGCCTTCGCGGGGGCCGAAATCGAGCTGGCCTGGGATCAGGGGGAGATCGTCGGCGTATTCGGCAAGAGCCGCATCGACGAGCTAGAGCTGGAGCTCAAGTCCGGCGAGGCGAGCGCCCTGTTTGGCTTGGCAGAGCAGCTGGCCGGGCTTGGCGGCCTGCGGCTCGGGGCTCAGTCCAAGGCCCAGCGCGGTTATCGGCTGGCTGGGCTCGGCAAGCCGCTGGCGCTGCAAGCCTTGCCTGCATTGACCGACCTGAGTGCGGCCGAGCGTATCGCCCTCGGCCTGCAGCACTGGCAGCATCACGAGCAGTATTGGCTTGAGCAGACAGACGCCGAGGCGCAGGGGTTGGCGTTGCAGCAGCTGCGCCTGGGCATGGACCTGATTGCCGAGGCGGCCGGCAGGTTGCCGGCAGCGGACTGGCTTGACGACCTGACCCGGCTCGAGCCGCGGCTGGCCTCGGTCGCCGGACAGGCCGACTGGCAGCAGGCGTTGCCGGCCCTGTTCCTTCAGGCCGACTATGTGCGGCTGCAACTGGCCATCGCCGCCTGGCTGCACCGGCAAGGGTGATGAGCCGCGCGCCGCAGCGCTTGCAATGCAAAAAGGTGAGCCTGGCTCACCTTTTTCTTTCGCTGTCGATAGGGCCTGCACGGCTGATTCAGACCTGGGTGTAGATCAGCCCGGTGCTGCGCACCACGTCTTCCCCCTGGCAGCGCAGTTCCAGTTCGCTGGTGTCGCAGGGCTGGCCGTTGTGCTCGATGCAGAATTCGAAGCGGGTGCGGGATTTGACCGGAATGTGCTGCGAGTTGGTGGGGGTGGCCTGCCATTGCCACTGCTGCAACACGGCGATGGCGGCGTCGCTGAACTGCGGGTCGCTGCTGTCCAGCACCCGGATCTGTTCGGCCCGTCCCGCCGGGTTGATCACGTACTCGAGCGAGCTGCAACCGGCCTGCCCGGCCAGGATGGCCTCTTTGGGATAGCGGGACTCCATCCGGGTGAGCGGGCTCCACTGGGCGTTCACGTCCTTGAGATCGCTTAAGTGGAGGGAGGTCAGATGGACGCTGTGGGTCTGCTGGCTGCAGCCGGTCAATGCGCACAAGGCGCCCAGCAAAAGAGTGGCTTTCATGTTCGCTTCCCTTCGTTATTGGTATTACTGGCGAGCCGGGGCCCGCCGCTCGGCAGGGCCATTAATAAAATATTCAGCCACGAATGAAAACCCTTTACCGGCAACAGACCAGAAAAAACCGCCTTTCGGCGGCTTTTTCGGTTTTTTCCCACTCAATAATAGCTCGCATCGTCCGGGTTGGGCCTGGTCTTGAAGCGGCGGTGCAGCCACATGTACTGCTCCGGCGCCTTGCGCACGGCGGCTTCTATCTCGCGGTTGGCACGGGCCGCATCGACCAGGTCGTCGCCGCTGGGATAGTCGGCGAGCGGCGCCCCGATATGCAGGGTGTAACCCTCGCTGGTGCGGATGTTGTAGCAGGGCAGGGTGACGGTGTTCTTCACCCGCGCCAGGGTGGCGGTGCCGGTGATGGTGGCGGCCTGCTCGACCGCGAAGTAGGGCACGAACACGCTGGCATGGCTGCCGTAGTCATGATCCGGCGCATACCAGAGCGCATCCCCGTTGCGCAGCGCCTTGATCATCCCCTTCACGTCCATCCGGTCCACCAGGTATTTGTTGGAGGCGCAGCGACCGTGGTACTGGGCATACTCCAGCACCGGGTTGGTGTTGGGACGGTAGACGCCGACCCCGGGCCGTACCAGGCCGAAGCAGCGGGCGTTGAGCTCCAGCGTGAGGAAATGGCAGGAGAGCAGCAGCATGCCCTGACCCTTCTCCATGGCGGCGATGACGTGCTCTTCCCCTTCTACCTTCATCAGGTTGCGCATCCGCCAATCCGGCCAGAACCAGGCCATGCCGACTTCGAAGATGGCGCAGCCCACGCTCTCGAAATTCTGCTTGAGCAGTTTCTCGCGCTCATCCTTGGTCAGCTCGGGCATCGCCAGCTCCAGATTGCGGCGGGCAATCTTGACGCGGGATTTCAGCAGCTTGCGGGCCAGACTGCCGAGCTGGCGTCCCAGCCACATCTGGCTGCGCCAGGGCAGCAGCACCAGCAGCCAGAGCAGGCTGAGGCCGAACCAGCTGGCCCAGTAGCGGGGATGAAACAGGCGGGGTTCGAGGCGGGGAGCATTGTCGTGGGCCATGAAAAGTCTCTTGTTCGCAATCGCCATGCACCGGGCAAGCCCGGTCGAATAAGGGGAGGCGATAAAGGCACGTGGGGATCCTGAACGGATCGTTTTATTC
Organism: Aeromonas sp. QDB34; assembly: GCF_027705405.1. Lineage (NCBI taxonomy): Bacteria > Pseudomonadati > Pseudomonadota > Gammaproteobacteria > Aeromonadales > Aeromonadaceae > Aeromonas > Aeromonas sp. QDB34. The sequence continues at coordinate 16,672 of NZ_JAPDBT010000025.1, read as the reverse complement.
GCAAGCGGGGATTCTAGCCGAAAAGCGGGGTCGGGGGCGAATGGCTATGTGCTGGTCAGAGGGGCTGATGGTGGTTCACTGGCGTGACGGGAATCGTCACTACCGGTTTCTTTAAATGGAAACCGCAGGTTTGCTTTTTCTCCCTCAAATAAAAGAGTGTGATAAAATCGGCGACTGATTTTTCAGGTTTTGAGAGTCGATACAGATGAAGATCACCCTGCCCGAGTTTGAAAAAGCCCGCGTTCTGGTCGTTGGCGATGTCATGTTGGACCGTTATTGGCATGGCCCCACCGGCCGGATCTCGCCCGAAGCACCGGTGCCCGTGGTCAAGGTCGAACACATTGAGGAGCGCCCGGGTGGCGCCGCCAACGTGGCGCTCAACTCCGCCGCGCTGGGCGCCCACGCCGTGCTGCTGGGTCTGACCGGTCAGGATGAGGCCGCCGATGCCTTGGCTGGCCAGATGGCCGGCGTCAAGGTCGCCTGTGACTTCGTTCGTCTGGCCGACTACCCGACCATCACCAAGCTGCGCGTGCTGTCGCGCAACCAGCAGCTGCTGCGTCTGGACTTTGAAGAGGCCTTCCACGATGTGGACTCCACCCTGCTGATGGGCAAGGTCGAGCAGGCGCTGCCGCACAGCGACGTGATGATCCTCTCCGACTACGGCAAGGGCGCCCTCAACGACGTGCCCGGCATGATCCAGCGCGCTCGCGCCGCCGGCATCCCGGTGCTGGTCGATCCCAAGGGGACCGATTTCGAGAAGTACCGCGGCGCCACCCTGCTGACCCCCAACATGTCCGAGTTCGAGGCCGTGGTGGGCAAGGTGAAGAGTGAAGAGGAGCTGGTTGCCAAGGGGCTGGAGCTGGTCAAGCGCTTCGAGCTGGAGGCCCTGCTGGTCACCCGTTCCGAGAACGGCATGACCCTGATCCGCGAAGGCCAACCCGAGCTGCACCTGCCGGCCCAGGCCCACGAGGTGTATGACGTGACCGGTGCCGGTGATACCGTCATCTCCACCCTGGCCACCTCGCTGGCCGCCGGCAAGAGCCTGGACGAAGCCTGTGCCTTGGCCAACACCGCCGCCGGCATCGTGGTCGGCAAGCTGGGCACCTCCACCGTCAGCCCGGTTGAGCTTGCCAACGCGCTCTACACCGAGCAGGAAACCGGCTTTGGCGTCATGTCCGAAGCCCAGCTCAAGATTGCCGTGCAGGCCGCCCGTCTGCGTGGCGAGAAGGTAGTGATGACCAACGGTTGCTTCGATATTCTGCATGCCGGTCACGTCTCCTACCTGGCCAATGCCGGCAAGCTGGGGGATCGCCTGATCGTGGCGGTCAACACCGACGAGTCGGTGCGCCGCCTCAAGGGGCCGGGTCGTCCGGTCAATCCGACCGAGCGCCGGATGGCCGTGCTGGCGGCGCTGGGTGCCGTGGACTGGGTGGTGCCCTTCGCCGAGGATACCCCGCAGCGGCTGATCGCCGAGGTGCTGCCGGATCTGCTGGTCAAGGGCGGCGACTACAAGCCGGAAGAGATTGCCGGTTACGCCGAGGTGACCGCCAACGGCGGCGAGGTGCGAGTCCTCAACTTCGAGGATGGCTGCTCCACCAGCGACATCATCAAGACCATCCGCGAACGCGGCTAATACTGCTGGTCCCGTTTATCCGGTACCATCGCCAGCAAGCGACGATTCCCGGATAACAAAAAGGCGACCTTATGGTCGCCTTTTTCATTGCCGATAACGACTATCAGACTTTGGTCTTGGCTTTTGCAGTGGCAGGCATCAGACCCTGGTTTACTTCCACCAGATCCTGCGCCTCCAGCACACCGGCAGCCTGTTTCAGGCTCAGGATATTGAGGATGTAGTTGTAACGGGCTTCGGAGAGCTTCTGCTTGGCCTCGTACAGCTTGCGGGTGGAGTCCAGCACGTCAACGATGGTACGGGTGCCGACCTCGTAGCCCGCTTCGGTCGCCTTGAGGGCGCTGTCGGCGGAGATGACGGACTGGCTGTAGGCGCGTACCGAGCCGATGCTGGCGTTCACGTTGTTGTAGGAGGAGCGCACCGTGCTCTGCACCGAGCGGAAGTTCTTCTCCAGCAGTTCGCTGGCCGCCACGTAGTTGTACTGAGCCTGTTTCACTTTGGAGCTAGTGGCGCCACCGCTGTAGAGCGGCAGCTTGAAGGTCAGGCCGATATTGGCCTGATTGTCATTGCCGCCTGGCATGCTATCAAGCTTGTAATCGGTATTGCTGGTTTGCAGTCCGGCACCCAGATCCAGAGTCGGCTCATGGCCGGTCTTGGCCAGGTCAATCTGCTCCTTGGCGATGTCCTTGCCGATGCGGGCACTGTGCAGTTGCAGGTTCTTGTCCAGCGCCAGCTCCAGCCACTTGTCGGAGCCGAAGGCGGTTTTCTGCGGGCTGAAGCGATCGGTGTTGAGCACGTCCAGCTGACGGTGGTCGATACCGGTCAGCTCACGCAGGGTCTCGTAGCTGTTGTCCAGCGAGTTCTCGGCGTTGATCTCGTCCGCCAGCGCCTGGTCACGAGAGGCCTCGGCTTCGTGGACGTCGGTGATGGCGGTCAAGCCCACTTCGAAACGCTGCTGGGTCTGTTCCAGCTGACGCTCTACCGCAACCTTGTTGGCGCGCACGAACTCCAGGGTGTCCATCGCCTTGAGTACGTTGAAATAGGCCTGGGCAGTGCGCAGCATCAGGCTCTGGATCTCGAGGTTGTAGGCAACATCAGACTGGGTAGCCTGCTTCTCGCTGATATCCAGATTGACCCAGTTACTGCGACGATAGAGGGACTGCGACAGCGTCACTTCACCCTTGGCGTTGTTGTTGCTCTGGGTATCGTTCTTGTTTTTCAGATAATTGAGTCCGGCACCCAGATCGATCTGGGGCAGCAGAGGGGCACGGGTTTCGTTGATCTTCTCGAAGGCCTGATCGCGAACGGCTTTGGACTGCAGCAACTGCGGGTCTTTGATCTGGGCTTGCTGGTAGATGTCGAGCAGGTTTTCGGCATGGGCACCGGCACTGACGCCCAGCAACACCATGACGGACAAAAGTGTTCTTTTCATAGATCGATTTAACCTTATGTAGTAACCCAAACTGGTTGCTGGAGAGGGCAAATATTGTCACCGACCAAGCTTGATTGCAGCTTAATCACTCTACTATAAGCAAAATTTTATGATAACTGTCTCTTTTCCAGCGACAGGAACGTCAAGAACGAGGGTGAGTTTTCTCCCCCTCGTGCCTAGCCAAATGTCCTGTGGCTGCTAAAATCCGTCCCTCATCTCCGACGGGAGCGAGTGAATGAATGTTCATTCATATTCCCGGATTTTATGGTCTAACCGAGCCAAGTCAAGCTGGCGGGAGTCTCGTATGTCGCAGCAAGCCTTGCCCCAAACCCGTCACTATTCTGCCGATGACGTGAAAATTATCGATAAATCAGCAGGATATAACGGGTTCTTCAAAGTGAACGTCTATCGTCTGCAGCACAGGTTATTTGCAGGGGGCTGGAACGAGCCCATCGTCCGCGAGCTGTTCGAGCGCGGCCATGCCGCCGCCCTGTTGCCTTACGACCCGGTGCGTGACCAGATCGTACTGGTGGAGCAGTTTCGCATCGGTGCCATCGAGACCGGCGCCACCCCCTGGCTGCTGGAGCTGGTGGCCGGCATCATAGACCCGGGTGAGGTCGCTGAAGAGGTGGTGCGGCGCGAAGCGGTGGAAGAGGCGGGCATCGAGGTCGGCCGCTGCGAGCACGCCATCAGCTATCTGGTGAGTCCGGGCGGCAGCACCGAGCGCATCGAGGTCTACGTGGGCGAGGTGGATGCCAGCAAGGCCGAGGGGATCCACGGTCTGGCGGAAGAGGGGGAAGACATCCGGGTCCACGTGGTGAGCCGCGAGCAGGCCTATACCTGGCTCAAAGAGGGGCGCATCGACAACGCTGCCTCCGTCATCGCCTTGCAGTGGCTGGCTCTCAATCACGGCGAGCTGCGTGCCCGCTGGCTGGCGGAGCGCTAAGGTGGCGCTCGTTCATACCCAGGCCAAGCGCTATGTGCCTGATTTGATGTCCTTGCAGCGTACCTGCGAGGTCAACTACATGACCTTGATGAAACTGCTGCCCCCGGGCGGCAGTGTCGGCGCCGAACGCCGCTATCAGGTGGGCAACGGCCTGCAGTTTCAGCTCACGGTGAGCGAGGAGAGTCGCTTCACCAGCCAGGTGATCCTGGCCCAGCACAACCCGGAATTGCCGAGTTATTTGCAGGCCCGAATAGAGATTCGTTTGTACCATGATGTGCGGATGGCGGAAGTGTGTGCGGCGCAACAGATTTCAAGGTTGCAACCACGTTATGATTATCCCAATAAAAATATGCACCAGCGGGATGAAAAGGAGCAGGTAAACCTGTTTCTGGCCGATTGGCTAAAATTTTGTCTCAGACATGGTACCAGCCTGATAAACATCCTCTAGTTGAACTCATAAAAAGAAGCGTGATTTTGGAAACAGAGCTACCCCAGGCGCAGGACGGCAGTGTGCGCCTGTTGCAAATTACCGACACCCACCTCTTCGCGAGTGCCGAGGGGCGGCTATTGGCCGTGCGCACTGCCGAGAGCCTGGCTGCCGTGCTGGAACGGGTACAGGCCAATGACCATCCGTTCGATCTGATCCTCGCCACCGGGGATCTCTCCCAGGATCACAGCCCGGAGTCCTACCAGCGCTTCGCCTCCATGATGGCGCCGCTGGCGCGCCCCATCTACTGGCTGCCCGGCAACCATGACGACGGCCCCCTGATGACCGAATACCTGCATGCGGCTGGCATCAGCGAGGCCAAGCAGCTGGTAGGCGAGCACTGGCAGGTGATCCTGCTGGACACCCAGGTGCGCGGCAAACCCCACGGGGTGCTGGGGGATCACCAGCTGGCGGCGCTGGATCAGGCGCTGCGCCAGCATCCCGAGCGTCATGCCCTGATCGCCCTGCACCATCAGGCGGTGCCGGTGGGCTGTGCCTGGCTCGATCAGCACAATCTCAAGAATGCCGACGACCTGTTTGCCGTGCTGGCCCGCCACCCGCAGCAGAAGACCATACTGTTCGGCCACGTCCACCAGGAGTTTGACGAGGTGCACCGCGGGGTGCGGCTGATCGCCAGCCCCTCCACCTGCATCCAGTTCAAACCGCTCTCTGATGGCTTCGCGCTGGACGAATCCGGCCCTGGCTGGCGCTACCTCACCCTCTACCCGGATGGCCGCATCGCCAGCCAGGTGTGGCGTCTGCCGGTGGGGCAGTTCGTGCCCGACCCCAATGCCACCGGTTATTGAGGAGCCGCGATGAAGCCCGTTCTCCTCTACCTGCACGGTTTCAACTCCTCGCCCGGTTCTGCCAAGGCGCAGCAGATGGCTGCCTGGGTAGCAGAACACAGACCCGATATCGAGGTGGTGATCCCGGCCCAGCCCAACACCCCGGCGGCGGCCTGGGCGGCCATCGAGCAGACCATTGCCGATCTGCAGAGCCGTTATGGCAACGAATTCAAGCTTGGCGCCGTGGGCAGCTCCCTCGGCGGCTTTATGGCGACCCGGGTCAGCGAGCGCTACGGCTGCCACGCCGCCCTGATCAACCCGGCGGTGCGCCCGCACGAGCTGCTCTGCGATTACCTCGGCCCCCAGACCAACCCCTACACGGGGGAGCAGTACCAACTGCTGCCTGAACACATGGATGAGCTGCGGGCGCTGGCGGTACCGGTGAGCGCCCCCGAGCGACTCTGGGTGCTGCAACAGCAGGAGGACGAGGTGCTCGACTACCGCAAGGCGCTGGACGAATACCACTTTGCCCGCCTCTCGCTGGAGTGCGGTGGCGATCGCGCCTTCGTGGCGTTCGAACGCTACCCCGCCCAGATCGTCCGCTTCCTTGGGCTCTAGCCATGCAGCCGCCGTTGGCCACCTTTCTGGAACAGGTGCTGGCCACGGCGCAAGCGGGCCTCACCTACTCCAACGATCCCTTCGACATCGGCCGTTTCGAGGCGCTGCGAGCGGCCACGGTGGCGCTCATCGCCAGCCAGAGCGAGCTGGCACCAGAAGCCATCAGCGACTGGATCGCCCTCGACAGCGGTTATCCCACCCCCAAGCTGGATGTGCGGGCCTTCATTCAGAACGATGCGGGCCATATCCTGCTGGTGCAGGAGCGCAGCGACGACTGCTGGACCCTGCCGGGGGGCTGGTGCGACATCGGTGACTCGCCGGCGGGGGCCGTGGTGCGCGAAGTGGTGGAGGAGACCGGCCTGGCATGTCGGGCCGTGCAACTGCTGGCGCTGTTCGACAAGCTCAAACACCCCCATCCACCCCAGCTGCCCCACGCTCACAAGGCGTTCTTCCTGTGCGAGGTGACCGGCGGCCAGCTGCTGGACGAAACCGATGAAACCAAAGGGGCGGGGTTCTTTCCCATCGATGACTTGCCCCCGCTTTCTCGCCATCGGGTTGTGGCGTCCCAGCTGCGCACCCTGTACGACCATCTTTTGCAGGGGCGGCAGGATACCCTGTTTGATTGACATCTGAGGATGTGACCCCGTCTGCAAGGAGGCAGCATGATCAAGCGCATCGGCAATACCCCCATTCAGGAGCGACACAAAGCCAGCTGCCACTGCGGTGCCGTGGTGCTGGAGCTGACCCTGCCGGATGGCGTGGTGGATCCGCGCCGCTGCGACTGCTCGCTATGCCGACGCCGGGGCGCCATCGTCGCCTCGGTGCCGCTGTCCGGCATCCGCATCCTGCAGGGGGAGGAGGTGCTGAGCTGCTACCAGTTCAACACCCGCACCGCCAAACACTACTTCTGCAGCATCTGCGGCATCTACACCCACCATCAGCGCCGCTCCAATCCGGCCCAGTATGGTTACAACCTCGCCTGCCTCGAAGGCGTCAATCCATTCGAGCTGGGCGAGGTGCCGCTGCTCGATGGCATCAACCATCCGGCGGATCGGCTGGTCTGACCGGCAGGGTCTCATCTGCTCCTGTAGCGCCCTGCGGGGCTGTGATAGTCTTGCCAGACCCGCCACATGGCGGGTCGTGAGTCCGCATTATCTCGCTTGCCAACAGGGAGCCCGCTTGTGACAACTTCAGCACTGCCGGATCTGATCCTGGGCGCCTCTCTCTACTTTCCGCCCCTGTTCAAGGCGGTTCTGCTCGGCCTGCTGGGCTGGCTGCCGGTGCACCACCTGCTGCGCGACTGGCTCTACGGCGGGGATGTCTGGCATCCCCTGCTGATGGATCTCTCCCTGTTTATCCTCGCCGTCAGCGGCGCCCTATGGATATTGCTACATGGCTAAATCACCCCTCGCGACCCTCAAATACTTCTCTACCCTGCTGGTCTGCGCGCTGGCGCTGGCGGCGGGCTGGTGGCTGTGGAACTACTACATGCAGGGGCCCTGGACCCGGGATGGCAAGGTGCGTGCCGAGCTGGTCAGCGTCACCCCCGAGGTGTCGGGCAAGATCATCAAGATAGCGGTGAAGGACAACCAGCTGGTGAAGGCGGGGGAGGAGATCTTTACCCTGGATCCCGAGCCCTACCGGATCGCGCTGGACAACGCCCTGGCGGCGCTGGCCAAGGCCAAATCGGATCTCGACAAGGCAGAGCACGAGGCGAGCCGGCGCAGCGGCCTGTCGCGCAGCGTCATCTCCGCCGAGGCGGTGGACGAGGCCCGCCTCAATGCCCAGGCGATGAAGGCGGCCTACCAGGTGGCCCAGGCCAATCTGGAGCAGGCCCGATGGTCGCTGGCCAAGACCCGGGTTCATGCCGCGAGCGACGGTTACATCACCAACCTGCAGACCCGGATCGGCAACTATGCCAGCGCCGGTGTACCGCTGGTGGCGCTGGTAGACATCCACTCCTTCTACGTGCAGGGCTACTTCGAGGAGACCAAGCTCAGGCACATAGCGCCGGGCAAACCGGCCGAGGTGGTGCTCTACAGCGGGGAGCAGCGGCTGCGCGGCGAAGTGGAGAGCATAGGGCGCGCCATCCACGATCAGAGCGTGGAGGGGGCCGACAACCTGCTGCTGGACGTCAAACCCAATGTGCCCTGGGTGCGGCTGGCCCAGCGGGTGCCGGTGCGGATCAAGCTGCTGGAGGTGCCGCCCGGGCTGACGCTGATCGCAGGCACCACCTGCACCATCACCATAGGGGAGTAAGGTGACCGCCTCGCTCTGGCGCCAGACCCCCTGGGGCAAGGCCAATGGCGGCCAGTGGCGCTACGCCCTGCGCAACAGCCTGGCGATGTGCCTGTCGCTCTGGCTGGCCTTCGTGCTGGAGCTGGATTCCCCCTACTGGGCGATGACCTCGGCCGCGGTGGTGAGTTTTCCCACCGTGGGCGGGGTCATCAGCAAGAGTCTGGGACGGGTGGTGGGCAGCCTCATCGGCGCCATGGCTGCGGTGGTGATCACCGGCCTTGGCATCAGCGATCCCTGGCTGTTCAGCTTCCTCATCGCGCTCTGGCTGGCGCTCTGCACCTACATCTCCAACCACCATCAGAACAACGTCTCCTACGCCTTTGCGCTGGCGGGCTACACCGCCGCCATCATCGCCTTCTCCTGCGTCAACGTGACCGACCCGCAACACATTTTCGACATCGCCCAGGCGCGGGTGAGCGAGGTGATCATCGGCATCCTCTGCGGTGGCCTGTTGATGATGATCCTGCCCAGCACCTCGGATGGCGAGACCCTGCTGCAGTCGCTGCACAAGACCCAGGCCCGCCTGCTGGAGCATGCCCAGCTGCTCTGGCTGGGGGAGGCGAGCCCGGAGGTGCGCACCGCCCACGAGGGGCTGATCGGCCAGATCCTCACCATGAACGTGCTGCGCATCCAGGCGGTCTGGAGCCACCATCGGCTGCGCCGCCACAACCGGCTGCTCAACTTCCTGCTGCACCGCCAGCTGCGGCTCATCAGCCTCATCTCCAGCCAGCGCCGCATGCTGCACAACTGGCCGGCGCAACCGGAGGGGCTGCAGGCGTTGCTGGAGCGGCTGCTGGCCGAGCTGGGCCAGCCCGGCTGCGACAAGTATCGTATCGCCCGGCTGCTGGCCCCCTTGGTGCCGACGGCGGCCAGCGACTACCGGCTGCTGGCCCCCTTGGTGCCGACGGCGGCCAGCGACTACCGGCTGCACACCTTCTGGCGACGGCTGCGCCACTTCTGCTGGAGTTATCTGGAGTGTCAGCGCTGGCTGGATCGGTTGGCCCGCTACGACGATCAGGAGTGGCCGGCACCGCCGCGCCACTCTTCGCTCACCAGCCACACCGACACGCTGGAGGCGGCCTACAACGGCGGGCGCACCTTCCTCTGCGTGCTGCTGGGCTGCGCCTTCTGGATCCACAGCCAGTGGGATGCGGGCAGCTCGGCGCTGACCCTGCTCTCCATCTGCTGCGTGCTCTACTCGGCCACCCCGGCGCCTGCCAAGGGGGCCAACACCATGCTCAAGGCGATCCTGCTGCTGAGCCTCATTTGCTTCGCGGTCAAGTTCGGCCTGATGATCCGCCTCGACGACTTCTGGCTCTTCTGTGCCCTGCTGTTCCCCGTGCTCATCACCATGCAGCTGTTCAAGCAGCAACAGCCCAGGCAGGCGGTGTTGTGGGGCCAGCTCATCGTGCTGCTCGGCTCCTTTCTCGCCATCACCAATCCGCCCAGCTACGACTACCTGCAGTACATCAACGGCAGCCTGGGGCAGGCGCTGGGGGTGATGAGCGCCGGACTGGCGTTCCAGCTGCTGCGACCGAGCTCGGATCGGCGCAAGAGCCGCCGCCTCATCCGCTCCCTGCGCCGCCACTTCATGGATCAGCTGGAGCCGGCCCCGCGCCAGAGCGAGAGCCAGTTCGAATCGCTCATCTACCACTGCATCAGCCAGCTCAGCCAGAGCCAGGATCAGACCGCCCGCCTCTGGGTGCTGCGCTGGGGCGTGGTGCTGCTCAACTGCAGTCACATCGTCTGGCAGCTGCGCCAGTGGCGCGGCGAGGATCAGCCCCTCTACCTGGTGCGCGACAACTGCATCCGCTCTCTGCAGGGGATCCTCACCGAGCAGGGGGTGCAGCATGCCTCCCTGGGTCGCACCCTGGCCGAGCTGCAGCGGATCAGCGCGGCCCTGGCCAACCACAGGGAGCCGACGGCGCGGGAGCTGGCCGGCATGGTGTGGCGGCTGCACAGCTCCCTCTCCCAGTTGCAGCAGGCGCTGCCGGTGGCGGCCGAGGCGCGCTGAACGGGCCGGCGGGGCGACTTACCCCGTCCGGATCAAGCTTTGCCGCCGCCGGGTTTGTCCAATACCCTCCCAACGAGTAAGATTCTCCCCAAACGTCAATTCGCAAGGCCCTCCATGTCTACTCAATACAATGCGGATGCCATTGAGGTCCTCAATGGCCTTGAACCGGTGCGTCGCCGCCCCGGCATGTATACCGACACCACCCGGCCCAATCACCTCGGCCAGGAGGTCATCGACAACAGCGTCGACGAAGCGCTGGCGGGTCACGCCCGTACCCTGGAGGTGACCCTGTATGAAGATCAGTCCCTCGAGGTGATCGACGACGGCCGCGGCATGCCGGTCGACATCCACCCGGAGGAAGGGGTGTGCGGGGTGGAGCTGATCCTCTGCAAGCTGCACGCGGGCGGCAAGTTCTCCAACAAGAACTACCAGTTCTCCGGCGGTCTGCACGGGGTGGGCATCTCGGTGGTGAACGCCCTCTCCGAGCGGGTCGAGGTGACGGTGCGCCGCGACGGCCAGGTCTACGACATCGCTTTCGAGAAGGGCGAGAAGGTACAGGAGCTGACCATCACCGGCACCTGCGGGCGCCGCAACACCGGCACCCGGGTGCGTTTCTGGCCGGAAGCCCACTACTTCGATTCGCCCAGGTTCTCGGTCTCCAAGCTGGAGCACCTGCTCAAGGCCAAGGCGGTACTCTGCCCCGGCCTCACCATCAAGTTCCTCGACAAGAACACCGGCATCAAGCTGGAGTGGTGCTATGAAGACGGCCTCAAGGATTACCTGGTCGACGCGGTCAAGCAGTTCACCTGCCTGCCGGAGCAGCCCTTCGTCGGCGCCTTCAGCACCGAGCAGTCGGCGGTGGACTGGGCCCTCTGCTGGTTGCCGGAAGGGGGCGAATGCCTCGCCGAATCCTATGTGAACCTGATCCCCACCGCCCAGGGCGGTACCCACGTCAACGGCCTGCGCCAGGGCCTGCTCGACGCCATGCGCGAGTTCTGCGAGTTCCGCAACCTGCTGCCGCGCGGGGTCAAGCTCACACCGGAAGATATCTGGGATCGCTGCGCCTACATCCTCTCCATCAAGATGCAGGATCCGCAGTTCGCTGGTCAGACCAAGGAGCGGCTCTCCTCCCGTCAGAGCTCGGCGTTCGTCTCCGGCGTGGTGAAGGATGCCTTCAGCCTCTATCTGAACAGCAACACCGAGCTGGCCGAACAGCTGGCCGAGCTCTGCATCTCCAGCGCCCAGCGCCGGATGCGCGCCGCCAAGACGGTGGTGCGCAAGAAGATAACCCAGGGCCCGGCCCTGCCCGGCAAGCTCACCGACTGCGGCTGCGCCGACCCCATGCAAGGTGAGTTGTTCCTGGTGGAGGGTGACTCCGCAGGTGGCAGTGCCAAGCAGGCGCGGGATCGCGAGTTTCAGGCCATCATGCCGCTGCGCGGCAAGATCCTGAACACCTGGGAAGTGGAGGCCGGTCAGGTGCTCGCCTCGCAAGAAGTGCACGATATCTCGGTGGCCATCGGGCTCGATCCCGACTCTGAGGATCTCAGCGGCCTGCGCTACGGCAAGGTGTGCATCCTCGCAGATGCGGACTCGGACGGTCTGCACATCGCCACCCTGCTCTGCGCCCTCTTTGTGAAGCACTTCCGCGCCTTGGTGGAGAAGGGCCACGTCTATGTTGCCATGCCGCCGCTTTACCGGATCGATATCGGTAAAGAGGTCTACTACGCCCTCGACGAGGACGAGAAGAACGGCGTGCTGCAGCGGGTCGAAGCCGAGAAGAAGAAAGGCAAGGTGATGGTGACCCGATTCAAGGGCTTGGGCGAAATGAACCCGAAACAGCTGCGGGAAACCACCATGGATCCCAACACCCGCCGTCTGGTGCAGCTCACCATGGATCCGGCAGGGGAGAGCGAAGGGGATGCGGCTGACGAGACCCTGCAGCTGATGGACATGCTGCTGGCCAAGAAGCGGGCGAGCGATCGCCGCGAGTGGCTCGAAGAGAAGGGCAACCTCGCCATCATCTAAGCCGTCGGTCACCTGCCGACCCGCATTTCAGGCGTGCCCTTCAGGGGCGCGCCATAGCAAGAGAAAAACATATGAGTGATGCTATCGAGCTCAGTCTGGACGGGGTAGAGCGCCAGCCAATGCGCACCTTTACCGAACAGGCTTACTTGAACTACTCCATGTACGTCATCATGGATCGGGCCTTGCCGCATATCGGCGATGGCCTCAAACCGGTGCAGCGGCGCATCATCTACGCCATGAGCGAACTGGGGCTGTCGGCGCTCTCCAAGCACAAGAAGTCCGCCCGTACCGTGGGTGACGTGCTGGGTAAGTACCACCCCCACGGCGACATCGCCTGTTATGAAGCCATGGTGCTGATGGCCCAGCCCTTCTCCTACCGCTACCCACTGGTGGACGGCCAGGGCAACTGGGGGGCGCCGGACGATCCCAAATCCTTCGCCGCCATGCGTTATACCGAGGCGCGGCTGTCGCGCTTCTCCGAGCTGCTGCTCTCCGAGCTGGGCCAGGGCACGGTGGAGTGGACGCCGAACTTCGACGGCACCATGAAGGAGCCGGTGGTGTTGCCCGCCCGCCTGCCGCACATCCTGCTCAACGGGGTGACCGGCATCGCGGTGGGCATGGCGACCGATATCCCGCCCCACAACGCGCGGGAAGTGGCCCACGCCTGTGTGGAGCTCTTGGACAACCCCAATGCCGGCCTGGATGCCCTGATGGCCCATGTGCAGGGGCCGGATTACCCGACCAACGCCGAGATCATCACGCCGCGCGACGACATCCGCAAAATCTACGAGACTGGCAAGGGTTCCATCAAGCAGCGAGCGGTGTGGAGCGAGGAGGATGGCGACATCGTCATCACGGCGCTGCCCCATCAGGCCTCAGGCGCCAAGATCATGGAGCAGATTGCCGCCCAGATGGTGGCCAAGAAGCTGCCCATGGTGACCGATCTGCGCGATGAGTCGGACCACGAAAACCCGACTCGTCTGGTGATCGTGCCGCGCTCCAACCGGGTGGACGTGGAGGGGCTGATGGCCCACCTGTTCGCCACCACGGACTTGGAGAAGAATTACCGGGTCAACCTCAACATCCTGGGTCTGGACAACCGGCCCCAGGTCAAAGACCTCAAAACCATCCTCACCGAGTGGCTGAGTTTTCGCCGTGAGACGGTGCGCCGCCGCCTGCAGTATCGTCTCGACAAGGTGCTGGCCCGCCTGCACATCCTCGAAGGCTTGCTCATTGCCTACCTCAACATCGACGAGGTGATCGAGATCATCCGTACCGAGGAGGAGCCGGGCAGGGTAATGATGGAGCGCTTCAACATCAGCGAGACCCAGGCCGAGGCGATCCTCGAGCTGAAACTGCGCCACCTGGCCAAGCTCGAAGAGTTCAAGCTGCGCGCCGAGCAGAATGAACTGGCCGAAGAGCGCGACAAGCTGGAACTGATCCTGGGTTCCGAGCGCCGTCTCAGCACCCTGCTGAAAAAAGAGATCCTGGCGGATGCCGAGAAGTACGGCGACGATCGCCGTACCCCGCTGGTGGAACGTGCCACCGCCGTGGCCTTGACCGAGAAGGAGCTCACCCCGAGCGAGCCGGTTACCGTGATCCTCTCTGACAAGGGCTGGGTGCGCGCCGCCAAGGGCCACGACGTGGATGTGGAGGGCCTCTCCTACAAGGCGGGGGACAACTATCTCGCCCACGCCCATGGCCGCAGCAACCAGCAGGCGGTGTTCCTCTCCACTCTGGGGAGAACCTACTCGCTGGAGGCCCACACCCTGCCCTCCGCCCGTAGTCAGGGCGAGCCGCTCACCGGTCGCTTCGCGCTGGGGGCTGGCGAAGAGGTACGCCATCTGGTGATGGGCAACGAAGGCGAGCCGTATCTGATCTGTTCCGACGCCGGTTACGGCTTCGTCTGCAAATATGACGACCTGATTGGCAAGAACAAGAACGGCAAGGCGCTGCTGACCGTGCCGGAAGGGGGCCTGGTGATGGCACCCCAGAAGATAGGCGCGCCGGACACCGATCTCTGCATGGCCATCTCCAACGAGGGGCGCATGCTGCTGTTCCCGCTCAATACCCTGCCGGTGCTCGGCAAGGGCAAGGGCAACAAGCTCATCAGCATCCCGTCCGCGCGGGTCAAGGCACGGGAAGAGTTTATGGTGATGGTTGCCATTATTCCCCAAGGGCGGTCGGTCACTCTGTTCTCTGGTAAGCGCAAGCACATGCTTAAACCTGCCGATCTGGACTTCTACCGCGGCGAGCGCGGCCGCCGTGGCGCCAAGCTGCCCCGCGGTCTGCAGCGGGTCGATCGTATCGAGATTGAAACCGTCGTCGGCGCCGAACCGGCAGCCGGGGAAAATCAGGAAGGGTAGTCAAAAGATCTATACAAGATGGGAGCGAATTATTCGCTCCCATTTTTTTGTGAAAAATGACTCCTCAAGGGGATAGTGGTAGCGTGTCGTCCCAATGTCGATTGGATCAGAAAGGATATCTGATGAGGGTTCTTTTTCGTTATTTTTTATTTTGTGCAATATGTACGTGCAGTGCCTTGCCATCCTTCGTCGTATCGGCTGAATATACAGGGTTTAAGCGTCTCATGGTGACTGATCCTGTAGGTGGAAAGCCTATGGATGCCGTATATTTCTATCCCGGTGTGGCCGCAGAAAAGACACCAAGTACGATAGGCCCTTATCAAATAGCGGCACAAAAGGCGCTGAATATAGTACCAGGACGCTATCCAGTCATAGTGATCTCACATGGCAACGCCGGTAGTTTATGGAGTCATCATGACCTTGCCACGACTCTAGCTCGGCAGGGGAATATTGTTATTACCCTCACGCATCCTGGTGATAACTACAAGGATCAGGCAGGGGCTGGGGCCATTAGTTCCTGGTATGGTCGTCCATTACAAATATCTGCCGTCATTACTGCTGCGATCAATGATGTTGAAATAGCCCAATATATTGATAAAGATAAAATAGCGTTTGTTGGTTTCTCTGCCGGTGGAGCAACAGGATTGTTGTTGAGAGGAGGGGATATTGATGTAGGACGCTATGAAAATTATTGTCGTAAATATGAAATGAGTGCCATATGTTCAAACAAAGGGGTAATAATAAATGACCATCCTGGTCTAGTTGTGCACCCCGATTCTAGGATAAAGGCATGGGTTTTCATGGCTCCGGTGAGTATGGCATTCGCTCCCGACTCACTCAGAAGAGTGATTGCACCTACCCTTATTTTTACTGGTAATAAAGATGAAGAGCTTTCTTGGGGAGAAAATGCCAGAGACCTGGCCACCACGTTGGTTGCAGAAAAAGAATTTCAGGTAATACACAATGCCGGTCATTTTGTTTTTCTCTCTCCATGCTCTGCTCAATTAAATAAAATGGCACCAGATATTTGTAATGATGCACTAGGAGTAAACAGAGATGATATACATACGGTAATTAATAGTGAAATCTCTGAGTTTCTCAGCAGAGCGTGGCTTAAAAGGCCGTAGGTCTGATTAGCGAAGCGTAATCAGACGATCGCGAAAACAGGTTGCCAGCAATTCTGCTGGTGCTACAGCTGATATTTTCTCTATGTCCATAGCTACCGAGATTGCGGTGCGGACGATTACGCTTCGCTAATCGACCCTAGGTGCTGAACCGGTAGCCGGAGAAAATCAGGAGGGGTAATTAATAGAAAGGGCGTGAAAGCGCCCTTCTTTATTAGAAAGAAAATCTAAGGGAAATAGATACTCTGCAGTGTGTTATGTCAGTAGACGTTATTGAATATATAAGATTATATTCTTAATCATGAAGTCATCAACGTCAGTTGTTCCTGTCGCATTTTTGGCTTCTATTGTAATGATGTTACTTCCCTTGTTAAAGTATCGCTTGTCAATTACAAAGTAATACGGCTTCCATTCATTTTCGGATACATTGTTGGGGTCCGTGAATTTGGCGTAAAATTGGTTGTTTATATAAATGTGATTTCCATGAAGGCCATTTGTAGATGGTGATACTTGATAGGCATCAAAAGAAAGAATAATGTAATTATCTGGTCTGGGAGATAATTCGAAATCTAATTCAAGGTTTTTTCCTATGGGTGTTGGAGCATCCCATGATGCCATGTAGTTATCGCCTACATGTAATATGCTTTCTGTTAGTTCTAATCTACCAGCACTTACAGTACTTGATAGCATAATTAATGAAAGTAATAATATATTTCTCATGATTGTTCTCCATTTATCATGGTTGTCTGATGGAAAAGATAATTGGAATTATAAGTTGGGGTTGGACGGGGCTCAATGGAGGATTAAATTTGTTTTCTTAAGTTGTGATGAATATCAACTTCTAACAGCTACTTATAATTCATGATATTTCGGGAATTCAGATAATAAGTGCGACACTCATGGATGAATGGCGAGAGGTGGCCAACTGCTGATTGGTGGTACCCTTC
>NZ_JAPDBT010000024.1:0-55601 GCF_027705405.1 Aeromonas sp. QDB34 | reverse complement strand
GGCCCGAGAAACCCGAGCCGGAGCAGAAAGAGGCTGCTTAAAACAGCTTTGCGCGACAACTATCTTGAAAAACGCCGCCAGCCATGAGAGCAGCCATAAAACATACCCCCCTCAATCTATTACTAACTTTTTTCATTGGCATCCCTATACTCCTCAATAAAATTTATTAATGCACTATTGCCTTAACAATCAGCAGGATCAAAGCGCTCAATACTACGGCGGTAATAATTGCCTTAAACATTCCATAATATGTTACTTTGTCTGTCCCCAATCCTTGATAACAGGCATAGGCTACGAACAGAATAAATATGAATGCAGCGGCGTACATACTGCCTTGAAGCAGAATTGATGTTTGGCTGAATGTGGAATTAGCTCCGACAGCAGCCATGCATTGAGATACATTTCCACCTGAACAAGATGCGCTCATTTTTTATACCCCATAGGTAATGCGCGTTCGCGAGACAAATTTGCGTCCGGCCGGGGTAACGCATGCGCTCTTTGGTAGTCCGTGTAGCCACCATCCAGGGGGACTATGGCTGCCGGATCCATAGGCGCGGAGAGGTATTGCAAGATCCCGTCTTCGACGGTGTTTAGGTCGTCACGAATGCTTCGATACTCCATTCGCAACCGGCTTTGGTTGTTCATGCCCGCGCTCTCAGCTTCGACGAGTAACTTGTTTACCCGAATCAACTGCTCACGTACACGGCTCAGGATCTCACGTTCTTGCCACGCATCAGCTACCGATGCTGTTGAAAAAAGCGCCAACATCCCAACACTGATCACCGTCTTAAACAATCTCACTCAACACTCTCCATTTGCTTGGATCCGTGGCACCGTAAAGAGCCAGGTCCCGTTGGTGCGGTCTTTGAGGCGTGGCATGTTTGTCAGTTAACTATCCACAATGGGATTCTAACTCGGCGCTTCAGGATAAAATGAGCGCTTAAAATTGGGGGGGTTTTCTAGCAGGGGCGGCAAGAGCTTTGGATGCTTCACTTCTTAAGGGGCTATCAATAAAAAAGGAGGCCTTGGCCTCCCTCATTTCAAACTGACATTTTTAACCAACAGGTACCAAACTGATGGCGCCTCACTTAACTATGAGACGACGGGCCATTGCCACCAGTGCCAGCGCTATCAGGCCTACTGGACCAGTTGAACCACCGCCACCACCATTTTCTGTAGGTTCCGGAGTCGGGGTCACGGGCGTTGTCTTTTTATTCACCTCAACCGTGTCGCTACCTGTAATTAACAGCTTGCCGCTTCCCTTCACAACAACGGTGCACTCCTCAAGAGGTGCTGCCGTCCCGTTTTTGCAGGTATTCGATTCAATTGTGAGATCCCCTTCGGTATAGGGTGCAAAAACTTCCGGGTCCTTGTGGAATGACTGCACCTTGATCGTTACGGTCCCCTCGCCCTTCACCTCGGCCGGATACGACCATGCAGCGATTGTTTCAAGCATCCATGCAGTAGTTTCTGCTTTATAAAATGCTTGGCACGATTGAATGAAAGTGCCATCACCTTGACCAGCAGATCCTTGAATTACCCCCCATACACCAGCTTCGTTATAACAAGGACCACCGGAGTCACCAGGCTGAGAGGTACCGGTACCAATCCCATTTACGGTGTCATATTTCAGTTCGTAAGCATCTGGAGACCATCTTGCATCTGCTTTGCCTACAGTCTCATTGGAAGCACCTTTCAGTATTCCACCAGAGAGGCTTGACCAGCCAGCTATGGATTGAATTGAACCGACCGCGGGTTCGGTGTTAATAACACTTGCTGTCGCTGGCATTTTTTTATCAAGCTCCAGCAATGAAATATCATATACACGCGGTACGCTGCCATCATGCATTGGATGAATTACTGTGCGTTTAATGTTCACAACACTTGCATCGATGTTACTTACAGTCTGCCCTGTCAAATCACCACAGTGTGCAGCTGTTACGACCCATTTACCAGCAATTACAGTACCAGAACAGATTCCCCCAACCCGAACAAACTCAGGTGATTTAATTTCAGCGCCATTGTAAATAGCATGCGCAGGAGAAATGGCTGACAAAAGCAGCGCGGCAACAATAGTTTTTCTCATATCATCCCTTTTTTTCAAGTTTATGTTTCATTGCCAATGACGTTCTCATTAATCTATCCAGATTTATTACATCCGTCTCTAATTGTGAGACATCTTGCTGAGAAACCTGATCAAACTTCATAGCTCTTTGTATTTGTGTGTTTCCATAAAGTATACCAAGTCTGACTACGGTAGCGAAGTTACTTCTTTCAATCTGTTTCCCCTCTTTTCATGCCGATTTCTCTAACCCACACGTCGATGTCGCCGAGGGAATCGTCCTGGCTGACGCCGCTTAGTGGCCGACATCATATGTTGCTATTGGATAACGGACGAACCGTTTATCTGTACTCATCATGTCATGAGTTATGCCAATGCAAATTTGGTTGCCTGGCCCACCCGGTCCGCCGTGCGCCGAGGTTCTATAACAAGCTTTTCAGCTAGGCAGTGGAACGAAGTGCTTAAACAGTTCGCCTGAATCCAGGCTTACGAACTCGACACGCAGATTGACAGACAAAAACCATCATCCATCGCAGGGACCAACACTGGATTGCCCGCCGAATGCTCACCTGATACAGCACATCCGCTAGCATGCCGTGAGATCCTGCAGGGCCCTGCCAGATCTCGTGCCTCACGAGCGGAGCCCAGGGCTCCATCACGAGGGCTCTCGAGGTATTGACCCTCAATAATGTCGTGCTAGGTACGCTGCTGACCTGAACCTACCCCGGTGATCATGGTTTCGGCACAATCGCCTCTGTCGCGCGCTTGAGTAGCCTGATAATGCCCTTTCTCGATACCCTACCCATTTGTTAATGACTGCGTTGCTGGCCTGTTGCAGTGGGGCCGCAGCGGCGAGCGTCGATGATGCCTGGAATGCCGCTCCGGCGACTCGGGACACCACATGGGCACAAGCCAATTCAGGTCCTGTCAATCCGAAGACCAACGGCCAAGATACCGGCGGGATGTTTGATGGGAAGTGGATTAGAGGTAGTGCGAGTGGAACTAACTCATACGGGGCTGGGATTCTTGTTAGCGCACTCTCAGCTACTGCTAACAATCGCTCTCTATCGGTTGTTGTTGATGGTGTGCAGCTGTGCTCCTCGTCCTTTTCGTCATCCATGAACAACACTAATTCTGAAACCTGCGTGGTTCCTGTTCCATCAAACTCAACTTGGGGAGTCACCGGCTCTGTGAGCGTCAATTTGTTCGTCCCCAAATGATGGTAATGGGCTTGTAGTATCGAGCTACAGGCCCTGCTTATAGGCTGTATCCCACAACCCGCTTTATTACTGGAGCACCAGTCCAAACCCCCTCCCCCCGCAGTGTTACCAGAACACCCGATCGACTCACTTTTATGAGGGCGTCATAGGGCCTGTCAGCGTTCTCCCCCCCCCGGTTGTACAGTCTCACATCACCTCTGGTGACGGCCTCCTGAAGGTCGAACATCAACTGAGTGATCCCACGACCGTCCAGATCAAAGCTCACATAGAGCACATTGACGGTGGTAGGCACAGAAATGTTGACTGAAGTGGATGAACCGCTATACAGATCGACTCGTCCACCCGAACCAGAGAAAGAGGGGTTGACTGCTGCTGCATATGCTTGCGCCCACTGGGTATCGTAAGTCGCCGGAGAGGCAGCCCACACATCATCGACACCAGCCGTTACTGTTCCGCTGCAACACGTCAGCAACGCGGCCATTAACAAACGGGTAGAGAATCGAGAAAGGGCATTATCGCTATAAAGTTTCATTCAGACCTCTTATTTGGTGGGATTTTTAAACAATTTATTTGCTACATTGTTGCTGAACCAAAACGGATGCGTTTGGTGGAGCAGGAATAAACCATGCCTGGGTTCCATTCTGATCAGTTTCCCATATCCGGACGTAAGCTCTCGTTCCATCAAACCGGCCCTCAACAGCCCCCATTTTGTTAAACGGGAAGCCATTTTTGCTGTATGACAGAGGAATCACGTTTACTTTGCGAGTCCCGCGATTAGTAGGACAGGAGACAAGGGAAACGATCTGGTTATTTTGTTGCACATTACCCCAAGCCAACCCAGAAAGTACGGTGCGATTTGTGAGGCCGGAAATAGAAAGATCTTTTACGTTCTCGATGGCATATCCGGCAGCATTCATGTTCCCCTTTAGCGCCCTCGATCCATCAAGCATATAAAAATTGTCGTGAGCAACCTCAGTGCCTGGTCGACCAATTTCCGTAACTATATTTGTTCCAGATACGGTAGCAAAAGGCAGTGAAGACAATAATCCAGCGGCAACGTCATTTCGTTGATCTGCTGGCACTTTTGCGAGTGGTATGGTCAATTCGAACCTTGGAATTGTTGGGTTCCCAGCTACACCATAAGTCCTTACAGAAATAGCATCCCCCCAGAGAGTTTCAGTCATTGGCCGGCAGTTACCCGCACTCGCATCACTTACGGTACAGTTCCTAATGTAACCCTCATTAATTAGTACCTGAATCGATGATGGGAAGTTAGTAGGTGTAACTGTGTTATTGCTCTTAGATGTGAACTGATACCTTTCCGCTGCTTTTGAAAAAAGCTCAGCAATGCGAAGGCCTTGTTGTTCCGCAGCAGAATCAATTCTTTGCTGCCTCATTTCATTGTAAACAATCATGCTCACGAAAATTAAAACTGGAAGAACTATAGAAAGTTCAATGAGTGTAAATCCACTCTGGCTTTTACGCATTACTTATCTCCAATGCCATGTGCCCAGCAATTTGTTGGACTCCTATACATTTCTCCAAACGAAGATAGCCTTGGAGACTTAATAGGGAACTGAAATGATAATGTACTACCTGACATGTAATCTGCGCCAGAATCAGTATATAGCTCGCCAGCAAAAGCGGCATTCCTTACATCTATTGAAACCACGACATGAACAGGCTCACCCCCGCGATACCCAAAAGCGAAACTTGTCGCCCACGGCGCAGGATATACCGATGAGTTGGGCACCCCTGCTGTAATTAAATCAGCATGAGAAATGCTTATGCCAGTCAGGCAACCATTAGGCACCTTAAGTCGAAGCGCTGAGTTAACTCCAGCATTCACATCAGAGGCGATTCCATGAGCCTTTATAGATTGCATTGCTATGTTTAAATTATACCCAATAGCAGTCACGCCAAATGAGATAGTGGCAATTACCGCCATAGCCACCGATAGCTCAATCAAAGTGTAACCACTACATTTCTTCATAAATATGCCTGCTATGTTCTAAAATATGGAGGCGGCTAAGCCGCCTCCTTAACAACGATAATTTACATCGTTCCTTTAACACTGCTGCCAGTGACGGTAATAGTTGTGCACCCTGTAGCCGTCTGACAACGCCCTGTAGTCATGGGGGCTAAGGTATCAGCTAGATCGGTTATGTAGTCAGCCGGCAGGCCCGCCATCGTGATATCAACCAGGCTGGGGTTGGTAGTGTTTGCTACAACGGTAATATCACCACCAAATGCATTTGCCGCCTTACCATCTTTGGCAGTACCACAGACGCTGGCATCAAGCAGCTTAGACCCCGTCGCACACAACACGCTCATGCTCACACCATTCTTATTCGGGCGCCCTTTTTTCCAACGCTCCGTTGCAGTTGTGATTTGTTGCATCTGCTTTATGAGCGCCTCTTGCTTAGTTTGATATTTTACACCTTCAGCTACTTGCAGAACGACCACCAAGAGAACGGCTGCAATTGCCACCACAATGGAAAACTCGATCAATGTGAAGCCGCCTTGTTTTTTGGAAGCCATGATTTCATTGTTCTGGTTTACGTAGTTCATCATTCAACCCTTAAAAATTAATAAGCAACTCTAGCGGACTGCGCCACCACGAGATATGTACCACCGGCCAATATAGCCATACCGCAACCTGCAGCCATCATCGTCAGCAAGTTTGCCAATTTCCCCAAACTAACTATCTGTTTTTTTAGCCTCCTTCGCTGTCTTATCGAGCTTTGCATTAGCACCGATGGAATGTCTTCACTATTACTTAATATTTTAATTCTTTGAATTTCAACTTGACCAAGTAACCCCACATCAAATACATCACCATAGTTTTTCTTACCTGATGCTATTTTCAACTTTATTTTCTGTATTTTTGCTCGAAGCCAACGACTTGAACCCTGGCCAATAATGCTCATACAATCATTAATCCCGACCCCGGCTCTCATAAGGCTGGAGACACTAGCTAACACTGCTATCGCATTGAGGTCTCTATATTGTTTAAAAACTATGGAGTTATCAAGTGACTCTCTATATGGAAAATTCGGTAACATCCACATCAAGCTTATGAGGCTAGTAATGGCCAAGCACATAAGAAAAAACATCCAGTTATGACTGAATTCTGCAAGACTCCATGCTGCCTGTGATATCCCCCCCCATTTGTAGAGCGGCAGTCTGTTTTGCATATCCAGCATATACTCATATGACGGACCACCCGCTACAGTCAACAACGCAACAATCATTACTGCAGGATATTTTACTGCATTCAAAATATCCAAAGTCAATCCAGAAGCATCTCTGATGGTGTTTATACCAACATCAAGCCCCATGTCTATGTCACCAGTTTCTTGTCCAGCAGCAATTGTAGAAATTATTATTGGTGAGAACCATCCTTGCATACCAGATGTAACTGGCCTACCATTTCTGATAGCCATCAGCATATCACCTGCAAGCGCTTTAGCAGAGGGAGATCCGAACTCTACCAAATTAATACAAATATCTTTCTCATCAATACCAGAGTTGATTAACTCCTTAAAGTCCTCGAGGAATTCAATTTGGTCGGTTTTAAAAAAAACCAACTGGAGCCACGTCTTCGAAAGGATGTCAAGATTCACAACAGCTCCTTAATTTGTTCAGCAGCAGAGTGAATATCGCATATCCCAGCCCTTACTTTTTTAAGTGCATAGTGCTTAATATTTTTCCAGCCATTCTCCAACAAGTGGATCTTCCACGCCAACGCATCACCTTTAGCTATGAATTTACGGTCGTCATCTGTTAAGACGATGACCTCCATTACCAAGGTTCTACCTTTTTCACCTTCAACACATTTGCTGCAACCATTACTATTCTTTACTCGAGCGAGGTGTAGATCTACACCCAGAGCTCTGCGCAAAATAGCCTGCTGTTCTTCGGTTGCCTTTTCATGCGGAATTGAACAGTACGGGCAAAGAACCCTGATTAGCCTCTGATGAGCGAAGACTGAGAATACATCAGGGCTACTGGCGATTACTGACGGCACGCGTAAATGTTCTACCAGCTTGGTTGCAAGACCGGTTGCACTTGAAGTATGTGTGGTTCCGATTAACAAGTGCCCGGATTCTGAAAGGTGAGTAAATTCCGCGGCGCTTTTTTGGTCACGCACCTCACCAAAATAAATGACGTCAGGATCTTGCCTGAGCATTACTTTTCCGTAATACGCAAAGTCACGCTCTTTACCTTTCTTTGTCAGGCCATAATCAATTCGCGTTTGAGAAACCCCATCCAAACTCCATTCAGGTGGGTCTTCAAGCGTATTGATATTGCGGCCATCATCAATAGTTGATAGCCCCGCCATAGCTACTGTGGTTTTCCCTGAACCGGTGGGTCCAGAGAAAAAAACGGCCCCTTGAGGCTGCTTGAATGCATGCTCAATGATTTCAATGTGATCTTCGTCCATCCCCATATCTGCGAACGAAGGAATATCGTCCCTAATGGGTGTCAGTAATCGCAGTACGGTTTTGGTACAGTCTTTATCGTCGCTACTGCTACTAACAGGTAGCATTGACGTCCGCCAATCCCATGCTTTTTGAACATTATTTACAGAGATAATCTTACTAAAGCTTCCAGCATTTGGAATTAACGCTGAATAGCTTTCTTCTGAACCGCTGTGACCATTAAATACATAAGCTGTTAGTTCTGCCCCATATTCTTTTGTCTGAGGTGCAGAGATATCAATCAAACGACCATCAATACGACATTTTATTATTGTTTTCTTTCCTTTCACCAAAATGTGTATATCAGATCCCCCCATTCTAATACACCTTGACAGCAATCCCATCAAGCGGTCTTCAACTTGTGTTGGTGCGACATCAGTGGCGTTCTTAGCACTTTGTTGGACTGTGTCGACACTTTGAGTTGAACCGACCTGCAAAGCATTCAGTACTACTTCGCTATCAGCAAGATTAATATTCGGCTCCTTACCATGCAGCTGAACCTTAACCTTAGAAATTATTGTATTTAAGTTATCACTCTTTGGATCTGATGTGTAAACGACCCAGTTCTCATCAACGAAGCAGCTTTTGTCCTCCCGGCAAAGTGCTAAGATTTCATCATCATCAATTAATGACACAGTGTTTTTAATTGCCATGTTCATATTAACATCCGGTTCCTCAATAGACCATATTTATGCAGCGAGATGACTTTCCATATCTTGCGCACAATTGCCTATCATTCAGGGAGATAATCTTAATACCATCTATTGTCTTACCTACCAGAGCAGGAATCATTCTTCCAGACTCACCAATAGAAACATACGCGGTCAGCCTCCCATCTACACGGGCCGCATATCGAAGAATGAGTCTGTCAAGTTTGCTACCAGGCTGGTCCATCTCCTTAGGCTCATTAAATGCGATTCCAGTTCCTACCGGCATTGGATTGCTAGAGGACACGGTTGCGCCTACAGGCATTTCGTCCTGAAGCAAGAATGCCCCAGAAGGTGGGGTGCTTTCCGCTGGCTTCTCTGCTGCTACTTTTTTCTTTGCGGCATTAATCTCAATCAGCTCTTCCACCGTGTTTGTTGCCAGCAAGGCCTCTGCCTTAGCCCTTCTTTCTCCGAGGCTCATCAGCTCTTGTATGTTTTTTGGCAGCTTCGGCATCTTCACTGCAGCCGGGGGGTCAATCACACTTTGGCTTGCCATATCGCCCCCTCCAACTACAGCGGTTGATGCCGGCGCCCGCTGCTCTGACTGTGCGATAAGAGCATTGAGACGCTCATTCCGCTTTTCCTTTCTATTTTCTTGAGCCTGATATAAATAAACCGCACTGGCACATGCTACTGACAGCAACCCTAAATATGTTACCAACTTTTTAGTGTTATATTTATTTTTGTTCTCATTCATTGTGAGCCACCTCCAAACTGAATTACCGCATTATTGAGGGTGCAATCCCCTTCCTTGCTAATGCTGAACGTTGCTGATTCCAATTTTATTGGCATTCCTTTCATCGCATTACCAAGCTCGCTAATGAACCAAGGATTAGCCTTTGCGATGGTCAGGCTGGCCTTTCTACTTGCCCATACCCCATTAGCTTCTATGGGTTCATAGCTTGCTTTCAAACCTGATATCAACGAAAGCTTTGAAAACAAATCAAAGACTGTATCATCAAGAACCTTGAAATTGGCATGATGTGAACTCCAATAGGAACTCAGAGGGATAGCTACTCGAATAAATGGTGATGACCCGCTGAATGACATAGATAGGTTATTTTTTTCAGTCCATGCATTTATCACTTGTCTATCGATCACAACTTCAGGCAACACCATATTGATGCTGCCTATTTCGATGGTTCCCGCAGGCAAATCCGTGACAACGGGAATTGTTCCAAACTTTGCACACGTCACACCAAACTCACTGATCGCATCACCCGCAAGTTGCACATCTGTCCATGCTGCGCGATAGGCATACCAGGGATCCGTTACTTCCGGTGGCGGCGGTGGTGGCGGTTCAGGCCATAGAAACCAGGTAACAGCTGCAATAACAGATATACAAACAAGTGATGGTTTAACCATTCTTGCCAATGCAGAACCACGAAACTCAACGAGCTCGAAGTCATCAGGCCTTAAATTTAAAGCCTCAATTATCGTTGTTTCTATGCCATGAACAGATAATTCGGTTGTAGAAAAAATGCGGTCAGATGGGTGTACCTGCAACCACTCAGACAATTCCGTAGCATCGACGACTTCATCACGACGAATATCTCCAGCGTCCCAGAGAACGCATCGATAGGCGCGGTCTGAAGCAATAATGCACACCCATTTCCTGGGGGTGTCTTTCACTTCGTGAATTAGTGCCTCAGCAATGCATTCGCCCCAAGCAATATCAGCCTCATCAGAGGCTACCCGCGTTAGCAGTTCTCCATTCTCGAATATCCGCTCATACTTAGCCGGATACTCCACCCGCCACCGCTTCAGGACTTCTTTTTGCTTACCACCATGCGGCAGAGTAGTTCTGATAGTTCCCATGGCTCTATATCCGCTTAGGGGTGATCAGAACAATTGTTTCTGTCATGCTACTTTCACCTGAGTTCCCACCCAAGAATGAATTCTTAAATACAGATGTCTCATCAGACTTATTTGACTTCTGTTTGTATCCATTAAGCACGAGGGTTTCGCCATATTTAAGGCCAATATCTTGATCAAACTTTATTTCTTGAACTTGCGGCGCCCGAATTGTTACACCGCTCACTTCTGTATCATCCCATTTAATAACTTTTGATAGAACTCCAGAAATTTGGAGGTTTACCATATCATCTGATATATTTGGCATCACGGACATTGTAAGGCCATCACTTACAACGGCATCTTCAACTTCAACGCTTGCATCGGCATTTTCATTTGGTGTAACTGTTACTCTGGCAATATATGTCAGTTTTTCCGAGTTATCTATTGAGGCCACTCTGTTATTTCTAGCAACAGTTCTTGGCTCATATTCTACACCAACATGCCCTTGAGTTTGCAGTGACTTCATCAGGATGGTTGTTCCATCCCATTTTGGATTTGTCGAGGTAAATGAAAATCCATAATTCCCTGAATCACCTAGGGTTGGCAGTGATGGACCAGCAAACTGCAGCTTACCTTCTGAAAGATTTCGTATAACATTCCAATCAATGCCAAACGCAGAACCTTTGCCTCCTTTGAATTGGAGAACCTTTACTTCAATCATTACCTGGCGAGCTATTGCCTGTTTTCTTGATGAAATATAGCTCTCAACCAGGCTCATACGATGCGGGGTTGTTCTAACAAGAATAGAAGCAGTCGAGGAAGTTACGATTACATTCCCTTCTAATGGGTTCTTATCATCCTTACTTGCACCGTCACGCCTCAGAATCGACTCTATAGCAGCTAAATAGTCATCAAACGGATTTATGTCGACCACTTCAGTGGTTGCGTAAGTATCCGAATTCCCAAGAGAGCTTGTAATTGTTCGGTTTGCTAATCCCTCACCGCTATTATTTACTGAGTTAGCCTTGCGGCCAAAGAGGAATGAACTTTTTCCCAAGAGTGAATTTAACTCAAATACTTTTGTGACATATCGTTCAAAATTAATTTTGTTCCCAAGAACACTAACGGAAATGTCAGCTTTTGCTGCGATCTCATTTAGCGCCCCATTCACATCCCCCTGATAATCCACAGAAATAATTTTGTCTTGGACCACATCAGGTCCATAGTTAACTGATATTTTCTGATCGGCCGATTGCAGCAAGTTCCTTACTGCAAAGCTAAGCGGTATATTTTGGCCTTGAATGGTGGCGGGCTTTCTGACCCACCAAGGGGCCCCCTCACCGATTGTCGGATTCAAGTCCAAAGGGGGCTTGTCGATATAGATACTTTTAGAGGATTCATGCTTACCCTCATACGCCTTAATTTGTCCAAGTGTATCGTTAGCAGCATTTTTCTGCTCCAAATGATCCGTGGCACCACACCCTGAAAGAGCTATGATAACTGCTGTTGCAATAGCACTGCGCGATTTCATGATCAGTTCCCCTGCACAAAATAAACGTGTTGTGTTGACTTCAGTAGCTGTGGTTGGACTGGGTATGATTCGATCAACGCATTAAGTGCTGATGCTATATCCCCTCTTTCCGTGACGATTGGCCAGCTTGACGATACGTAATAATCCTGAGGACGCCAATCTTGTATTGTCGTATTCCACCCATAGGACTTGGTAAGACGAATTGCATTTTCTTTCAGGCTGCCGGCAGTGACATTAAATGTCTGTACCAACACCCCTGGAACGTGTATTACGGCACTTTTACTCATAGCGTCGTAGCTAACAATGAATTTTGAATTTGTTTCATTGCCAAATGCGCTTTGCGCGTCGGATATTACCCCTTGGAAGTCATACGCAGAAAAGTGCGTTTTCTTTGGTATAGATGAAAAGCCAGTAGGCACTCCCCCTGGGAAATAATAGAGAACTGTTTTATACCCGTTATCTCTAAACCATCTCGATAAAGCACGCTCCCAAGATTCACCAGCTCGAACAACCATAGACAACTTTTCTACTGTGATGGCAGGCGGCTTTGTTTCATTAATTGGAACGAACACCTTCCCACTCGTCACAACAGGAGCCAGAGGTTTCATCAACTCTTGGGGCGTGCTTGCCATTGGATTCGATGCTGATGCAA
This sequence comes from Aeromonas sp. QDB34, assembly GCF_027705405.1. Classification (NCBI taxonomy): domain Bacteria; kingdom Pseudomonadati; phylum Pseudomonadota; class Gammaproteobacteria; order Aeromonadales; family Aeromonadaceae; genus Aeromonas; species Aeromonas sp. QDB34. Next base: position 43,148 of record NZ_JAPDBT010000024.1, on the reverse strand, counting down.
GCATCGGCTTCTTGGTATTACTTGCCGTCGCAACAGGGGTCCATTGGTGCTTAGTTGTTACCTGCTCAACTTTTTGTTGAACAGCTGCAGCCAAGTCATTCTGCTCCGCTCCAACAGTGTTATATACGCCGGTGTCGTTCTGGCTGCGCGTCGACACGATCTGCGGGGCGCTGTGGTCTTTTAGTACGTTGTTCGGGCTGCACCCTCCTACCAAGGCTGCAGCTACCGCCACCGACAGGAGCTTCAGTCGCACTTGATGATCTCCGTCGCTGTGATTGTCGCGGATCGATCCCTTTCATGTATCTGCGGAAGAAGCGGCAATCCAGCCAGGAACGCTTCAAGAGCCTTTATCGGCTCTTTTTTATCGACCTCAAAACCGGCATCAAACTGCCAATCGCAGTGAGCCGGTACGGTCTTAGACCAACGGATTGCCTGCAACCCCAACGCAAAGCGGAGGCTCTCCAGCTGTCCACGTAGTGATCCAGGATGCACGCTGAAGTAACGCTGTTCTCGGTCCCGACGAATGAAATTGATCGCCTGCTGACGGTCATTGATGATGTGACGTAGGCGAGTAATCTGCCCGGTGATCCGCGCGTTATGCTTGGCATACTCATCACGCAAAAGGGCCAGGTCGTTCTGTAGCAGTTCGATTTCAGTGTTGAGCTCTATGAGCGTTTTGTCGCCATAAGTATCACGTGCCATCTCCGCCATTGGCGGAGTTCTCCTCTCAGGCCGTGTGTCGCCTGGTGAAGCCTGCACCTGCGATATCCCCAGCAGGGCAACGACACTGAATGCCAAAACACTTTTTCTCATAGACGCCACCGTATAGAAAATCCTAGGGGGCGTTATACCGCACTCAAGCGGAAATAATTGCACAGCTAAAATGGGGGGGGTTTTCTGAACGGTCTCGAGATAGGAGGAAAAAAAACCCGCCAATTACTTAGGCGGGTTCTGGGTTTATGTGTTTTCCATCTGGCGTTGTCGCTGATGGATTCGGCTTGGCGTGAACTGACCAGACCATACAAGCCCGGTGTCTATCGTGACCTCTTGCCGTATCCTGATCTTCATGCTCTCACCGCTCATGTCTTGGATCGTCTCAAGTAATCTACTCTCAACAGAGTGCAGGAACTCGAGATCCCTCATAGCAACTTTGAGTAAGGCTTTCTGTCGTTCTTCTCGCAATTTTGCCTTGCGATTTCGCATTTCAAATATGCATGGGATCGCGACAGCGATAACGGCGAAGAACCCAGAAATCAAGGCCACTGTGATAGTTTCCATAGTGCCCTTCCTTAGTATTCATCACTCATGATGATTGTTGTGGTGCTGCGGTCTGCCTCAGTGATAACCCATATCCTACCTTGGCCTTTATCAGCCGGCAGGCTGGATAGAACCCTCTCATCATTGCTGATAGCATCAAGGTTCTTAAGTCTCTGTGCATGGCTCCACAATAACCCCTCTCGATGAGCGTCAAGCAAAGCTGATGACGATATGCCCAGGCGTTCAAGTGTTTCCATAGCGACTGGAGTGGCACCGCACGTTCCTAAATTAAACATTTGTAGTTCCTGTTTCTGTGCCCTGGAGGCTTAAATTGTTAAGCCGCCTTCTCTGCAAGCGCGTTCGCAAGCAGCAAGGGCCACGCAGGATCGACACTGTTCAATGCCTGAATGACTTGATCAGCATCTAAAACGCAAGATGTGAATGTTGAATTAAGTTTGTCTATGTCTGCGGCCGGCGATCTCACAACTGTTCTTATGAAGTTGCATCCTTCGCCTGGGTTCACGCTTGCATAAACGTTGGATTCCCCCAGCCTTACAAGCTGGCCAGTAGAGATAAGTTCTCCAGTTTTGGTTACTTCGAACATGATTATGCCTCGTTGAATTTGGTTTTAATCCCGGGTTGGTGTTGGTCACGAGTGACACATTGCGGACCGAGTGCCATAAGACAGCCTTGGGCTGTTTCTGCATGTACGCTGACGCCGGAGAATAACCGGTGAACGGACATGCAGAATCAGCCTACGAGGGCTTGGGTGATGGATCACAGGTGGAAGTACCTGCAGAGTGCAGGTAGAGTTGATGTTGGTGCCAGGCCGGGCGGCCTGTCCCCACGTAGGCACCGAGGACTTATACAGAATAACCTAGCGGACTAATATCTGGCAATCTGGTACAGATTTAAAAATTGATGGCCATGCATAAATGGCATGGCCATCACATTCAGATGAGGAAATCGTCCAGCGAGCGCCCTTGTGCTATCTGCTCAGCCAAGTGCTTCGGGGTGCGCCCCTGACCTGTCCAAGTCTGTTCGTTTCCATCAACAACATAACGATACTTGGGCGGTCTCGGAGCGCGTTTTTTCTTTTCACTAGAGTTTACGCCTGAAGCATCCCCGACAAGTTCTTTGGGGTCGATGCCGGCCTTGGCCAGCAACTCCTGGAACTCTGCCAACTTACTCATTCGTTCTGATTGAGCAGCCTTTTCTTTGTCTACTTGAGTCTTACGTTCCAAGTACACCAACTCGAATTTTTCGTGGGCCTCTTGTACTTGTTCAAAGGGCAGATCTCGAAGTGCTGCCCGGAGGCTTCGAATATTCAACAGCATTTTCAAAAATTCTTGCATGTGTGATCCCTACTAAAAAATTCAACGGAAAGAAACTAACTATTAATGCTCAATAATTGTCACTCTCCGCTTACCCCATTCTGAGAGTTGTCTATAAACGACTGCGCATCAGCTTTAGATTATATTGATCTCATAAAAATGAAAATGATATTTTTCATGTTTCGGATACTCTGAGTATTTTTTCTACCCCCACATCACCCATCATGCCCCCAGATTGGTAACTTTGGCTATATGATCCGATTCCACCCCGGCAGTGGCCCGCGGCGACCAAGACGGAACAACCGATTGGCAATAGCACTGAAGACATACCGCACTGGTTGGTAGCCTTAGAGCAAGCCACCAGAACATAACTGCGGTGTTCGAGCCCTACACTTGACGAATCACTGGTTGGCTGGGCCGCCGCAAACACTTGTGCGACGGCTTAGTTCCACAGCAATGCTTTGCGGCACCCTTGAGCCACAATGGGCCGCGACTTGCAAGAGCTCCCCTACAACCCAAACTGAATAATCTGCTCTGGTGGCGGTTAATCTTCAAGAACATCATCAATCTACCCACCAAAGTGCCGACCAACCTAGTGCTGGGTCTCACCCTAATAACCATTCAACCGAATTAATTTTTGTATAGATTGATTGGGCAACTATTTTGTAATTGAGGAACGTCTACCATTCTACGTATTGCCAATCTTGCAAGCGCAAGATTGAATCCGATATCTATATCCTGCTCAGGGTATCGAGCGCCCCTCAACTTTATAACTACATTTAAATTACTACCGGTTGTGAACTCAGACCATACGAGTGTATCTTGCTTACAACCAAAATAGTCCAACAGGGCTATTACATTCTTAGCATAAACACCCTTATAATTACTAATAGCAACTGCATCGGCGAAGTGTTTATATGCTTCAAAGTATTCCCCTTTCTCAACTCCCAACCTTCCAATGTAGCTATATGATGCAGCTAACCCCTCATGAGATAAAGTTTTGTCACCAGAACTAAACTTAATAAATTCAACAAACTGCTCCGACTGAGTTTTTGTCAGTTCAAACTCATCCAGATTAACCATGGCCGGCAAATTGACAATAATATTTGCGTCATTTTTTTCCATTCCTGAAAGAAATGCTTTTTTGGCTAACTTTACCCACTCCAAACGCTCTTCTGTTACATAACAAATCCGGGATGAAAAACGTTCACAGTTTGGTTCCATAACATCAAGCATTCTTCGCTCATCAAGATGCTTTATTAAGGCATTTCCATAAACAGTTAAATTGATTGCATTATCCATGCTTTGATTGTGGTACTTATCAACAAGTCTCACTCCCTCATAATCTGTGTCTTTGCACCCGCAGAGAACAGCACCCAGGACCACCATACAAAAAGTAATCTCAAATTTATTCATATTTCCCTACCATTCCTTCATACATAAGTAATTACCGATAGCACTACGCTTTTATCGTCCATGCTCTCTTCGATATAATCTGCATGAAAATCCGAGCTATCTTACAAATAAAACTCCCGATCCTCATGGGGACCTACGAGTATGCTTGGTGCAGAACTATCAGTGCTGATTCTCCCGCTATTTTGTCTAATGCAAGGCTGTCATCGACTCAACACCGAGTTATTCAGGGCACCGGCCTGTTAGTGCTCCAAGCATCCCACGGGGGCCTTGTTCCACTTGTAATACCGGCACCACCCAGCCGGTACTGGCCAACTTGAGCGCCGAGCTCGCAGCAGCCCGGGGCCACCTGATGCACAGACCCGCCGGACCCAGTACCGGCACAACCCCGCCGGCAGTGGCCAACCTTGGCGACGAGCTCGCAGCAGCCCGGGGCCACCTGCAGCACTGACCCACCGGACGCAGTACCGGATCCACAGCCAACCTAGACGCCGGGACCGCGGAGGCCCGCAGCCACCTACGGCACCGGCAACACCGGACACTGCGCCAGATCCCCCCGCCAGCTGTCGCCACCCTGGCACCGAGAGCTCGGCGGCCCAACTGGCGCAGCACCTGATCACCCTGCCGGCACTGGCCACCTTGGGCGTCGAGCTCGCAGCGACCCGGGACCACCTGCAGCACAGACCCAACAGACGCAGTAACGGATCCCCCGCCGGCAATGGCCAACCTGGGCGACGAGCTCGCAGCAGCCCAGGGCCACCTGCAGCACTAACCCACCGGACGCAGTACAGGATCCCCCGCTGGCAATGGCCAACCTGGGCACCGAGACTTCGGCGGCCCGCAGGACGCTGCACCGGCCTCCCACCCGGTCGACGGCTACTTTGGGTGACGATCTCGCAGTAGCCCAGTACCACCTGTTACTCCTTCCCACCGGGCGAAACACCGAATCACACGCCGGCTGTGGTCACCCTGGTCGTCGGACTCCCAGCGGCCCAGGGCCACCTGCTACTCCTTCCCACTAGGCGAAGCGCCGGGTCACCCCGCCACCGCTGGGTAACCTCTGCCCGAAACCGCAGCGACCCGAGGCCACCGGCAGCACAGACCCGCCGGACCCAGTACCGGCACCACCCCACCGGCAGTGACCAACCTGAGCGCTGAGACCGCGGCGTCCAGGGGCCACTTGCTGCACCGGCAACACGGGGCGCACAGACCCGCCGGATGCAGTTCCGGATCACCCGCCGGCTGTGGCCCCCTGGGTGCCGGCTCGCAACTGCCCGGGGCCACCGGCTACACCGACCCAACTGGCGCAGCACCTGATCACCCAGCCGGCAGTGGCCACCCAGGGCGTTGAGCTCGCAGTGGCCTGAGGCCACCGGAAGCACAGACCCGCCGGATGCATTACCTGATACACCCCGCCGGCGGGACCGCGGAGGCCCGCAGCCACCTGGTGCACCGACCCCCACCCGGTCGATGGCCACCCTGGGCGCCGGCTCGCAACTGCCCGGGGCCACCGGCTACACCGACCCAACTGGTGCAGTACCTGATCACCCCGCCAGCAGTGGCCACCCAGGGCGCCGGCTCGCAGCTGTACGGAGCTACCTGCAGCACCGACCCACCGGACGCAGTGCCGGATCCACCCCGCCGGCGTTGGCCACCCTCGGCGCCAGGACCGCGGAGGTCCGCAGCCACCTACGGCACCGGCAACACCGGACACTGTGCCAGATCCCACCGCCAGCAGTGGCCAACCAGGGCGACGAGCTTGCATCTGTACGGAGCTACCTGCAGCACCGACCCACCGGACGCAGTACCGGATCCACCCTGCCAGCAGTGGCCACCCTCGGCGCCGGGACCGCGGTGGCCCGCAGCCACCTACGGCACCGGCAACACCGGACACAGCGCCAGATCCCACCGCCTGCAGTGGCCAACCTGGGCGACAAGCTCGCAGCAGCCCGGGGCCACCTGCTGCACCGGCAACACCGGACACTGCGCCAGATCCCACCGCCAGCAGTGGCCACCCAGGGCGTGGAGCACGCAGCGGCCCGGGGCCACCTGCAGCACAGACCCACCGGACGCAGTACCGGATCCACCCCGCCAACAGTGGCTACCCTCGGCGCCGGGACCGCGGAGGCCCGCAGCCACCTATGGCACCGGCAGCACAGACCCGCCGGGCGCAGTAACGGATAATAAAAATCCGCCTCAAGGGGCGGATTAGGTTTTTCCAATTTCAATAAGTGGTGATCAGCGCGGTGCCCGGCAGCATCTTGACGCAGTTGGTGACGATAGGGCGTTGAGGTTCAATGGCCTTACCTGCCTCCTGCATTGACTCACCAGCCTGCTGCAAGGCCTACAACAGTCGTCGATAAGCCTACGTAAGGGCAAGGCAAATACTGTTATCCATTCGGTCGGCAAAGCGTTCTGCCGGGTTTCTGCACTCGGCCAAGACGCCAGTACAACGGAGCCAAGCGCCATTTGCTTGATCTTCATTGGTGTTTTTTCTCTTACTTACCAACTTCGACTTGGGTATCCGAAATCAGCTGCTGCATTTCTTCGATATGGCGGCGATCAGAGTCGTCTAGTTCGGTGCTCTCGGCCAGATAATCCAGATCTTCGGCCAGCCTGAAAGTCAAATTCTGCAACGTGGTAATCCGGCCCAGCGCCACAACCTGAGCCATCGTCAGCCCCTCCCAATTTGACCAGGGACATTCTGCAACAGGGTGCGCCCATGTCTCCCCACTCAGGGTATCCGGCCCATTCCGGGGCTCTAGCTTCGCCCCACAACAACCGCAGTTCTGTTCAGCCATGCCGTATTCCCTCTTACTCAAGCCGCAAACGTTCTTGCGCCATCATTAGCTCATATCCGCTGATCCGATCTACCCCTTGAACATCACGTTTGGGTGATCGAATTTCCTTACCGTTAACTGTGCCCGTCAGTATCCACTGTCGAAGCTGGCCAAGCGATAGGCCCAACTGCTTGGCTGCATCGTCCATGCGCCATGAATACTTGAGAAGTAGATCATCTGCTACTTGGTCAAAATTCCCGGCCAGCATCCGTTCCAGCGCACGACGAGCCAAGCCCTCAGCAATGTCTCCATAGCGGGCAGTGTTGTAAGTAACCCGCAGCCCATTGTACTGCGCCTGCCACTGGCCTGTTGCGGCCTTAAAGGAGAGTCCTTTAGGGAGTCGGTCGCTCACGGTTCCTTTACCTCAATATGACGGGCTTAATGAGCCCACGACTGCGCGTTATATGGAGTCTCCAGCAGCTCACCACGAAGAATGCAGTCCCCTAAGAACGCAGCCCTCGATTCAACCCACTTCACCTCCTCTGGTAGGCAAGCTGCGAGGTCAAACATGCAATAGAGATGGCGTTGCCGGTACGTATCTTTTTCAGATTTGAGCCCATCACGTAAGGCTCGGATGCTTTGAACAATGATCACTTCTTGCCCGCGGTGCAACACGGCTACTCCGCATTTTCGTCCCAACCGACCCAGCTCAAACTGGTCTATGGCACCATCGGCGTAATCCAGTTCAACGATGCGGGCGGCCTGACCTTCAATCAGCTTAAGTGCAACTTCTTTGCTACCCGCTTGCAGAATATTCATCGTTTTTCCCAAGTAATCATCACTCAATGTCATTTGTGGGTTCTTTACACCAGGCTCTAGATGTTCCAATGGCCACCACCCCCATCACTACGCCTGCCAAAAACACGCATAGAAAGGTCAAGCATAAACTCTCATATCTAATTGATATATCGACCAAAACAATCAAAGAAAATATCGCAATAAGAACTATCAATCCAGCTATCGGATGTAACCTTATGCCTAAATTTCTAACCGATGTTGGTTTACCATATTGTTTAAAGTTCAACCCCATTTTCCCTCGATCAGTTGCTTGTTGCTGCGAGCATATCAGCCGCCATGACGTTAGCCAGCTCGGGAGCCAATACTGTAGTGGCGCTGATCAGCCTGTACTCGCTCGTCTCATACTCGCTCGGCCAGCCTACCAGTTCGGCATGAACCTTGATAAGGCCGGACTTCGACAAACCAGCGCCGAGAGCTTCAATAAACTGCTTGTCGCCATCCTCGGCTATATCATCAAGAACCATCTTCCGCACATCCGCGTCATGTGATGACACCTCAAGAACGGCACCGGCCGACCAGCTCACACCAAGTGCTATCAATGCTGTAAATGTCATTTCCATGGTCTTTGATTCCTTGCTTTCCAATCAGCTTGCTTTCGCGTAAGGAGCCGGTGGTCTCCCCTTTCACGTATCTTCGACATTGCCGGTTCTTTGTAAAGATGCACACTCTACTTGTGCCGGCATTGTGTGGTTTTCACACAATGGCCATCAGTTTCTCAGTGCTAATTCTCCCACTGGTTTTACCAATGCAAGGCGGCCGCCCCTTCAACACAGGTATTCAGGCCGCCGACTTCGCCGGACGCTGTGGACTTGATCTCTCAACCAGCTCGGCACAGGTCCGGGGCGATCCAGCCCTACCACACCGGCAGCGTAAACGCTGAACATCGATTAGCTCGGTGGTCCATTGCCACCTGCAGCCACTGGATGCTAATCCATATCACTGGTTGAGGTCGTTCTTAGCTCCGTGCACCAGATCAATGACACCAGAGCTGGCCGCTCTGGAGGCGCAGTAAGCACCATCGGATAAAGGTTCCCGAACTCTACATTCACCCCGGCAAGGGCCCTCAGGTCACCAGCCGTGTCGACCCCAAATATCAAGCCGGTCGGCAGCTCGCTTCCACCTACAGTGCTAGCAGCGCCGAACTATACACCTGACCTCCGGAACCAGCCCTAACCACTCTGAACCTACGTACCAGCTCAGTGGTACCGGCGTGCCCCCTTGGACGCTGAGCTCACAGCGGCCCAAGGCATGTCAGATCCCTCCCCTCCTCTCGGCCGAAGCGAGCTAAACCGGAGCCCTGGGTCCCGAGATCGGCATGCACACCGACAAAAGCCCACAACCATCCCCAGGCCCCTCCGCTCACCGGCACCGGTGCAGGTCTCCCAGGACGCCGAATCCACTGTGGCCAGGGGTCCGTAACATCTGGTCCTTCAAGGGTACTGGGTCCAGAACTCGGCAAGCACACCAACTAGATCCCGCCACCACCATTGCAGGCCCCACTAAACACCTGCACCGACCCAGGATCCGTTGAACACTTCGCACAAGCTCACTGGTGCCCCCTTCCCTGAAATCAACCAGTAGGCATCCCACACCAGGTCACCAGCCCCGACGCTAGCCGCTCAGGGGGTGCCTTGAAAGACGCCGTAGCACAGAGGCCCGAATTCAGCATGCACACAGACAAAAGCCTGGGCCTAGCACACGAGTGAGATCTTCCGGGCCACTTGCTGTACCGCGAGCACATTGATAGTGCAGGCCAACACCAATCAGAACTGGGGGCTAATCAGGCGTGTGTTCAGGAGGCTGTGACTGGCGGGCTCGCCAGTGAATACCTGCAACTTGCTGACGGAATGGATTTGCCCGTCAGTGCGCTCATGGCGCCAGTTGCATTGCGAAGATCTGGGGGATGATCGAAGTAAGCAAAAAAATCGTCTACGGGTGCTATAAATGTCCTTTTTGAACGCAACGGCTTTCCTTGATTACTTGTTCTGCCCTCCCCTTTCAGGGCACAAAACAACCGTCATCGCAAAAACGGTGTCCCAAAAAATCAGGTGCAATATTGAAGCGATCAAAATTGTAAAGCGCTGCTTGGCTGATGGCTCGCTGGCTGTATCTGACGTCGAGCGTGATGTCCTTACTCAGTATACCGGATGGGGTCAACTATCAGGACTCTTTGAGCCAGAACACCCCCAGCATGCCGAATTGAAATCGCTAGTCACTCAAGCAGAATTCGCTGCGTTGGAAGCATCTGTATTGACCTCCTATTACACCTCCGAATGGATTATTGATGCCATGTATCGTGCCGTGGCACGCCTGGGTGTGCAGGAAGGTCTATTACTCGATTTCGCTACAGGCTCAGGTAAATTTTTGGCGGGGCGCCCAGCGACTCTTTCAGCGATGAAATCCTTTGCTGTTGAGTTGGATGGCCTGACAGGGACTATCGCCCGCCTGCTGAACCCTGCAGCCAAGATCTATGTCAATCAGCCGTTCGAGCAAGTAAAGCTCCCGAATAGTGGCGACTTTTCCCTAGTTATTGGAAACCCGCCATACTGCTCTGTTCCTGCCAGGGATAGAGCATTTGGCACTCTTCCACTACATGCCTACTTTCTGATTAGGGGGTTGAGCGAACTGCACCACGGCGGGCTAATGGCTGTTGTCGTATCAAGCTGGGTAATGGACTCGAAAGATAACGATGCGCGGCTATCTCTCTCGGCCAGGGGAAATTTGGTTGCAGCCTGTCGTCTGCCGAATTCGGTGTTCAAGGGTGAAGGAGCCAACGTTGTTACCGATATTCTGGTCTTTCAAGCCTGCCAGCACCCGGAAGAAAACCCTTCATGGATCGACACCGTAGAGGTCAACGACGAAGCAGGCTCGGCATATCGTGTGAATCGCTTGTTTGTGGATCGTCCTGAACTCGTCGCCGGCAAAATCTCAGCTCCTAGCACCTTCAATGTGTCTTGCAACGTTGCAGACCCTGGCCGTGATCTTGCGAGTGTTGTAACTGAAATCCTCGATATCCAGACTTCCAACCCCTTATTTTACCGTAAGTCTACGGTTCCAGTTGCAAGGAAAGGCGTCATTTCTGCCCCCGCTGGTATGAGCGATGTTGGGCCATATGAGTTTTGCCAAACTCCGGCGGGCGAGTTGATGCGTCGAGTGGCAGATCATGTTGATGAAAACGGGGCTAAGGTGCCCACGTTCCAACAGTGCGAGTTTAAATCAGCCAAGGATAGGCTGCGTATATCGGCCATGCTGAGAGTTAAGAGGGTCTTGGCATCACTCATCAACGCAGAGCAAAGCAATGCGCCAGACACCAGCTTGCGAGCTATTAGGGCTGATCTTAATGCAACCTATGACCGCTTTACTGCCGACTTCGGTCCGTTCCACGCCTCAAAAAACAAATCTGTACTTGGGGAAGATCCGTGGTATTACCGCTTACGTGCTCTCGAGCTGGACTACATCGCACCGATCAGTACCACGGTTGCCGAAAAGGAGGGCATCGCAGAGCGTAAAGAGCAATGGAGTAAGGGGGATCTGTTCACCCGCCGCGCAATCACTCCGTTGATCACTCCCAGCTATGCCGCGAACCTTGCCGACGCCGTGCTAATTTCCGTGAGCTACAAGGGTGAGGTCGATCTTTCATACGTTCGGGATCTGGTCGGCTTTAAAGGGACAGACCAAGAACTTTTGCATCAGTTGGCCGAACAATCTCTGGCATTTGCCGAACCAGATAGTGGCAACCTGGTCATTGCTGCAAAGTACCTTTCAGGTTACATCCCCAGCAAGATTGAGGCTGCACAAGGAGCGGCCGAATCCGACCCTCTGTTTGCTATCAATGTTGCCAAACTGCAGCGAGTCATGCCCTCCCCCATCAAGGCGGTAGACATTTTTGCACCGATGAACTCCCGTTGGCTGCCTAACCATTTCCACGCCGATTTTATCCGCCATCTGGTCGATCAGCCCAAATTGAATGCACAAGTTACCCTTATCGACAACGAGTATCATGTTTCGCATGGCTCTCTTCCTCAAACCGTCTTAACCTCTGAATGGGGTACGCAGCGCCGCGATATGACCACCTTGCTCATTGCGCTTTTGAACAATCGCGCGATTGAGGTACGCGATCCACATCCGAGCATATCTAATACGACTGTTCCGAACCCGGACGAAACAATGGCCGCCCAACACAAAGCAGAGGAAATTAAGGCGGCCTGGGAGTCGTGGGTGCTGGATGATTCCGAACGCCGCAACGAAATTGAGCTTGCTTATAACGCACATTTCAACGGCTTTGTTGCCCCAAAATATAATGGCTCACGCCTGCCTTTAACTGGTAGTGCAGTAGACCTATATCACACACAGAGAAACGCCATTGCTCGGGTCATTCATGAGTCGTGCACTTTGATCGATCACGCTGTCGGCGCCGGAAAAACGTTCACAATGATTGGCGCGGCAAGCGAACTAAGACGCATTAATAAATATGAGCGTGTAGTGCTGGTCGCGCCTAATCATCTTGTTGCTCAGCATGCCACCGCTGCACAATTTATTTTCCCTGGCATGAACATCTTTGTGCTCGATAAAACGATGATGACCCCGGCCACACGCCGCACAGCCTTAGCCCGCCTTGCAATGACAGACTTCGATCTATGCATCATCCCGCTGAGTGTGTTCGGGCTAATCCCAGCCCCTCACGATCTCTTAGTCGAAATGTTGGAAGCAGAGATTGATGATCTTCACCGGTGTTTGTCGGAGCTGAAAAATGAGCGGTTATCTGTACGCCGGATGCAGACGCGGATCCAGCGCAAAGAAGCAGAACTCGAAGAACTGGTGAACAAACGCACTGATGAAATGCTCGACTTTGCTGACCTAAGGATCACAACTCTAATCATTGATGAGAGCCAATTCGGTAAGAACCTAAGTTATTCTTCATCCCTGCAAAGCGTTGCCGGCATGGGCCAGGCATCAGGCAGTAAGCGTGCCTTTGATCTATTTATCAAAAGCCGTGCTGTTCTGCGTGCCGGTGGGCGATATGTTGAGGCTACCGGAACACCAATCCTCAACTCCGTTGTGGAAGCACATCGACATCTGCGAGTGATGGCCGAAGATTTTACTCAGTCAGCAAAGCTGACCCACTTTGACGCATTCAGTGCAGTTTTCGCCCAGCCAGTGACAGATTATGAATTGGCGGCGTCCGGGCGCGGCTACAAGATGAGAACTCGAATTAGTACATTCACAAATTTGACAGAGCTTCAAGCTATCTACTCAAGCTTCGCTGATGTAGTTACTTCTGAGCAGTTGCCTAATGTCTTGCCAAAACTAGCTGATGGCCGCAGTGCTATACCTCCCCTCACAGGGGGCAAGATCATCGAGCTGGTGATTGAACCCAATGAGCACCAGGAAAACGGCTTCGCCGAAATCGTCAGTGCATATTCTCGAGTCGATAACCGGGAGAACAACCCCCTTAAACTGCTCAACCGGGGGCGAATGCTCTCTCTCGATGCTCGGCTTGTGTACCCAGACGCACCGGACTACCAGGACAGCAAAATTAATACCGTAGTGCGCTACCTGCTCGAAAAATATCAAACGACAACTAGCGTTCGCGGTACTCAGATGGTCTTCATGGATCGCAGCATTCCCGCTCGCCATCGTGCCGGAGCTTCGAAAGAGTGGGCGGCAATATTCAACCTTGCTAGGCAGGGCGATGAAGAAGCGTTAGAGCGTATTGAAGGCCTAGACGAACTCGAACTTACCGCCATGGTCTGCAGTTCATTCAGCCTCTACGATGAGCTGGTAGAAAAATTGGTTGAGGGTGGCGTCCCCCGCAACGAGATCGCAGTGATCCACGATTACCGGACGGACACCAGAAAGGAAGCGTTGCGTGACATGATGAATGAGGGGCAGATCCGAATTTTGCTTGGCTCTACTGAACTGGCAGGCTCTGGGCTCAATATCAACCGGCGTTTGGTTTCGTTGGTTCACTTCGATCTCCCATATCGGCCCGGTGATTTGGCGCAACGAGCTGGCCGCATTGAGCGCCAAGGCAATCTGTTATGGGCGAATGACCCCGAGTTCACCATTGATATTGTTGTGCCAATCACCCGTCGCTGTCTTGATGCTTGGCAACTGGGTTTGCTCAACACCAAGCAGCGCTTTATCAGCCGTTTCCGTCAACTCGATAGCTCAGTCCGGCACTACACAGAGCAAAATGAAGCGATTGATTATGCCGAGTTAAGCGCCATCGTAGCCGATGACCCGCGAATCCTGGCTCATGTCAAAGGCAAAGCAAAGCTGCGAAAGCTTGAGGCAGCCCGGAATAACTGGTTCCGGAATCGCGTCAGATTGGACGACCAGGCACAATCCCTTGAGCAAAGAAGCGCAACCTTGGCGACCAAAATACAGATGATTCGAGCCGATGCAGCTAACATTGCGGCCACGGCGGATGAGTTGTTGATCACTGTGGATGGTGTGACATATGAAAAAATGGGGGTGGATTCGACGGCTACAGATCGTCTAAACATAACCGCCGCCGCCCCGGCTGTCGGTTCAAAATATGGCAGACTGAACTACCGTGCAGATATTGGCAGTCAACACGACATGGCTACTTACCGGGGGGCTACTCTGGTCTATGAAAAGCCGTATTTCGCCAAGTTGTGCTTCGCCACCGAGTTCACAGTTCGCGGCCCCTCTGGTCATCACTACGAGCTGAGAAATTTAGAGCGCAATAGCATTAACGCTGTGATGGCCGCCTTTGTCGTGCTCGTCGATACCTTGCCGCGCTTACCAAACATAGCCACGGCCCAAATGGCTACTTGGACAAAGAACGCTACCGACTATCGCACTGAGGCAGCGAAGCCATTCAGCGCCCAAGCAGAGCTTGATGAACTGATCCCATTTTTGCGGCAACTTGAAAAGGAATTGGCAGATTCAGCCACACATTCAGTAAATCAAATGGCCGCTTGAGGAATGATGTACCCCCCCACCTGCTGACAGGGGGGTTGTTCATTGACGAAAGATATTCGTCTGCTATTTGATAGCCCCAACTAATGATTATTGGTTTGCCCTCCCTTGCATTGACCGATGCCGTGGGATCATAACCCCATTGAAACCAGAATGGGGTTATGAACATGAACGCATTGAAACAAGGCGCCTCCAACCACACGGATGATTCTTTGGTGATGCTCACTGTTGATCAGGTAGTCGCAGCCCCCTGGGGCAACGTCCGTCGCGGCAGCCGCAACAATACCAAGTGGACGGATTTTCTCGCTGATGTAAGGCTGCGCGGGATCATCCAATCGGTGACGGTTCGCCCCCATCCAGAAGTGGCAGGTGTTTTCGAGCTGTTAGCAGGATATGGCCGTTGGGATGCCGCCAAAATTGTGGGTTGCCCGCTCCCCGCCCTTGTCGTCAATTGCAGTGACTCAGAAGGCGTTGCTATTGGCATGATGGAGAACCTGCAGCGGGAAGACATGGGGCCGGTTGATGAAGCCCACGCAGCACAAACGGCACTAGCTCTATGCAATGGTGATTACGAAGAAGCCCGTAAGCAACTCGGTTGGTCGCTGGGTCGCCTCAAACAGCGCCTGCATCTTACTCGCTGCACTCCGGCAGTGCTTGATGCAATCTCAGCCAAATTGGTTTCACTTCGCCATGCCGATTTGCTCGCAGGTATCAGTGCTGAGGCGCAGAACGCTCTGTTGCCCTCAATTACTGAGAAAAGCCTTAGCGTGGATGCGCTCAAAGCCTTGCTTGGTAAAGCCTCGGCACCGATTTCCTCTGCGCGTTTTGATGTAGGAGATTGCGCCTCCTGCATTCACAACAGCCAGCAACAATCCAGCCTGTTTAATGAGTTCGCTGTTGTTGACGGGGCTGTTTGCCGGAATCTTGTGTGCTTTAAACAAAAAACTGCAGCTATGGTTGCGGCCCGCAAGGGCGAACTCGCCGAGCGTTACGGCACCATCATTGTTCTATCCGAAGTGTCCCAAGGTTCGATTAACCATGTAAGCCATGACACCGTTGGCGCAGAGCAGATGTTTGATGGCTGTTTACCTTGCTCGAAGCGTGTTGCATTGCTCGATGACCGCATTGATACCGCAGGTGATGTGCTCGAAGATCGTTGTACCGACCCAGATTGCTTCAAAACGTGTGTTGCGAAGCACTGTGATGCAGTGGCGGAAGCTGCAGAAATCACTGAACAGGCGAACTGGGCGGCGGGGATTGATCCCGCTCTCACCAATACAGCCCAACCCTTGCAATTGGATGACGGGAATAAGCAGGCTCCCAATGTGCCCAAAAGAAAGGCTGCCGATAGTGATCCCGCTACCTCTTTGAGTAGTTCGGTGGTTGCAGACCACAAGATAATGCTAAGACGCGCAGCCGTTGAGGCGTGGGGAAGCGACGCAGAGGCTTCACAGCGTTTCCAACTATCAGTTGTTTTGTCGAGCCTTTTGTCCGTTGCTGGCAAAGCAACCTTTGGACGCGCCCTGCCGGATACCATTGCTGATAGCAGCAAAAGTATTGAGGCGTTGCGAAGCGAGATCGCCAGTACCATGAGCTTTATCGTCGAGCGTTTGGACGGCACCGGCTACTGCCCGATGGTGGACGTTATGATGGCCACTCTCCCCCACGCTCCTAACGCTAAGGAGAAGGCTATAGCCCAATGGGTTCCCACACCCGAGCGACTGAAAAGTTACACGACAGATACAATCACCTTCATCTTGAAGGAGTCCGGCTTCTTGACTGCCTATGAGGCTGCCCACGATGCCAAGGCACTGAAAAAGCTTATCGGTATGAACAAAGGCGATCTTATCAAGACAGTTGGCTCCTTTGAGTTCAGTTGGTCAGGCTACGCCCCCAGTTTTTACTTTAAGGGGTTTGAATAGTCCCTCTCCCCTCCCCCGCTTAGTAGGCGGGGGAACACCCCTTTATGATCCCCTATGCTTATTCCACTATATGTCCTGTTCCTGGTAGCCCTCTAGCGGGGTTGTAATCTGCTAGGATTCGCAAGGGTGACAATATGCTCAGTTCATCCGGTCCGGTACAATTGTAGGTTTTGTTTTCTTCCCTTACTCCAATCCATCAGAGTATTTCTGCAAGGTGACCTACCTGATGGGCACTTGCATTATCAAGTAACAGCGTAAGTTGACTCCACGCACCAAGGAGACAACCGTTATGATGGAATTTACCTTTAAATCCAGTTCATCTTTTACCGACGCAATCACCTTCGTTGCAGCTCATGCAAAAGGGAGCATTGCACCGATTCATAAATACCTTCTACTGCAAATAGCAGAGAACGGCGTTCTGTCAGTTCAAGCCACGAATGGTGGTTTCTTTGCTACCCGCATGACGAAAATGGATTCGTTCAGCGGCACGGGCTCTATCTGCGTTGATGCGGCAAAATTCAATGCCATCGTTCACTCGATGCCCGTTGATGCAACCGCAACTGTCAAGTTTTCCTCTGACGGCAATAAATTATCAGGCGTTGTTCAAGCAGGGCGTAGCCGATTCCAGTTAGTGTGCTTATCAGCAGACGAGTTCCCTCAGCCAGAGATTTGTAATAACACCTCTCGCTTTTCCATCCAAAGTAGCGATCTGCTTCCCACCCTGACCCGTCTAAACCGTATGGCTCCGGCTAATGATTGCCGCCCAACGCTCAATTCCATTTGCGTTGAGCTGGACGATACGAGGGCCGTAGTTGTGGCATCTGATGGATTGCGGCTGGCTAAAGGGGAGTTCCCTATCAGCAGTATTAGCGGTGATGTGCGGGGGCATCAGTTGTTGATCCCTAAACAACAAGTGCAGCAAATAATTTCAATGACAAAGATGGGGTGTGAGCTGGTAGTTCTCTTTGATGCTTCACGCCTTGCCATCATCTGTCCGGTACATGGTTGGAAACTACAATTCAGCCTGCTGGAAGGAAAGTACCCCAACTGGCAGCGTGTTATCCCGAATCCCTCTGGTCATGGCTGGGCTGACCTAGGGGTAGATCGGGAATATTTCATTTCATGCCTTGAGAGAGCCAAGATTTTGGCTGATGGTCGCAAACAAACTGTGCGTTTCCAAGTCCAAGCTGGGGAGATCACTATCAGCTCGAAGAACGAAGGGAGCGACGAGGGGGCGACCGAGATCGTCCCCTGTAAGATGCCGTTAGGCTTAGAGAGGGTATCGGCCATCTTCAATGTTGGTTATCTCGTCGATGCTCTGCGCGGATTGTCCGGCGCAATAGTCAATCTGACCATCGATACCTCGGAGCAGAATAGTGCGGTTCTCATGCGTTCTGAAACTGACATTACTGCATTGCAGGTGTTGGCCCAAGTTAAGGCTTGATGTTATCTGACAGCTTGCTTTTGTCGTTCTATTGGGGGGCAAACTAATCGCTATGCCCCCTTGCATCATCCGGTATCGGGTTAACCTAAGTCCACTGAATAAAGAAACAGACCGGAGAAATTTCCATGTTCCAGCCCCTGATTGAATGCCTTTCCACTCGCCTCGGGGTGAGTCAATTCAACCTTCAAGTGTCCGGCTCGGCAGAGTTAACACAGGTGATCATCATCCCCGTCCTCTCGGCTCCTGCGGCCAATGTTGCGGGGGCAGGCTATCAGGAGAGGGGGCAAGCCTACCGTGCTGCCCTGACAACTCCGGTTGTCGTTTCCGCACCTCTAGGTGACATTGATACTCGCTTAGCTGAGATCCTTGACGAGTACGCTCAAGGTCTCTCTGATACATTACGCCAGCCCAGCATCACTGAGCAATTGCAGAAGGCTGTATCTCAAGCGGCGGTCAAGGGTGTTGAGCCGAAGAAGAAAAAGGGGGAAGCCACACATCCAGTGACTGATGGAGCTATTCCAACAGGGGCAGGGGCAGGGGCAGGGGCAGGGGCAGGGGCAGGGGCAGGGGCAGGGGCAGGGGCAGTTCAGGAGAAAGTTGATGCCCAAGCACTTTTTGACCAAGACATTTTGTCCTCTTTGGGAATCTAAGGGGAGTCCATATGCAAACCATCAACTTACTGCGTCGAACCTTTAAAATTGGCTCTGCTATCGTAGATGACCCTGTTCCTGGCCTGCCACTCGAAACGGCACAACAAATCCTATCAGCCACCTACCCACAGGTACGTTGGACAACCTTGTACGAGACCGATGGCCTTCTGGTAGGGAATACCTTGCAATACGAATTTCTAATACCCCCAGTCAAAACCAACGGTTAGATGTTGGGAGGGGAGGGGATCGAAAACCGCCGCAAGGCGGTTTTATCTTTTGTGTGTGTGGATTCAGCCGCCAGCTATCAGTCCTAGGGGAGGTTTGAGTGACCCAGTACTGCTGATGGGGTGATGTTGTCGGTGAACAGGCAGCAGAAAAATACAGTGTATTTGTGTTTCCAACTTGTTATCGGCAGCGCAAGGGAGCAACAAAAATACACTGTATTTTTGGGAGTTTGAGCTGATCTTGCGTCTGAGCAATCTAAGGGATACTGGCTGCATAGGAGGTGCTTACATGCCGACTCATGATGAATTAGCCGCATGGCTGGATGTAATTGAGGCTGAGCCAGAACAGCCAACAGAGCAAGTTTCAGATCAAAACTACCTAGAAGAATTTGCCAAGGAGAAAGTGAAATGGATGCAGTTTGCTCAGAGAGTAGCGCGAGCACCAACCGAGCGGGATTTGCAATCCGGTTGGGCGAGCCGGCCTCGCTGAAAGGGCAGGCTAGCGCGCGTTTGCAAGTACCCCCCTCCTTGCGTCTGCGCGGGGCTGTAATACCAAGACCGGGGTTTGCGGCTACAGATGGTTTCCATTCATCAATTCATTCTCTGGGGGAAATTGCACCACTGTTGAAGCCTGTCGTCACGCTGGCTCACAAGAACGGCTGGGGGGCCACAGAACTGACCAATTTGATGGCAGCGCAGACTCTAGCTGAGCGCCTGAGTCGCTTTGAGGATCTTGCGCATGTTGTATGCCAAGAGCTGTCTGAGCGGGCTGAAAGGGCAGGGGAGGTATGTGCCTGCGAACTGCGGGAGATCCTAAAAAATGTGGGTGGGGAAGCGTTGGCCACAGAGTTTGACAATAACTACGCAACTTGTAGGCAGATACTTGATTTTAGTTTTGGCCTTGTTAACGACCGAAATGGTAATGAGTTCGGTCAGGCCAGCGAGCAGTTCAGATTTAGGCTGTTCTCTGACCTCGAATTCATGGTTTTTCCATCGTCAGTGTCCAGCGACTACCTCGCAGCATTTCAAAACCTCATGTTCTCACAACTCCCACTTGTTGGGTTCATCCCAAGTAATGCCTTCTTTGAATACACCCTCGACTGGATGACTGAGTGTTACGATCTTGAGTTACCAGAGACTTTGGAGGCCAGCCAAATTGACGAGTTCATCGGCGTTTTGGAGCAGGCCGAAAGTGAATTATCCAAGATAGACTCTGCTCCCAGCATCGAATCAGAAGCCCCCGACTTTTTCGATAAACTCGTGCTGCTAGTCGGTGGCAAAGCAGAGGCAACTGCTGTTCTTATGAAGGTCAAAGATGCCAGTGATGAACTCGGTGGTGATGGATACTCAGCCATGTGGAGCTGTTTTGATTATTGCCATCAGAAAGCTGGCTGGACTGAAATCGCTCAGTCAGTGAAGGAGATCACAGCTGAAGGGGGGCTTGCGGCTGTATTTGGCCGCCTGAGTGAGGTGGATGATAACACCTCTCTGAGTGCCTTCCTGTTGGGGGCTCAGACGATCATTGAAAGGGAAATGGCGACCAATAGGGTAGCGAAAGAGGTTTTCGACTATCAAGACGAGTCTGACATATCCATTGACTTTAAAATCCCCTTTGAAACAAAGGTGCTGTCGCGCAGGGAGCTTGCTGATGATGCCTACAACACTCACAACGAATTTGCCATGAACGGGGATCTTTGTACCTCTAGCGTTTGCGTCCACATCAATGATGATACTTTGATGGCCATGGAATCGTGGCAGCGAAGCATTGCAATTATGGCCGCTGTGTACGTCGCAGGAAACAACATGAAAGAGGAAACAGGTCATGCAAGTGGTCAGAAATAACGCCTGTCAGAATAAACAGAGTCTACCCCGCCTTGCGCTCGTATTTTCCAGCTCTAGTGAGCAGATGGCAGACCTGACCGGCATTACACGACACGCCATCGTTGACGACAAACTTGGGCTAGGTGAACCCCTTTCAATGCAGACGATTCAGGATCTGTTGGCAGACCTCACAGGGTCGCTGGATCGCTCCCAGGGTAACACGAAGGGCAACTACCAATTCATCCCCTCAAACGTGCTGCTCAGTAGCCCAAGCGCCATTACATGGTATCAGCCCTCGCGGGAAGGAATGTTATGGTTACAGGTAGGTGGTGAGAGGTGCGGTTTCCAGATCCGTTGGCCAGCACTTGTGTTCAATATCCAGAAAGGGTCGGCACGGCTATCTGTAGCCGCTCTGGAAACCGATGAGCGCCCTACACCCGAGAACCATGTCTACGATGTTCCGATGCCCAACTGCTACCACGGGGGAGGGTTTTGCCTTGGGAGTGCAACGTTGCCCCGAGAAATTAATTTCTCGACCTTGCCGGAGATTGAGGCTTGCATGTACGAGGCGCTGAAAACACACAGTAACAACTCCCAAGCGTTAGCCGACGGCTCTACGCCAACCGCGTTTTGGGTCGGAATGGACGTAGAGCGGAGAAAGACCGGCGTAATCCCGACAATAACAGCCTCCCAAATGACGAGAATTGGCTATCTCGGAGATTGGATTGAGCAGGTTGCATCACGATAAAGAAGGGGATAATTGCGAACGTTGAGTTGAGTAAAGGAGCAGGGCGATGAAGTGGAAAACCCCCATTGAGTATTTGTCTCAGGAAGTGGATGTTGTGCTTATTGGGTGTGGAGGGACTGGCAGTTTTGTCATGGGCGAACTGTCAATGTTACATGATCTCTTGGCCCGTCTTGGTCATCCCGGCATCAGTGTGACCGCCTATGATGGCTCTCCGGTTCGTGAAGCTAATTTAGGTCGCCAGAGGTTCCATGCGGCAGACCTGGGGCTCCCCAAAGCACAAGCCTTGGTCGATGCGGAGCGTTGCTATAACGGATTCGCTTGGGAAGCTAAGGCAGACTATGATGTGGGCCAAGGACACTTTAATCGCCGCCGTCCAACCGTATATATCACCGCTGTGGACAAGCCCAGTTTTCGTGCGCAATTCGGGTCGAAGTTTGCAACGTTGAGCAAAGGAAACGGCCTCTGGATTGACGCAGGCAACGATAACAAGACGGGGCAGGTAGTCTTAGGGGGGGCGGGATTGCCGACAGCCTATGACCTGTTTGCGGGGCAGTATGAGGTGATGGTGGATGACCTATCCAAGAGCTGTTCATCAGCGGAGGCCGTCGCCAAGCAAGATTTCGGGGTTAACTCTACGGCAGCCAGGATTGTTGGCCAACTCATGTGGAATATGTTCCGGCATGGCGGCCTTGATTCCCACGGTGCGTTTTTCGACGTACACCGGTTATCAGTTGACCCCATACCCATTGACGAAAAAGTGTGGTCATCGTTCGGTTACTCTCCGAAGACTCAGTGAGTGCCATGAACGCAACCCTAAATAAAAACCGCCCGATGGCGGTTTTTATTTACTGGCAGGTTGGTGGAATCCTATTGATGCTGTTGCTCCCATGCCCAGCCCTCCCTGCTTGATCCTCACTTTTTGAGCATAGCAAGGAGATCGAACAGTTGCTGACTGGAAATCTCGTCTGGTAGGGTCAACTCGAAAGTATTGCCCTTTTTTTGCTTCACCTCGATTCCGGCAATCACATTCACATTGGTGCGCTTTTTCGGCTTTTCACCCGCAAGTTCTGTTGCTTGTGCGGCAATGTCGGCCAGTGCTTTCGGTGCTGAGGGGTATGGCTCTTTACCTTGGGCCCATAATATCAGGGCTTCAACTTGTCCCTTCGTGAGTAGCTTTAGGGTTCTTCGCAGATTTAGTATTGTTGGGCGCCCAGTACCAGTTCCATCCGGTAGCAGTTCATAGAGTGGCAGCGGGATCTCAAGTGCCCACTGTGAGGCGCGGACTTCTGACTCATGCACCCCGAAAAGTGCTGCGGCCTGGAGTACATCTAACCCTTCATCCTTCATCACCCGGGCATAATGCAGCCCTTTATCATAAAGCGAGTTGGGTCGAGTGAGGTTGGCAAGTCGACTGAGCTCGCGTAGCTCTGCCATGCTCAGATCCTCTGTTTCGTCGGTGTAAGCTATGGGTAAGCCTTTATCCGCCAACAGTGCACAGTATCGGCGACGCTGACCGTCAAATATGCCATACCTGGTATCTGCTCCTCGTACTGCCAACACCTCCATCACGACGCCACCAGACCGAACTGAGCCGATCAGGTCATCTACAGTTTCTTCAGTCACTCCCGACTTGGAGCGAATATTCGCTTCGTGGATATAGGTTAGCTCCTCAACATGTGCGGAGGGGATATAGACTGACGTCAGCCGCACGAGGCGCCCATTTTTAAGGCGTATAACCCGGAAAGCACCAGTCGATCGAATCTTGCTGGCCAATGCTTCTTCCGCGTCCAGAAATCCCCCAGCCACATCCTCAGGTATGCTGAACACACCGCTTGAAATGGACGGCTCGGCTGCTGATGCAGCCATGTGGGCCACTAGGCCTGTGCTCATTGGCGTGCGCTTTTTGCTCATCAGTTCGATACCTCAAGAATGTTAGAGAAAAACTCAGCCACAACGTTCTCCGCAACGTTCTGGGCACGTCGGAGTGACCGGGTATCTCCTGCATAATGCTTCGGTTGGATGGTGAATACGGTTCGGCCATCTTCAGTGACAGAAGAGAATGGCCTCAGTTGCTCCATCCTGTTGACAAACAACTTCGCTGGTTCAAGGTTCTTGAGCATCATGTAGTTATCCAGATGCTGTGGATTGGTGCCGTCAAATTTACTGCCCAGAAGCCAGACTGATGCGGGATCCAGGTTTGGGGAGGGGATATTCGCCAACAACCCATGAATGGACTCGAGGAATTTCAAGCTCGAGTCAAACTCCAGCGGGTCGAGGCCAATAGCAACAAACAAGCTGTCACTCGCTTGCAAAGTGTTAATCAAGGCCGCGTCAAGATGAGGACCCGCATCAAGCAAGATGAGATCGAAGTGATCACGAATCGGATCAATGACATATTTTGTCAGCAATTCGGTCATGTTGATGCCGGTATCTGCAGCGTGTTGGTATGCCTGCAGTGAAAAGAAACCATCAGCTGTACCCGCCGGCATGACGAATAGCCCATCGCTAGAAGTAGGCAGCATCCATGACCTTACCGTTTCAGGTGTGGCTCTGCTGGCAATGGCTTCGATTGCAGAATGCTGTGGCACTTTTCCAAGCCCGGCGAACCCAAAAGCAACGGAAGTTGACCCCTGGGGATCCATGTCAATAACCGCTACCCGCAATTGATGACGGATCAGGTTGCGATGATGAACCAAACCGGTCGCGATGGTAACGGTCGATGTGGTCTTGCCAACCCCCCCCTTTAGGTTCTGGCAAGCTACCACCTTAGCGCGAGTATCGGAGCCAAGAGTGGACTTGATCTCGGCAAACGAACGCTGGCCTGCGGCCTTGTAAATGGCCCGCACATCGGCATGAGAAAATGTGTGTGGTTGGAGCGCGTTTTTCTCTGCTGGTAGCCGGCTAAACTCTCGGCCACCATCACGCAACACCTTGATGGCCCCTTCAACTCTGGCCCGGGTCATTTCCGGTAAACGCTGCACCTGGTACATCGTGTAAACCGCACTTTGATAGCCGTCCTCAATGGAGGAGTCCCGGCGGTCTTGCTTAACATCGGCTATGTACCCCAACACCATTCTTGCTTGGTTGCGGAGTTTCTCGAAGCCCACCAAGCGTTGCTGTCTTTCCAATACACTGATCATTCGACTTCCACCGTCAATTCCATGTTTTTAGGTCTTGGGATGATAATTCAGGAATTATGGGTTTGTCTATTTTTTGGCAATAGGCGCAGCTGGAGGCACAAGCTCTGCCCTCAGCTAAATGCGGCCAACTAAACCAAAAGCACATCAGATGACCGATCACATTCATTCGTCACCAGCCCCAGCCTGATTGGAAGAAGTAACTGCATACTGATTCTTCCCCGCAAATCATCACCGTCACCAACACGGTCGTTAACCCGCCGAGAAGTGATACAAGGCAACTACGACAGTAGTTCAACAGTGATACAAGGCGACTACGTTGGTAGCTCAATGGTGATACGACTTGCATCAAATGTGATTCGTTTATGATGCAAAGCGTTGACAAGGGTAAGGGCGAAAATGAGCACAACAATCACCAATCCTTGGCACCTAGACAGCATCTCTTAGCGAGGACCTTATGTTACCAAGCAGAAAAGGCGCATCGAAACTCGAGCCCTATACAGATGAACTCCTGGAGCTGAGGGGTAAACATTCGCTTGAGGTGATCCGTGAGTACCTAGAGGAGAAGTACAACATTGAGATAACAAGGTCCGCAATAAATGCGTTCGTAAAACGAAGACAGAAAATATTGGCAAGCCATAGTTCGACCCAACCAACTCCTCTCGTCCCCAGCGAGGAACCCAAAATGGCGCCAGCCGCCGTGCAGCGTAGTCATGTGGCCGAACGACTTCCTTCTGCCACATCCAATAAGGTGGAAACGCCTGTAGTTGTTGACGTGTGGGCAGGCAAGGTAAAACTCTGAATATTAGGGAATTAATAGATGAAGATTGTTGTTGTATCTAAAACAGGATTTGTAGGAAAAACCGTTCTGTCTGCCCACTGGTTGAAAACCATGATGCCCGCAGCCCAGCTCTTCTCGATTGAGGACATGAACCAGGCCGCTGATGCACTTGGTGTTGACGTAACCACAATGAACGGGGGTCAATTCTCAAATCTGATGAATTCAATCATGGTAGAAGATGAGGCCATCATCGATGTGGGTATGAGCAACGTCCGGTTCTTCATCGACGGACTTCGCAAGTTCAGTAACTCTTGCCAAGAGTTCGACTACTACTTTATCCCCCTCACACCAGAGAAGCGTTGCCAGGCAGAGGCGGCAGAAACCATCAACACGCTGTTGGAAATTGGCGTTGACCCTGCTCGGATTCGCCCGATTTTCAACAAAATTCCAGCCACATTCTTCTCCTTCGACCAGTTTGCAAGCTTCGTGTCATACATGAAAAAGCATACAAAAGTGGAGACCGACTTCCGGTGGGCAGTAGAAGAAAACCCGGCGTTTGAAATGCTGTCGCGGCAGGAGCTGAGCCTTGCTAGCGTGGTAGCTGATACTCGAGACTACAAAAGTGAGGCAAAGGCTATCGTTATGAAATCTCGTACAGAAGGGTTGGAGCTCGATGCCAGGAAGGTAGAAGAACTGACGTCCATGCACACTCTACGCATGTGCTGTGTTCCGCTCCTTGAGAAGCTCACTACAGTCTGGGGGGATTTACGTCTTACTAAGCAGGTCGCCTAATGGCCCCGGAAAACCTATCGTTGAAGGGGGGCTTGTTACCGGCAGAACATTACCAGGCGATCTTTGCATCCATGCTTGGTGATGTGTACGAAGCCATTCAGGCAGCCAGCCGCCTACAACGAGAGGTGGAGCGTACCCACGAACTGTTTAGCAAGATTGAGTCGCTTTTAAAATGGCTATCCCGTGAGCGGCAAGAGATACATGATGCAGCAACACGCTTTGGTGTCATGCTAGAGCGGCTTGATGAAGAAAACGAGCGATTTATTCGTGTGCATCGTTCAACTCTCGATGCGATGAGGAGTGAGTTAGACTTCATAGCCCGCTCCGAAATGAAGGAGAGGGGAAGCAAGCTGAATGTTGTTACAAATGTTCCCTGGTTGGTAGCCATTATCTGTTCAGGCATTACAGGTTACTTACTTGGTATGATGGCGAAATGAATTGAAGGCCGTACAGCGATTGTGCGGCCTTTTTTTGCTTATTCACTTCAGGTCGACTCGGCGATGCACCGTTCGAGAGATCGCTAGGTAGGCACATCAGCAAGCTGCAGCTAGATTCTGTATGGGCAGGGGGCCAACTAAGGCGAAGGCCGGGGGGGGGGCATCGGCTCTCGCCGGCCCGAGGCCCCGCCAGTACCGGCCGGGTGGAGTTATCCAAGGTACTGGCCTAGCATGCCTGGAGCCGGCGCCAGATCCTGCAGGGGCGGGGCCAACCAAGGTGCCGGCCGAAGAAACACCGGCTCCCGCACACCTGCAGGCCTGACCGTGGCAGCCCTAAGGCTGAGTTCTACGGCCTTAAAGCGTCAGAACAAACGCCCTCATAATCTCCTCCTTCCTCACATCCATGACTTGGCAAGCAAACAAATGCCTGCCGCCATCTCGAGCCTAACCGCATGACGCGAACCGGATATCCAGCCCGGGACGCACCGAGCATCCCAAACCGGTCCTCTGAACACCGAACCGAAACCGATAATGGGGCGGGCTACCTGGGACGTTGAGCTCGGGCCTTGCCAGCCCCAGCACACCTGACGGCCCCGCCGACTGCCATGAACCGGAACACTCGTCCAGCAGGGTACCGAGCCTGCGACGGCCCTGGCTCGACTTAACCAGCCCCGGCCCAGGGCCCGCCATGCACCGGCTCCCCCTGAACACCGAACCGACCGGCAGCCCGGGGCCACCTGCTGTACCGGCCCGCCGGACAGAGTACCGGATCCACCCCGCCGGCGGTGGCCAACTCGGGCTCCGAGACCGCGGCGGCCCGGGGCCACCGGCAGCACCACCACACCGAATACAACTCCGGATCGGTCCACACTGGCCAAAGAGTCCGCGGCGGCACGATCCGTCAACCACACTCCACAAAGGCCAGCGCGAGCGCTACCAAAGCCCAGGATCTTGAGATCGGCATGCACACCGAGTAAATCCCGCCGCCACCTGGTCCAGCACACTTGCCGGCACCGCCGGACGTAGCACCCGATCCCCCGCCGGCGGTGGCCGCCCTCTGCCCGATCCCACGGTGACCCGGGCCATCCTGCTGCACCGCCCCGCCAGACGTTGTACCTCAGTGGCCCCCCATGCGCCGAGCACGCAGCAGCCCGAGACGTACCAGGTATTGCGCATCGGCTTACTCGACCCAGGGCACCAATGGGGATAGCGGTACCCGCTCGGCGGCCAGCATCTGCAGAATCAGCCCTGATCATTTAGTCCGGGCCCCTTAGACTCAGCACACCAGTGTGTGGAGCTCGAATACCGCCGGAGCCTTGGCTTGCTACTCTGCATGCACACCGACAAAAACCAGCCACCACAACTCCCGGCCCCACCGGCAACAGCACCGATCCGGGAGCTGCAGCGCCACCGGCAAGCACCGGAACACCCGCAGGCAGTGGCCACCCTCTAACCGAACCCGCCGGCCGCTACAACCGATCACCCCGCCGCTGCTGGGCACCCTGGATGCCGAACTCGCTGCCGCCCGGGGCCACCTGCAACACAGACCCATCGGAGGCCGCGCCGAATCCCCGCCCGGTCGCCGGCTACCCGGGGTCGTTTGCGGGAGAGGGCGAAATCCTACGCTAAGGCTTTGGCCAACGATATTCTCCGGTAAGATTGATGTGTTCCCAGGGGATAGGAGAAGTCGCTTGATATCTAGTATGACGTCTGTCGCACCTGCTTGATCGCGGCCGCGATAGCTAGATCGCGTTGCTCCTCTTCTCCATCCGCGTTCCAAGCTGCGGAAAGGCACCCATAAGCGTACGCCTGGTCGAGCAGGCGACGCGGATCGACGTCCAGCGCACGAGAGAATGCGTCCGCCATCTGTGCAATGCGTCTAGGATCGAGACAAAGGTCGTCTCTGTCAGCCGGATCGTAGAACATATTGGCGGCGCCAAAGCCCACTTCACCGACCAGACCGACGGGATCTATCACCAGCCAGCCGCGACTGGAGAACATGATGTTTTCATGATGCAGATCGCCATGTAGCCCACGCAGTTCCGAGGCATTGCTCATCATTTGATCGGCTATAATCGCCGCGTGGACGTAGTCAGTTTGACAACCTGCGTTTTGATCATCGCGCGCCCGCTGAAACAAAGCTGCAAAGCGATCCCGGATCGGGAGAAGGGCAGAAGGCAGGGGTTCCTCAGATGCGGCATACAGCTTCGCCATTAGTTCCGCTGCAATTTCGGTCGCCTGGTAGTCGCCGTGCTCGGCAACGATGTGAGAGAGCATTCGCTCCCCGGCATATTCGAGCAACATCAGATTGTTCTCACGACCGAGCAACCGGACTGCTCCCCTCCCATTGCGCCATACCAGATAGTCGGCCCCGCGCAGTTCATCAGCAATGTCTTCTATAGGTTTCAATCCCTTGACGATTGCAGGAGTCCCGTCTGGCAATGAAACTTTCCAAACGAGGCTGGAAAAGGTGTCCGCAATGAGAACAGGTTGCGAAACGTGCCAATGAGCAGGAAAAACAGGCGGCATGAACATCAACCCCAAGTCAGAGGGTCCAATCGCAGATAGAAGGCAAGGCGTTCGCGGTCGGGGGCTTCGATCCCCAATACATTGAATAGGACAGCGAAGGCGCGCTCTGCTTCATCTGGCGCTGCCCAGTTCTCTTCGGCGTTAGCAATCATGAGTGCCAAATCGGCATAGCGATCTGCTGTTCCGAGCCGCCCAAGGTCGATCAGACCCGTGCATTGAAGAGTTTTAGGGTCCACCATGAAGTTCGGCATGCAGGGATCACCATGGCAAACAACCATATCGGTGCGCTCTTGGTCGAGCCGCACCGGTAGCTCTCGTTCGACACGAGCCAAAAGATCGAGCTGCGGCGTACTCTTGTCCTCGTCCGGTAAGAAGTCGGGATTGACGGCATTGCGGGACACCACATCAACGGCGCGTCCGAACATTCGCGACAGCCTGCGCTCAAACGGACATTGATCAACCGATAGGCTGTGAACAGCGCCAAGTTGCTGCCCCATTGACGGCCACGCTTTGAGCAAATCCGCTCCAGACAGATCAGCCGCCGGTACTCCCGGAATTGCCGTTATCACCAAGCATG
Organism: Aeromonas sp. QDB34; assembly: GCF_027705405.1. NCBI lineage: Bacteria > Pseudomonadati > Pseudomonadota > Gammaproteobacteria > Aeromonadales > Aeromonadaceae > Aeromonas > Aeromonas sp. QDB34. The sequence goes on along the minus strand of NZ_JAPDBT010000024.1, from coordinate 13,496 downwards.
CACCCTCCTGTTCCTCCTGCCAGTTGATCACCTCGGGGCAAGCCACACCTCGACCTTTGAGCCAAATGAGGCGGTCACGCTCTCCAGCGAGCTCACCGCGGCGGGAAGCAGGTGCGATTTTCGCGAAGGCATGCCCGTCACCACGTCGAAAAACAAAATCACCAGATTCTCCGCCTCTGACAGGCAACCAGTCAGAATGCGATTCACCAAAAAAAATATTAGTTCGATTCAATGGAGGTTCCTTCAGTTTTCTGATGAAGCGCGGAGGTGGCTCAACCTGCGAAAAGAAACGAGTTGCTACGTAAGTCCGAGAACATGCTTTCCATGGTCTCTGAGCTCGCCTTTGGGACCGACATATCGGTAGAGAGTGACGCGCTCGATGCCGAGTTCCTTGCAGAGATCGGAAACTGAAGTATCGCGCTGGGCCATGGCGGCTTGCGCGAGACGCACCTGAGCTTTGGTGAGCGCGAATTTTCGTCCGCCCTTGCGACCGCGCGCTCTCGCGGAGGCGAGACCCGCCATGGTGCGCTCTCGGATCAGATCCCGCTCGAACTCGGCCAAGGTGGCGAAGATTCCGAACACCATGCGACCGGACGCAGTCGTGGTGTCGATCTGAGCGCCCTTTCCAGTCAGAACCCGCAGGCCGATCTTGCGGTCTGACAGCTCCTTCACCGTGTTGACCAGATGGGCAAGCGATCGTCCGAGGCGATCGAGCTTCCAGACCACCAGCACATCGCCGTCACGCAATGACTTGAGGCAGGCAGTCAAGCCAGGGCGATCATCACGACCGCCGGAAGCAAGATCATCATAGATATTGTCCCGTTCGACACCTGCGGCGCGCAAGGCGTCGTGCTGCAGGTCGAGAGACTGCGAGCCATCGGCTTTGGAGACGCGGGCATATCCGATCAGCATGTATCACAAACGTTGGTTTGAGGCGGCGCTTCGGCCACGATTGCATTGACCTCTGGAAATGTATCTCAACCAGCTTCATAAACAAAGCGTCTTGAACGCTATCAGATTTTGAAAAAGGAACATGTATGCCGCGTCGCGTCACTCTAACCGATCGGCAGAAAGACGCGCTGTTGCGCTTGCCGACTTCACAGACGGATTTGCTCAAGCACTATACGCTGAGTGATGAAGACCTTGGGCATATCAGGCTGCGTCGGCGCGCTCACAACAGGTTCGGCTTCGCCCTGCAATTGTGTGTCCTGCGCTATCCCGGCCGGGTGCTGGCTCCAGGCGAACTGATCCCTGCAGAGGTCATCGAATTTATCGGAGCGCAGCTTGGCCTGGGTGCCGACGATCTCGTAGACTATGCTGCCCGCGAGGAAACACGGCACGAGCATCTTGCCGAGTTACGGGGGCTCTACGGCTTCCGCACCTTCTCCGGACGTGGTGCGAGCGAGCTGAAGGAATGGTTGTTCCGAGAAGCCGAGATGGCGGTGTCGAACGAGGATATCGCCCGTCGCTTCGTAGCCGAGTGCCGACGCACCCGCACTGTCCTTCCCGCGACATCCACGATCGAGCGGCTTTGTGCCGCGGCTCTCGTCGATGCCGAGCGACGCATCGAGACGAGGATCGCCAGTCGGCTGCCTATGTCGATCCGAGAACAGTTGCTGGCATTGCTCGAGGAGACGGCTGATGATCGGGTGACCCGTTTTGTGTGGCTGCGCCAGTTCGAGCCTGGCTCGAACTCTTCGTCGGCCAACCGGCTGCTCGACCGGCTCGAATATCTGCAACGCATCGATCTCCCCGAGGATCTGCTTGCCGGCGTTCCTGCCCATCGGGTGACTCGTCTGCGCAGGCAGGGTGAACGGTATTATGCCGACGGCATGCGCGATCTCCCGGAGGACAGGCGGCTTGCGATCTTGGCTGTTTGCGTCTCGGAATGGCAGGCGATGTTGGCCGACGCAGTGGTCGAAACCCACGACCGGATCGTCGGCCGTCTCTACCGTGCTTCGGAGCGTATTTGCCATGCAAAGGTCGCAGACGAAGCGGGGGTGGTGCGTGACACCCTGAAATCCTTCGCCGAGATCGGGGGCGCCCTGGTCGATGCACAGGATGATGGCCAGCCGCTGGGCGATGTCATCGCGAGTGGGTCAGGGTGGGACGGCTTAAAAACCCTTGTTGCAATGGCAACCAGGCTGACCGCCACCATGGCCGACGATCCGCTCAATCATGTGCTCGACGGTTATCACCGCTTCCGCCGATACGCTCCACGCATGTTGCGCCTGCTCGATCTGCGAGCTGCGCCCGTTGCACTGCCGCTTCTGGAAGCGGTGACGGCCCTTCGTACCGGTTTGAACGATGCCGCGATGACCAGCTTCTTGCGGCCCAGCTCGAAATGGCATCGCCACCTTCGGGCCCAGAGGGCTGGCGACGCTCGCCTATGGGAGATCGCGGTGCTGTTCCATCTGCGCGATGCGTTCCGCTCCGGAGATGTCTGGCTTACTAGGTCCCGGCGCTATGGCGATCTGAAACACGCACTCGTTCCGGCACAATCCATCGCGGAAGGCGGTCGTCTCGCTGTGCCATTGCGGCCGGAGGAATGGCTGGCAGACCGGCAAGCTCGCCTCGACATGCGGTTGCGCGAGCTTGGCCGTGCCGCTCGCGCAGGCACGATCCCGGGCGGGTCGATTGAAAACGGCGTTCTGCATATCGAGAAACTCGAAGCCGCCGCGCCGACAGGCGCCGAAGATCTGGTGCTCGATCTCTACAAGCAGATCCCGCCCACGCGCATCACCGATCTCCTGCTGGAGGTGGATGCGGCGACCGGCTTCACCGAAGCGTTCACCCATCTGCGCACAGGAGCACCCTGCGCTGACCGGATCGGGCTAATGAACGTTATCTTGGCGGAAGGGATCAACCTCGGCTTGCGCAAAATGGCGGATGCGACAAACACCCACACCTTCTGGGAATTGATCCGCATTGGACGGTGGCATGTCGAGGGCGAAGCCTATGACCGGGCGCTGGCCATGGTGGTCGAGGCACAGGCAGCGTTACCCATGGCCCGGTTCTGGGGCATGGGCACGTCGGCTTCGAGCGACGGACAGTTCTTCGTCGCTACAGAGCAAGGTGAGGCCATGAACCTGGTCAACGCGAAATATGGCAATACCCCGGGCCTGAAAGCCTATAGCCACGTCTCCGACCAATATGCGCCGTTCGCAACCCAGGTGATTCCTGCAACGGCAAGCGAAGCGCCTTACATCCTCGATGGCCTGCTGATGAACGATGCTGGACGCCATATCCGCGAGCAGTTCACCGACACGGGCGGCTTCACCGATCACGTCTTTGCCGCATGTGCCATTCTCGGCTACCGGTTCGCTCCGCGCATCCGCGACCTGCCATCCAAACGGCTCTACGCGTTCAATCCGTCGGCCGCCCCGGCGCACCTGCGAGCGTTGATCGGCGGAAAGGTCAACCAAGCCATGATCGAGCGCAATTGGCCCGACATCCTGCGCATCGCCGCCACCATTGCTGCCGGGACCGTCGCGCCAAGCCAGATTCTGCGGAAACTCGCCTCCTATCCGCGGCAGAACGAGCTCGCGACAGCCCTGCGGGAAGTCGGTCGCGTCGAGCGCACCCTGTTCATGATCGACTGGATTCTGGATGCCGAACTCCAACGGCGTGCCCAGATCGGGCTCAACAAAGGCGAAGCTCATCATGCGCTGAAGCGGGCAATCAGCTTCCACCGCCGCGGTGAAATCCGCGACCGTTCCGCCGAAGGCCAGCATTACCGCATCGCCGGCATGAATCTGCTCGCCGCCATCATCATCTTCTGGAACACCATGAAGCTCGGCGAGGTCGTTGCAAACCAGAAACGCGATGGAAAGCTGCTATCGCCCGATCTCTTGGCCCATGTTTCGCCGCTCGGATGGGAACACATCAATCTCACCGGAGAATATCGCTGGCCAAAGCCTTAGCGTAGGATTCCGCCCCCTCCCGCAAACGACCCCTACCCGGGGCGCTGAGCCCGCGGTGGCCCGCAACCACCTGCTACACCGGGGCACCGTAAGCCGCACCGGCCCCCCCCTGCCGGCAGTGGTCGACCTGGGCCACCAGCAACACCAGCACCGCCGGACGCAGTACCGGAACAACCGCCGGCAGGGTACCGAGCCTGCGACGGCTCTGGCTCGACTTAACCGGTCACGGCCCGAGGCCCGCCACGTACCGGATCCCTCTGAACACTGGACCGACCGGCAACACCATCCCACCGAATGCAACTCCGGTTCGGTCCACACGGGGGAACCGCAGAATTCGGAAAAAATCGTACGCTAAGCTAACGGTGTTCTCGTGACAGCTCTTTGACTAGGCTTTCTAAGGCCATTCTGATAGCCCTGACTTCCTGAAAAGCCATGGCTAAAATTTGTGCGGCTAAAAGGGATAACCGATGGTAAAGTAAGTTATCCCTGTCGAGATACTGAAAAGCGTTATCCTCGTTTTTCCCAAAACTGTTTTGCCAGTTCGCTCAGAGCGCTAGTTAACTGAGCGACAGATTTCGCACTTTGCAAATTATTCTGCCCGGTCTGTACATTGGTATCAGCAGCATCGCGTATATTGATAATACTGCGGTTTATGTCTTCACTTACTGCTCCCTGCTGCTCGACCGCAGTCGCTATTTGCGCGTTCATGTCGGTAATTTCGTTAACGCGTTGGCCAATTCCATCAAGAGCTGTAGCTGCTTCCTCTGCGTGAGCTACACTCGTGTGCGCTTGCCGACTACTTTGCTCCATGACTGTAACAGCGGATTGCGCTCGCTCTTGTAGAGCGCTGATCATGCTTTGAATATCCGTTGTCGATTGCTGTGTGCGAGCAGCAAGACTGCGAACCTCATCGGCGACAACAGCAAAACCACGCCCCTGCTCACCAGCACGCGCGGCCTCAATTGCTGCGTTGAGTGCCAACAAATTCGTTTGCTCGGCGATCCCTCGTATAACGTCAAGAACTTTTGATATCTCGTTACTTTGACCTTCAAGCTCATGAATAACCTGAGTGGCTTGCCTAATTTCACCTTCAAGGGCAGTGATTGACTGGCTTGTGTGGGCTACCAGACGCTGGCCAGATGCCGTCTCAGTGTCTGCTCTTCCGGCCGCATCTGCAGCATGCTGTGCATTGCTCGCAACCTCTTGAATGCTTGCCACCATTTGGTTTACTGCCGTTGCTATTTGATCTGTCTCTGCCTGCTGCTCAACTGTAAGTACATTGCTTGACTCAATATCCTTTAGTAGGCCTCGGGTGTGTTCGCTAAGCCGATTTGATGCATCACCTATGCGACCTACTATGGCGCCTGTTTCAGCTTGCATCATTCGTAAAGCAAACTCTATTTGGCCAAACTCATCGGTGCGCCCAGTGTAGAGGGATTGACTTAATGGGTTATTGGAAATATTCCTGGCTCTTTCAACCAGTCTTCCAAGAGGAGAGAGAATAGCCAAAACACTAACAGAGCTTAAGCTTCCTGACATTAAAGTGGCTAACAATAAGCTGCTTATTGATGTATCAGTAAGCAGCTTATTGATGTATCAGTAAGCATGCCGGCAGCCATTGCGCTTGATATAATACTACCCCATATGAGCAAGAGTATTTTCACGGAAAAGCTAGCAGCCAATTTCGGCCTCGCGGCCTTCCCGCTTCTCAATTGAGCATATAATTTTTCCGCAGCCAAAACCTGCTCAGGTTCAGGCTTGGTCCTTACAGACTGGTATTCAACAATCGAACCATTCTTAGCTATTGGCGTTACATAAGCACTTACCCAATAGTGGTCGCCATTTTTACAGCGATTTTTTACTAGCCCCATCCATGAGCGGCCAGATTTTAATGTACTCCACATATGCTCAAATGCAGCAGGCGGCATATCTGGGTGTCTTACGATGTTGTGAGGCTGGCCTAATAGTTCTTCCTCAGTGAAACCACTGATTTTAATGAAGTCAGGATTAACGTACGTGATATGGCTTTGAGGGGAGGTAGTCGAAAGAATATTGGCATCTTTTGGGAGTTCTAAGTTTCGACCCGTCACTGGTAAATTCTGGCGCATAAGAACCTCAAGGGTTGGCTGTTTTATTTTATTGTTTTCGGCATTAAGCCCAATTTCTTGAGCGTTACGATAAAGCTAGCATGGAAACGATAGGTGCAAGCAAGTTAAGGGTTGCATCGCGCATGTCAATCTAGGCTATACCCTAACTTGATGTCAGGCAGGGCCGCTGTCATTTTCAGAAGACGACTGCACCAGTTGATTGGGCGTAATGGCTGTTGTGCAGCCAGCTCCTGACAGTTCAATATCAGAAGTGATCTGCACCAATCTCGACTATGCTCAATACTCGTGTGCACCAAAGCGAGGTGAGCATGGCGACGGACACCCCACGGATTCCAGAACAAGGCGTGGCCACTCTGCCTGATGAGGCTTGGGAGCGTGCGCGCCGTCGTGCGGAGATCATCAGTCCGTTGGCGCAGTCGGAGACGGTCGGGCACGAAGCGGCCGATATGGCGGCTCAGGCGCTGGGCTTGTCTCGGCGCCAGGTATACGTTCTGATCCGGCGTGCCCGGCAAGGCAGCGGCCTCGTGACGGATCTGGTGCCCGGCCAGTCCGGTGGAGGTAAAGGTAAGGGGCGCTTGCCGGAACCGGTCGAGCGCGTCATCCACGAGCTACTGCAAAAGCGGTTCCTGACCAAGCAGAAGCGCAGCCTAGCGGCCTTTCACCGCGAAGTCACTCAGGTGTGCAAGGCTCAAAAACTGCGAGTGCCGGCGCGCAATACCGTGGCCTTACGGATCGCTAGCCTTGACCCGCGCAAGGTCATCCGCCGGCGGGAAGGCCAGGATGCCGCTCGTGACCTACAAGGTGTGGGCGGCGAGCCTCCTGCCGTGACCGCGCCGCTGGAGCAGGTGCAGATAGACCATACGGTCATCGACCTGATCGTGGTCGATGACCGCGACCGGCAACCTATTGGCCGCCCGTACCTGACCCTCGCCATCGACGTGTTCACCCGCTGCGTGCTCGGCATGGTCGTCACGCTGGAAGCGCCGTCTGCCGTTTCGGTTGGCCTGTGCCTCGTGCATGTCGCCTGCGACAAGCGCCCTTGGCTGGAAGGACTGAACGTGGAAATGGATTGGCAGATGAGCGGCAAGCCCTTGCTGCTCTACCTAGACAACGCGGCCGAGTTCAAGAGCGAGGCCCTGCGCCGGGGTTGCGAGCAGCATGGCATCCGGCTGGACTATCGCCCGCTGGGACAGCCGCACTATGGCGGCATCGTGGAACGGATCATCGGCACGGCGATGCAGATGATTCACGACGAACTGCCGGGAACGACCTTCTCCAACCCTGACCAGCGCGGCGACTACGATTCCGAAAACAAGGCCGCCCTGACGCTGCGCGAGCTAGAGCGCTGGCTCACATTGGCGGTCGGCACCTACCACGGTTCGGTGCACAACGGCCTGCTCCAACCGCCGGCCGCGCGCTGGGCCGAGGCCGTGGCGCGTGTCGGCGTACCGGCCGTCGTCACACGCGCTACTTCGTTCCTGGTCGATTTTCTGCCGATCCTCCGGCGCACGCTGACCCGCACCGGCTTTGTCATCGACCACATCCACTACTACGCCGATGCGCTCAAGCCGTGGATTGCGCGGCGTGAACGCTGGCCGTCCTTTCTGATCCGGCGCGATCCGCGCGACATCAGCCGTATCTGGGTCCTGGAACCGGAGGGACAGCACTACCTGGAAATTCCCTACCGTACCTTGTCGCACCCGGCTGTCACCCTCTGGGAACAACGGCAGGCGCTGATGAAATTGCGGCAGCAAGGGCGCGAACAGGTGGATGAGTCGGCGTTGTTCCGCATGATCGACCAGATGCGCAAAATCGTGACCACCGCGCAGAAGACCACGCGCAAGGCGCGGCGCGACGCAGATCGACGCCAGCATCTCAAGGCAACGGCACCGCCTGTCAAAGCCACGCCACCACCGGACGCTGACATGGATGACCAGCAGGCGGACAACCAGCCGCCCGCCAAACCGTTCGACCAGATTGAGGAGTGGTAGCCGTGGAAGAATATCCCATCATCGAGCTGTCCCACCTGCTGCCGGCGGCGCAGGGATTGGCCCGGCTGCCGGCGGACGAGCGCATCCAACGCCTTCGCGCCGACCGCTGGATCGGCTACCCCCGCGCGGTCGAGGCGCTGAACCGGCTGGAAACCCTGTATGCGTGGCCAAACAAGCAACGCATGCCCAACCTGCTGCTGGTCGGCCCGACCAACAACGGCAAGTCGATGATCGTCGAGAAGTTCCGGCGCACGCATCTGGCCAGCGCCGATGCCGACCAGGAGCACATCCCGGTGCTGGTCGTGCAGATGCCGTCCGAGCCGTCTGTGATCCGCTTCTACGTCGCGCTGCTCGCGGCGATGGGTGCGCCATTGCGACCGCGCCCACGACTGCCGGAAATGGAGCAACTGGCGCTGGCACTGCTGCGCAAGGTCGGCGTGCGCATTTTGGTGATCGACGAGTTGCACAACGTCCTGGCTGGTAACAGCGTCAACCGCCGGGAATTCCTCAATCTGCTGCGCTTCCTCGGCAACGAACTGCGCATCCCACTGGTCGGGGTTGGCACGCGCGACGCCTATCTGGCCATCCGCTCGGATGACCAGTTGGAAAACCGCTTCGAGCCGATGATGCTGCCGCTGTGGGAGGCCAACGACGATTGCTGCTCACTGCTGGCCAGCTTCGCCGCTTCGCTTCCTCTGCGGCGACCCTCGTCGATTGCCACGCTGGACATGGCCCGCTACCTGCTCACACGCAGCGAGGGCACCATAGGCGAACTGGCGCACTTGCTGATGGCAGCGGCCATCGTCGCCGTGGAGAGCTGCGAGGAAGCGATCAACCATCGCACGCTCAGCATGGCCGATTACACCGGTCCCAGCGAGCGGCGGCGGCAATTCGAGCGGGAACTGATGTGAAGCCAGCGCCACGCTGGCCACTGCATCCGGCTCCCAGGGAAGGCGAAGCCTTGTCTTCGTGGCTCAACCGCGTGGCCCTTTGCTATCACATGGAGGTGTCCGAGCTGCTGGAGCACGATCTTGGTCACGGTCAGGTTGATGACCTGGACACCGCGCCACCACTGGCGCTGCTGGAGATGCTCTCCCTGCGGAGCGGCATCGAGCCGGATCGGCTGCGTTGCATGAGTTTCGCCGGCTGGGTGCCTTGGCTACTGGACAGTCTTGATGATCAGATTCCAGATGCATTGGAAACCTATGCGTTCCAGCTCTCGGTGCTGCTGCCGAAACTCCGCCGTAGGACGCGATCCATCACGAGCTGGCGTGCCTGGCTGCCCAGCCAGCCGATACATCGCGCCTGTCCGCTCTGTCTGAACGACCCGGCAAACCAAGCCGTACTGCTTGCATGGAAGCTGCCCCTGATGCTGAGCTGCCCGCTGCATGGCTGCTGGCTGGAATCCTATTGGGGCGTGCCAGGGCGGTTTCTCGGCTGGGAGAACGCCGACGCCGAACCGCGCACCGCCAGCGACGCGATTGCGGCGATGGACCAGCGTACCTGGCAGGCACTGACAACCGGTCACGTGGAGCTGCCGCGCCGACGCATCCACGCTGGATTGTGGTTTCGGCTGCTACGCACGCTGCTCGATGAGCTGAACACCCCGCTTTCGGCGTGCGGAACCTACGCGGGGTATCTCCGCCAAGTCTGGCAAGGCTGCGGGCATCCGCTGCGTGCTGGGCAAAGTCTGTGGCGACCGTATGAAACCCTGAACCCGGCAGTACGGTTGCAGATGCTGGAGGCAGCGGCAGCGGCAATCAGCTTGATTGAGGTGAGGGATATAAGCCCGCCAGGCGAGCATGCAAAGCTGTTCTGGTCCGAGCCCCAAACCGGGTTCACCAGTGGTCTGCCGGCGAAAGCGCCGAAGCCCGAACCCGTCAATCACTGGCAACGGGCGGTCCAAGCTATCAGTGAGGCGATCATTGAAGCGCGGCACAACCCCGAGACGGCGCGCTCGCTGTTCGCCTTGGCTTCCTATGGTCGGCGCGACCCAGCTTCCCTGGAACAGTTGCGAGCCACCTTTGCAAAGGAAGGCATCCCCCCGGAATTTCTGTCACATTACGAGCCTGATGGACCCTTTGCATGTCTTAGACAGAATGACGGGTTAAGTGACAAATTTTGACGGCCAGAATTTTCCGGCGCACACTGTCACATAATCGAACGTATACGTGACGGGTGAAAAGGTGCTGATCGGCTACATGCGGGTATCGAAGGCGGACGGATCCCAGTCCACCAATTTGCAACGCGATGCGCTCATCGCCGCTGGTGTGAGCCTTGCGCACCTTTACGAGGATCTGGCCTCGGGCAGGCGCGATGATCGCCCAGGGTTGGCTGCTTGCCTGAAGGCGCTTCGTGAAGGGGACACGCTGATCGTGTGGAAGCTCGATCGGCTTGGCCGTGATCTGCGCCACCTGATCAACACCGTGCACGACCTAACTGCGCGTAGCGTGGGCCTGAAGGTCCTGACCGGTCACGGTGCGGCGGTCGACACGACGACTGCCGCCGGCAAGCTTGTGTTCGGTATTTTTGCCGCGCTGGCCGAGTTCGAGCGTGAGTTGATTTCCGAGCGAACAGTCGCTGGACTTATCTCGGCGCGCGCTCGCGGCAGGAAAGGGGGGCGCCCCTTCAAGATGACCGCCGCCAAGCTACGCCTGGCGATGGCCAGCATGGGGCAACCGGAAACCAAGGTGGGCGATCTCTGCGAAGAACTCGGGATTACCCGGCAGACGCTCTACCGGCACGTGTCGCCCAAGGGCGAACTGCGGCCAGACGGCGTAAAGCTGCTCTCCCTCGGTTCAGCCGCATAAATGGAGGCGACCTGGAACGGGGCGCTGTTCAGTGCGGCAACGATCCGATTACCGGTGTCGACCCAGAGCAGCCGTAGAGCTTTTGGGAAAGCTGTCGTTCAACGTTTGACATGAGGGGCGGCCAAGGGCGCCAGCCCTTGGACGTCCCCCTCGATGGAAGGGTTAGGCATCACTGCGTGTTCGCTCGAATGCCTGGCGTGTTTGAACCATGTACACGGCTGGACCATCTGGGGTGGTTACGGTACCTTGCCTCTCAAACCCCGCTTTCTCGTAGCATCGGATCGCTCGCAAGTTGCTCGGCGACGGGTCCGTTTGGATCTTGGTGACCTCGGGATCATTGAACAGCAACTCAACCAGTGCTCGAACCAGCTTGGTTCCCAAGCCTTTGCCCAGTTGTGATGCATTCGCCAGTGACTGGTCTATTCCGCGTACTCCTGGATCGGTTTCTTCTTCCCACCATCCGTCCCCGCTTCCAAGAGCAACGTACGACTGGGCATACCCAATCGGCTCTCCATTCAGCATTGCAATGTATGGAGTGACGGACTCTTGCGCTAAAACGCTTGGCAAGTACTGTTCCTGTACGTCAGCAAGTGTCGGGCGTGCTTCTTCTCCGCCCCACCACTCGACGATATGAGATCGATTTAGCCACTCATAGAGCATCGCAAGGTCATGCTCAGTCATGAGGCGCAGTGTGACGGAATCGTTGCTGTTGGTCACGATGCTGTACTTTGTGATGCCTAACGCCCGAAATAACCGGCGTGCGCTAGCACGTCCGGCGCCGCAGGCGCGTAGTTAATTGACTTGTTATGTTTGCTTATAGCCATACTAACCCTTGATAGGGTTTAGACTTCAACGATTCCAAACGACTTTGTAGGCTACCGCTATGGATTTCCAATATATGGCCGTCAGGATCGAGCAAGTATAAAGAAAGTCCTTCGCTTCTATTTTGTTTCCATTCAACGACATGTGCTTCGCGAAGCTTTTTAGTAACTGGTTCGAAATTCTCTTCGGAAACATCAAACGCGATGTGACAGTAATCTTGGCTCGGATGCACTTCGTCACAAGACAAGCAAATCCAAGTAGCCTCCAAGCTCAGATATGCCCCACTATCCCAGCGGACATGTGCCTTCATTCCTAATAGACGCGTATAGAACTCCACGGAACGTTCAAGGTCACTTACTGCAATAGTAATATGATTCAATCCTCGTAACACTGACTCTCCTCAGCGAACATAACTTTGTTTTAGGGCGACTGCCCTGCTGCGTAACATCGTTGCTGCTCCATAACATCAAACATCGACCCACGGCGTAACGCGCTTGCTGCTTGGATGCCCGAGGCATAGACTGTACAAAAAAACAGTCATAACAAGCCATGAAAACCGCCACTGCGCCGTTACCACCGCTGCGTTCGGTCAAGGTTCTGGACCAGTTGCGTGAGCGCATACGCTACTTGCATTACAGCTTACGAACCGAACAGGCTTATGTCCACTGGGTTCGTGCCTTCATCCGTTTCCACGGTGTGCGTCACCCGGCAACCTTGGGCAGCAGCGAAGTCGAGGCATTTCTGTCCTGGCTGGCGAACGAGCGCAAGGTTTCGGTCTCCACGCATCGTCAGGCATTGGCGGCCTTGCTGTTCTTCTACGGCAAGGTGCTGTGCACGGATCTGCCCTGGCTTCAGGAGATCGGAAGACCTCGGCCGTCGCGGCGCTTGCCGGTGGTGCTGACCCCGGATGAAGTGGTTCGCATCCTCGGTTTTCTGGAAGGCGAGCATCGTTTGTTCGCCCAGCTTCTGTATGGAACGGGCATGCGGATCAGTGAGGGTTTGCAACTGCGGGTCAAGGATCTGGATTTCGATCACGGCACGATCATCGTGCGGGAGGGCAAGGGCTCCAAGGATCGGGCCTTGATGTTACCCGAGAGCTTGGCACCCAGCCTGCGCGAGCAGCTGTCGCGTGCACGGGCATGGTGGCTGAAGGACCAGGCCGAGGGCCGCAGCGGCGTTGCGCTTCCCGACGCCCTTGAGCGGAAGTATCCGCGCGCCGGGCATTCCTGGCCGTGGTTCTGGGTTTTTGCGCAGCACACGCATTCGACCGATCCACGGAGCGGTGTCGTGCGTCGCCATCACATGTATGACCAGACCTTTCAGCGCGCCTTCAAACGTGCCGTAGAACAAGCAGGCATCACGAAGCCCGCCACACCGCACACCCTCCGCCACTCGTTCGCGACGGCCTTGCTCCGCAGCGGTTACGACATTCGAACCGTGCAGGATCTGCTCGGCCATTCCGACGTCTCTACGACGATGATTTACACGCATGTGCTGAAAGTTGGCGGTGCCGGAGAGCGCTCACCGCTTGATGCGCTGCCGCCCCTCACTAGTGAGAGGTAGGGCAGCGCAAGTCAATCCTGGCGGATTCACTACCCCTGCGCGAAGGCCATCGGTGCCGCATCGAACGGCCGGTTGCGGAAAGTCCTCCCTGCGTCCGCTGATGGCCGGCAGCAGCCCGTCGTTGCCTGATGGATCCAACCCCTCCGCTGCTATAGTGCAGTCGGCTTCTGACGTTCAGTGCAGCCGTCTTCTGAAAACGACAGTCAGAATAGAGTCTGCTTTCCCATTTTTTGACACATGCCCGCGAAGGTTATAGATTTCAGCCTGACAGAAATGGGC